>CATKZW010000010.1 GCA_949841465.1 uncultured Oscillospiraceae bacterium
ACCAGCTCCTCACCGTACTTGGTGGGGTGCAGCTCCAGGAAGGCCTGGCCGAAGCAGGCGGAGAAGGTGGGGGTGGGCTCGGTGATGCCCCGCTCGGTGCCGGCCAGCTTGGAGGTGAAGCCGGACAGGAAGTAGTACTGGGTCTGCTCCGGGGTCAGGATGGACACCGGGGGCAGCACGCCGAAGGCGTCGGCGGACAGGAAGATCACGTTCTTGGCAGCGGGGCCGCGGGAGATGGGCCGCACGATCTTCTCAATGTGGTCGATGGGGTAGGACACGCGGGTGTTCTCGGTGACGGACTTGTCGTGGAAGTCGATCTTGCCGTTCTCGTCCACGGTGACGTTCTCCAGCAGGGCGTTGCGCTTGATGGCGTTGTAGATGTCGGGCTCGGACTCCTTATCCAGGTCGATGACCTTGGCGTAGCAGCCGCCCTCGAAGTTGAACACGCCCTCGTCGTCCCAGCCGTGCTCGTCGTCGCCGATGAGCAGGCGCTTGGGATCGGTGGACAGGGTGGTCTTGCCGGTGCCGGACAGGCCGAAAAAGATGGCGGTGTTCTCGCCGTTCATGTCGGTGTTGGCGGAGCAGTGCATGGAGGCGATGCCCTTCAGGGGCAGGTAGTAGTTCATCATGGAGAACATGCCCTTCTTCATCTCGCCGCCGTACCAGGTGTTCAGAATGACCTGCTCACGGGAGGTGATGTTGAAGATGGCGGCAGTCTCGGAGTTCAGGCCCAGCTCCTTGAAGTTGGTCAGCTTGGCCTTGGAGGCGTTGTAGGAGACGAAGTCGGGCTTGAAGTTCTTCAGCTCCTCCTCGGTGGGGGCGATGAACATATTCTTCACGAAGTGGGCCTGCCATGCCACCTCCATGATGAAGCGGATGGCCATGCGGGTGTCCTTATTGGTGCCGCAGAACACGTCCATGACGTAGAGCTTCTTATTGGACAGCTCCTTAACGGCCAGGGCCTTGCAGGCTTCCCAGGCCTCCTGGGAGGCGGGCTTGTTGTCGTTCTTGAACTCGTCGGAGGTCCACCACACGGTGTCCTTGGAGTTCTCGTCCATCACGATGAACTTGTCCTTGGGGGAGCGGCCGGTGTAGATGCCGGTCATCACGTTGACCGCACCCAGCTCGGTCATCTGGCCCTTCTCATAGCCTTCCAGAGCGGGGTCCATCTCCGCCTCAAAGAGCTGCTCGTAGGTGGGGTTGTACACGATCTCTTTGATGCCGGTGATGCCGAGCTTTTCCAGACCATAGGTTTCCATAGAAAGTTCCTCCTCATAAATATATAGTGTATTAATGGCAGCGCCCGGGTCCGAAAACGGAGGCGGACGCGAGCTGATGGTACTGGTGGAAAACCATCTCCCACCAGCTACACAGTATAGCATAACTTCCCCTTTAAATCCATGATATTTTGGGTGTGCATGTTAAAGTTTCCACAAAATCAGCGTTTTGCCCAACCAAAAATGGGAGGGTGTGGGCGAAATGGGAGCACTTTGACGAACAGGGGAGCGGCGGAAAAATCTGTCTGTGTGGAATCTGGGAAAAAGCGTCAAAAAGGAAAGCCCCCGGCCTCTGATAAAGAGGCCGGGGGCCAGGCTTTGCCGGATTATTCGGCGGAGATGGCGCCCGTGGGGCAGGTGCCCTCGCAAGCGCCGCAGTCGATGCAGGCGCCGGCGTCGATCTCCATATGATCGCTGCCCATGGAAATAGCGCCCACGGGGCAGGAGCTCTCACAAGCGCCGCAGGATACGCAGGCGTCACCGATTTTACGTGCCATGTGTATTACACCTCCAAAGTAATGTTTTGAACCGCTTCCTATTGTACCACATCCTGCGGAAAATGCAAGTTAAAATTTTGACCGGGGGAAATGTATAATTTCAGCTAAAATTTCCCATCCTTGCCAAGTGACGATATCATTGCCTTCGGCGGCGGTGGGAGTGATGACGTGGAACGGCTGAGTATATTTCAAAGATTGCGGGGTTTTTTTATGATGGATCGGAACAAGGGGGAGCAGACGCCCCAGAACACGGCGGGCCGTCCGGGGGGCGACCCCCAGGCGCTGTACCGGGAGGAGCGCCCCCGAGCCCGGGAGGGGGCGGACACCCGCCTCACCGACCGGTTTTCCCGGGACCTGACCAGGATGGCGGCCATGGGGGCGCTGGACCCCCTGGTGGGCCGGGAGCAGGAGGTGGGTCGGGTGATCCAGATCCTGGCCCGGCGGACCAAGAACAACCCCGCCCTCATCGGCGAGCCCGGCGTGGGCAAGACGGCGGTGGCGGAGGGCCTGGCGCTGCGCATGGCGTCCGGGGCGGTGCCCGAGCCCCTGCGGGGCAAGCGGCTGCTGAGCCTGGACCTGGTGTCCATGGTGGCGGGCACCAAATACCGGGGCGAATTTGAGGAGCGGGTGAACCAGGTGCTGGCCGAGGTGCGCCGGGCGGGGAACGTGATCCTGTTTCTGGATGAGCTCCACAATATTGTGGGAGCGGGGTCCGCCGAGGGGGCCATCGACGCGGCCAACATCCTCAAACCCGCCCTGAGCCGGGGTGAAATTCAGGTCGTCGGCGCCACCACCCTGGAGGAGTACCGAAAGTATATCGAAAAGGACGCGGCGCTGGAGCGCCGGTTCCAGCCCGTGCGGGTGGAGGAGCCCACCCCGGACCAGGCCAAGGCCATCCTGCGTGGCCTGCGCCGCCGGTATGAGGAGCACCACGGCCTGACCATCTCCGACGGGGCCATCGACGCGGCGGTGGAATTGAGCCAGCGATACCTTCCCGACCGGTTCCTGCCCGACAAGGCCATCGACCTCATCGACGAGGGGGCGGCCCGGATGCGGGTGGAGGAGGAGGTGCCCATCAGCCTTCGGGCGCTGTCCGACCGGGCGGAGCGGGCGGCCCGGGAGAAGGCCCAGGCCATCGCCATGCAGGACTTTGAGCGGGCGGCCATCCTCCGGGACGCGGAGGCCGACTTCCGCCGGGAGCTGGACCGCAAGCAGAGCCGTCAGAAGGGCGGCACCGCCCGGGAGCTGGGCCGGGAGGAGATCGCGGCGGTGCTTTCCCAGTGGACGGGCATCCCGCTGGAGTCCATCACCAAGGGCGAGGCCAAGCGGCTGCTGGAGCTGGAAGGGGAGCTCCACCGCCGGGTGGTGGGGCAGGAGAAGGCGGTGTCCGCCGTGGCGGCGGCCATCCGGCGCAGCCGGGTGGGCCTGAAGGAGCCCAACCGCCCCATCGGGGTGTTCCTGTTCATGGGGCCCACCGGGGTGGGCAAGACGGAGCTGTGCCGGGCCCTGGCGGCGGCGCTGTTCGGCAGCGAGGAGGCGCTGATCCGCTTCGACATGTCCGAGTATATGGAGAAGCACGCCGCCTCCCGGCTGGTGGGGTCCCCTCCCGGCTACGTGGGCCACGAGGAGGGCGGACAGCTCACCGAGCAGGTCCGCCGCCGCCCCTGGTCGGTGGTGCTGTTCGACGAGCTGGAAAAGGCCCATGACGATTTGCAGAACATCCTCCTCCAGGTGATGGAGGACGGCCAGCTCACCGACGGTCAGGGCCGCAGGGCGGACTTTCGCAACACGGTGGTGGTGATGACCTCCAACATCGGGGCGCAGAAGCTGGTGAGCAAGTCGCCCCCCCTGGGCTTTGCCGGGGGAAACTCCGACGACAAGCGCCGGGAGGCGGTGATGGCGGAGCTGAAGGGCCGCTTCAAGCCGGAGTTTCTCAACCGCCTGGACGAGGTGATCCTGTTCGACCGCCTGGAGCGCCGGGACCTGGAGCGCATCGCACTGCGGATGCTGGGAAACGTGCGGGGCCGCCTGTCCGAGCTGGGGGTGGACCTGGACGCCAAGTGGGAGGCGGTGTCCCTGCTGGCCGACCCCGGCGGGGAGCGGGAGCAGGGGGCCCGTCCCATCCGCCGGGCGGTGCGCCGCAGGGTGGAGGAGCCCGCCGCCGACCTGCTGCTGTCCGAGCAGCTGGGGGCGGGGGACACCCTGTGCCTGGCCGTGGAGCGGGAGGACATCGTCCTGCGGACGGAAAAGCGGGAGGTCTGACAAAAGGCGGAGGGAGGCGGGGGCTTCCCTCCGCTTTTTTGCCGGGGCAGGCTTTACAAAGCCGGGGCGTTCCGATAAAATGAACAAAATAAATGCTTTGGAGGTTTGACCAATGATTGAATATCGAGCTGTTTCCGCCGGCGAGCTGGACCGGGAGCTGTTCCGGCCCTTTATCCGGCATCAGGTGGTGGTCAAGTGCTGGCGGAGGGATGGGGGCGAATGGGTGATCCGGGACGACCCGTTTATTGACGACTGGTCGGAGGAGGACTACGGGTTCCTGGTGTCCTGCCTGAAAAACACGGTGAGCACCGGCGGCCTGGTGCTGGGCGCGTTCCTTGACGGGGAGCTGAAGGGCTTTGCCTCAGTGGAGCCGGAGCTGTTCGGCGGGGAGCATTGTTATCTGGATTTATCCAGCATCCACGTGTCCGAGGACATGCGGGGACAGGGGATCGGCGCGGCGCTGTTTGCCGCGGCCAAGGACTGGGCCCGCGCCCACGGGGGGAGGAAGCTGTACATATCCGCCCACTCGGCGGTGGAGAGCCAGGCGTTTTACCGGAGGATGGGATGTGTGGAGGCCCAGGAGTACAACCGGAAGCATGTGGAGGCGGAGCCCTTTGACTGCCAGCTGGAGTGCGTGCTGTGACGGCAAAAACAGAGTGCGGCGGCGGGGGAGACTCCGCCGCTGTTTTTTTGAGAGAGAGGCTTGACATTGGTCCGAAATCATACTATAATCCGTTGGTATGATTTCGGACTTGGGAGGCGCGCCATGGACATTTCCATTTCAAAAGAGATGCGCAGAATGAACCACCTGCTGGGGGAGATCAATGGGACGTATCACGAGGCGGCGGTGAGGCTGGGGCTGTCGGACAGCGCCATGACGGTGCTGTACACGCTGTGCGGCGAGGGGGGAGCGTGCCCTCTTCAGAAGATTGTCCGGCAGTCCGGGGCCAGCAAGCAGACCATCAACTCCGCCATCCGCAGGCTGGAGGGGGAGGGGACCGTCCGCCTGGAGCCGGGGGAGGGCCGGGGGAAGAACGTCCGCCTCACCGAGCAGGGCTGGGCGCTGGCCCGGCGCACGGCGGTTCCGCTGATAGAGCTGGAGGACGAGATCTACGCCTCCTGGACCAAGGAGGAGCTGTGGATGTATCTGGAGCTCACCGAGCGGTTTCACACCGCCCTGAAAGAAAAAACGAAAGGACTATGAGTAAATCAGAGGACCGGCGGGCGTTCCACGCCGGCCTGGGAGGAACCAAATGAAAATTCAACTGTCAGATCATTTTAATTATTCCAAATTACTGCGCTACACCCTGCCCTCCATCGTGATGCTGGTGTTCACCTCCATCTACGGCGTGGTGGACGGCTTTTTTGTCTCCAACTTTGTGGGCAAGACCTCGTTTACCGCCGTGAATTTCATCTTCCCCGTGCTGATGATTCTGGGGAGCGCGGGCTTCATGCTGGGCACCGGCGGCGGGGCCCTCATCGCCAAGACCATGGGCGAGGGAAAGGTGGAAAAGGCCAACAGCCTGTTTTCCCTGGTAATCTACGCCGGCATCGCCTGCGGCGCGGCGCTGGCGGCTATAGGACTGCTCCTCATCAGCCCTATAGCCGCCGCCCTGGGGGCCCAGGGCCAGATGCTGGAGGACAGCGTGACCTATGCCCGGATTATCCTGCTGGCCATACCGGCTTTTGTGCTCCAGTATGAGTTCCAGTGCCTGTTTGCCGCGGCGGAGAAGCCCGCGCTGGGCCTGTATGTGACGGTGGCGGCAGGGGTGACGAATATGGCGCTGGACGGGCTGTTTGTGGCGGTGCTGCGCTGGGGGCTGGAGGGCGCGGCGGCGGCCACCGCCCTGAGCCAGTGCGTGGGCGGGGTTATTCCGCTGGTCTATTTTGCCCGGCCAAACAGCAGCCTGCTCCGCTTGGGCAAAACACGCTTCGACGGCAGGGCGCTGCGGAAGGCCTGCACCAACGGCGCGTCGGAGCTGATGAGCAGCATCTCCGGCTCGGTGGTGAGCATGCTCTACAACGCCCAGCTGCTGCGCTACGCCGGGGAGGACGGCGTGGCGGCCTATGGTGTGCTGATGTACGTCAGCCTGGTGTTCCAGGCGGTGTTCATCGGCTACTCGGTAGGCGCCGCCCCGGTGATCGGCTACCACTACGGGGCGCAGAACCATGAGGAGCTGCAAAACCTGCGCCGGCGGAGCTTAGCGGTCATCGCCGTGTTCGCGGCGGCCATGTTTGCCGCCGCCCGGCTGCTGGGCAGGCCGCTGTCCCTGCTGTTCGTGGGGTACGACGCCGAGCTGCTGGCCCTCACCGCCCGGGCGTTCACCATTTTCGCCTTCTCCTTCCTGTTCTCCGGGTTTGCCATCTTCGGCTCGTCCTTCTTTACGGCGCTGAACAACGGCCTGGTGTCCGCCGTCATCTCCTTCCTGCGCACGCTGGTGTTCCAGGTGTCGGCGGTGATTGTCTTCCCGCTTTTCTGGAAGGTGGACGGCATCTGGCTGTCGATTGTAGCGGCAGAGGCGATGGCCGTGGCGGTGACAGCGGCGCTTTTGTGGGCCCTGCGGAAAAAATATCAATACTGAACGAGTTGTGGCGGCGCTTTTCCAGCGCCGCCGCAATTTTTGTAGAAAATTTTCTCGTTCACAAAAAATCCATATGCACAGGGCAAAAATTATGATATAATGCTTTACTAACTGTGACTGTTTGCGAGGAGGGGAGAGCGATGAAACGGCGTTTCCTGTCTGCCGCTCTGGGCGCGGCCCTGGGGCTGTGCCTCAGCGGCTGCATTTTTGAGCCGGTGGACAACCTGTACGCGCCCCCCGCCCTGCCCCAGGAATACCGGGACCTCCAGAACACCATCGACGCCACCATGAGCGAGCTGGGGGCGGAGTACGCCACCATCAGCTACGGCAGCAACACCTCCACCATCCAGCTGCTGGACCTGAACGGCGACGGCGAACAGGAGACGGCGGCGGTGTTTCTCCGGGTGGCCTCCGCCGAGGAGAAGCCCATGCGGGTGTGCCTGTTCCGCCAGGGGGAGGATCAGACCTACCGCCAGTCCGCTATGCTGGAGGGCGACGGCACCTCCATCAACTCCGTGGCCTATGAGGACCTGACCGGGGACGGCAGCCGTGAGATCATCGTCAGCTGGCAGCTCAGCGCCGGCGTTCACACCCTGGCCGCCTACAACGTCAACGGCAGCGGGGCCAACCAGCTGATGAGCACCACATACAACGAGGCCTACACCACTGTGGACCTGGATCAGGACGGCAGTCAGGAGCTGCTGGTCTTTCAGCAGGACACCACCGGCGAGGGCTATAACCTGGCGGAGTACCACGACTATCAGAACGGGGTGCTGACCCTGGCCTCCACCGCCCCGCTGTCCGACGGGATGAAGGACGTAATCCGCTCCGAGTCCGGCCGGCTGTCCGACGGGACGCTGGGGGTGTACGTCACCCTGGAGACGGAGAACGGCTGGCTCACCGACATCCTTGTCCTGGACCGGGCGGGGCTGAAAAACGTCACCCGGGACGAGGAGAGCGGCGTGAGTCTGCTCACCTCCTGGACCAACACCGAGGCGGTCACCAACGACATCAACAACGACGGCGTGCTGGAGATCCCCCGGCCCCAGCTGCTCACCCCGCCTGACCCGGACAGCGCCGCCGCCTCTCAATACCTCATCTACTGGCAGCAGATTGACTCCAAAGGGAAAAGCGCCACCAGCGGCATCACCTATCACTCCTTCACCGACCGGTGGTATCTCATCCTGCCCACCGGCTGGGACATCAACAACATCACCGTGGCCCGGGACGACAGCCTCAGCGGGCGGGGCGAGCGGTCGGTGGTGTTCTACTACTGGCCCGACCGGGAGGAGGGGGAGCCCAGGCGGTTCCTGACCATTTACCGCCTCACCGGCAGCAACCGCACCGCCCGGTCCACCATGTCCGGGCGGACGGTGCTGTACAGCGACAGCGATACCATTTATTCCGTCGTGCTGGATGCCAAGGTGTGGGACTGCGGCCTGGACGAGGCCGGGCTGAGCCAGCGCTTCCGGCCCATCACGGCGGCGTGGTCCGCCAACAACCGGTGACGGTGTTGGCAGCGAATTTGAGAAAGTGGGGAACGTATCAAAATGCGCAAGGTACTGGTTTTGGAGGACGAGACCAACATCCGCAGCTTTGTGGTCATCAACCTGAAGCGGGCGGGCTATGATACCATTGAGGCCGGCACCGGCGAGGAGGCGCTGGCCCTGATCCAGAAGAATCCCGACGTCCAGGTGGCCCTGCTGGACATCATGCTCCCCGGGGAGATGGACGGCTTTGAGGTGTGCCGCCGCATCCGGGCGGGCAATGCCCAGATGGGCATCATCATGCTCACCGCCCGCACCCAGGAGATGGACAAGGTCAGCGGCCTGATGACCGGGGCGGACGACTATGTGACCAAGCCCTTCTCCCCGGCGGAGCTCACCGCCCGGGTGGACGCGCTGTTCCGCCGCACCGGCGGCATGCCCGTGCACGACGTGGACGAGATCTCCCAGCCGCCCTTCCTGCTGAACACCCGCAACCGCACCCTGGAGAAGAACGGCAAGCGGGTGAAGCTGACCCAGGTGGAATATTCCATCGTGAAGCTGTTCATGGAGAATCCGGGAAAGGCCCTGGCCCGGGAGGAGATTCTGGAGGCGGTGTGGGGCAAGGAGTATCTGGGCGAACTGAAAATCGTGGATGTGAACATCCGCCGCCTGCGCATCAAGCTGGAGGACGACCCCCAGAACCCGGCCCACATCAGCACGGTGTGGGGCTATGGGTATGAATGGGAGACTTGACGCGATAGTGGGTCGTCCTCGCGCCGCGTAAGCGGCGTCGGCGCAGGTGCGCCGCACAAGTGTTTTCGCGGAGCGAAAACCTTGAAATCGGCGGAATTCATTTTCGCCGATTTGAATGAAATTGAGGGGCCCCCGCAAAAGCCGCCCTTTGGCTTTTGTGGGGAGCGGCGACCCCCAGAACCCGGCCCACATCAGCACAGTGTGGGGCTATGGATATGAATGGGAAGTGTGAGCCGACACGGTAAATCAGCGGGGAGGAGGTGCTGAGCATGGACCAGGAAAACCGCCGGAAACGGAAGAAAAATCTGCCGATCCAGCCCAAGCGGGAGGCGGACCCCGCGGAGGAGCTCCAGGCGGAGCCCCCTGTCAAGATCCAGCGCCGGGGACGGCTGCGCCGCCGCTGGCTGCTGAACACCCTGACCGTCACCCTGGTGGTGGTGGCCATCGCGGTGAGCGCCTTCTCCCTGGCCATGTACAGCTACTACACCTCCACCATCCTGGCCACCCTGGAGAGCAAGGCCCAGACCGCCGCCGGCATGTTCCGCAACTACACCGAGACCACCTATCTGTCCACCGCCCGGCAGTTCGTCAACCAGTTTGAGGACAAGACTAAGATCGAGGTGCAGATCCTCAACGCCAACGGCCGGGTGCTCATGTCCTCCATAATGGACATATCCGGCGCCAGCGCCTACAGCCCGGACGTGGCTGCCGCCATCAGCGAGAAGCGGGTGCGGACCAGCATCGGCGTGGACCCGGACACCGAGGACAACGTGGTGTCCGCCTCCGCCCCGGTGGTCTATAACGGCGTGGTGGTGGGCGTGGTGCGCATGGTCACCTCCCTCCAGAAGGTGCAGGCCCAGATGCTGCGCATCGTGATGGTCACCTCCGCCATCGGCCTGGCCATCCTGATTGTTATGGGGGTCCTGGCCTCCTATTTCATCAAGTCGGTGCTGGACCCGGTGATCCGGGTGACGGAAACCGCCAAGCGCATCGCCGCGGGCAGCTACGGCGTGCAGATGGAGAAAAAGTCCGACGACGAGATGGGCGAGCTGGTGGACAGCATCAACGACATGTCCATGAAGATCGACCAGGCAGAGCGCACCCAGTCGGAGTTCATCTCCTCCGTGTCCCACGAGCTGCGCACGCCGCTCACCGCCATCAACGGCTGGGCGGAGACGCTGTACAACGGCGAGGTGCGGGACGCCTCCGACGTGAAGAAGGGCATGAGCATCATCGTGTCCGAGGCCCAGCGGCTCACCCGCATGGTGGAGGAGCTGCTGGAGTTTTCCCGGATGGAGACGGGGCGGTTCAACCTGTCGGTGGAGCCCATCGACATCCTGGCGGAGCTGGAGGACGCGGTGTACACCTACCGGGAGTTTTTCCGCCGCAAGGGGCTGGAGCTGAACTACAGCGAGTGCGGGGAGGAGCTGCCCATCATCAGCGGCGACCCGGAGCGGCTGCGCCAGGTGTTCTGCAACCTGCTGGACAACGCGGACAAGCACGGCGGCTCCGGCGGGAAGGTGGAGGTCTCCGTAAGCCGGGAGGGGGAGGAAGTGGCCATCCGCATCCGGGACTACGGCCCCGGCGTGCCCGAGGAGGAGCTGCCCTTCATCAAGTATAAGTTTTATAAGGGCTCGTCCAAGGCCCGGGGGTCCGGCATCGGTCTGGCGGTGTGCGACGAGATCGTCAACAGCCACGGCGGCTCCCTGGACATCGCCAACGCCCCCGGCGGCGGCTGCGTGGTAACCGTCCGTCTGCCCATGAAGGTGGAAGGGGCCTGAGCGGTCGGATGCATATCGAACGAGAGTTCTAAAAGCTGCTTGCATTTTCCGGCGGCTTCTGGTATACTGTGCTTCACAGGCCGAAAGGCCCACACTCAAAGGAGAAAGATACATGGCAAAACAAGACGCGAATTACTGCCCCCCGTTCAAAACCACCTGCGGCGGGCAGGCTTTGATCGAGGGCATCATGATGCAGGGACCGGGCAAGCGGGCCGTGGTGGTGCGCAAGGCGGACGGGGAGCTGGACGTCACGGAGGAGGAGGTCAAGCCCAAGACCGGGCTGGCCAAGCTGCCCTTTATCCGGGGGCTGTTCGTCTTCGGCGGCTCCATGGTCCACGGGATGAAGGCGCTGATGCACTCCGCGGAGGTGTCCGACGACGGTTCCGTGGAGGAGGAAGAGCTGACGGGCCTGGACAAGTGGATCAGCGACCACTTTGAGCAGGAGAAGGCCATGAGCATCATCATCACCCTGGCGGCGGTGATCGGCATTGCCTTTTCGGTGGGGCTGTTTATCCTGCTGCCCACCGCCCTGACGGGCCTGATCGGGCTGGTGTGGAAGACCATGCCCCTGTGGGTTCGCTCGGTGGTGGAGGGGGTGCTGAAGGTGGTCATCTTTATGACCTACCTCTACCTGTGCTCTAAGATGAAGGAGATCCATCGGGTGTTCGAGTACCACGGCGCGGAGCACAAGACGATCTACTGCTATGAGAACGGCCTGGAGCTGACGGTGGAAAATGTGCGCAGGCAGCCCCGGCACCATCCCAGGTGCGGCACCAGCTTCCTGTTTGTGGTCATTACGGTGTCCATCTTTTTGTCCATCGTGGTGTTCACCCCCCTGGAGATCGAAAATACCTTCCTGCGCATGGCGCTGCACCTGCTGATGCTGCCCGTTATCGTGGGAGTGACTTACGAGTTCAACCGCTATGTGGGCGGTCACGACGGCCCGGTGAGCCGGGCCCTGCGGGCCCCCGGCATGTGGATGCAGAACTTCACCACCTTTGAGCCGGACGACTCCATGATCGAGGTGGGCATTGAAGCGCTGAAGCGGGTCCTGCCTGAGGAGAAGGGCGCGGATCAGTGGTGAGATTGAGAGAAAGAGATGAAGCGGAGAGGTGAGAGCCCATGCCCGTCACCTATAATGATCTATACCTGGACGCCCGGAAGGCCCTGAAAGGGGTGGGGGTGGAACAGGCCCAGCTGGAGGCCCGGGAGCTTTTATGCCTTGCCTCCGGCAAGAGCCGGGAGGAGTTTTTCCGGGACCTGACCCTCTACGCCTCCGACGGGGCGGAGGGGCGCTTCCGCACCCTGCTGGCCCGGCGTTTGAAGGGGGAGCCGGTGGCCTATCTCATCGGCGAGTGGGAGTTTTACGGCCTGACGCTGGACGTATGCCGGGACGTGCTCATCCCCCGGCCGGACACCGAGACGCTGGTGGACCGGGGCATTCTGCATGTGCGGGACATGCCCGACGGCACGCGGGTGCTGGACCTGTGCGCGGGCAGCGGCTGCGTGGGGCTGGCTATCGCGGAGAATTGCCCCAACACCTACGTGGTGCTGGCGGAGTGGTCGGAGGAGGCCCTGCGGGTATGCCGGCAGAACATCCGGCGGTGCGGGCTGACCCAGCAGGTGAGCCCGGTCCAGGCGGACGCCCTGGAGCCGCCGCCCCGGCTGCTGCGGGACTTCGATTTGATTTTGTGCAACCCTCCCTATATCCCCACCCTGGACGTCACTAGGCTGGAGCCGTCCGTCCGGGACTACGAGCCCCGGATGGCCCTGGACGGCGGGGAGGACGGGCTGAAGTTTTACCGGGCCATCACGAAAAAGTGGAAGTGCGCCCTGAAGCCTGGCGGCAAGCTGGCCTTTGAGGTGGGGTACGACCAAGCCCCGGCGGTGCAGGCCATTATGACGGAGCAGGGCTTTGTGGACATCAGGACCACCATGGACCCCGGCCTGCACTGGCGGGTGGTGGAAGGAAGCGTGGAGAAGCGCGGAGAAGCGGACAGCGAGTGAGCTTGGAGCGCAGCGAGGCCGAGCGCAGGGCGGCGCAGCCGCCCCAGACCAGGCCGAGGCGGAGCGAAAGCGAGCGAGCGCCCTGGTCGCTGAAAGTCCGGTTTATGGGACACATAAAAGAGTATGATACGGGACAGATAAGAGCCGGCGCATCTAACAACGCGCCGGCGGGAAAGGATGAACGCACATGGCTGACAAAAAGAAGCAGGTGGAGGCCGCCGCCCCCGCCGCAGATAAGAAGAAGGCGCTGGACACCTGCATTGCGCAGATTGAAAAGGACTACGGCAAGGGTTCCATCATGCGCCTGGGCGAGAACTCCCACATCGTGGTGGAGGCCATTCCCACCGGCTCCCTGTCGCTGGACATCGCGCTGGGCATCGGCGGCGTGCCCAAGGGGCGTATCATCGAAATTTACGGTCCCGAATCCTCCGGTAAGACCACCCTGGCCTTACATATCGTGGCCGAGGCCCAGAAGCGGGGCGGCGAGGTGGCCTTCATCGACGCCGAGCACGCTCTGGACCCCACCTATGCCCGGGCCCTGGGTGTGGATATTGATTCCATGCTCATCTCCCAACCGGACACCGGCGAACAGGGGCTGGAGATCTGCGAGGCCCTGGTGCGCTCCGGCGCCATCGACGTGGTGGTGGTGGACTCGGTGGCGGCGCTGACCCCCCGTGCGGAGATCGAGGGCGACATGGGCGACGCCCACGTGGGCCTGCTGGCCCGGCTGATGAGCCAGGCCCTGCGCAAGCTGGCGGGCTCCATTGCCAAGACCAACTGCATCGTGATTTTTATCAACCAGCTGCGTGAGAAGGTCGGCGTGGTGTACGGAAACCCTGAGGTGACCACCGGCGGCCGGGCGCTGAAGTTCTATGCCTCCGTGCGCATGGAGGTGCGCCGCGTCGAGGCCATCAAGAACGGCACGGAGGTGGTGGGCAACCGTACCCGGGCCAAGATCGTGAAGAATAAAGTAGCGCCCCCCTTCCGGGAGGCGGAGTTTGAGATTATGTACGGCGAGGGCATTTCCAAGCTGGGTGAGCTGGTGGATTTGGCCGTCAAGCTGGATATTGTGCAGAAGTCCGGCTCCTGGTTCTCCATGGGGGACACCCGGGTGGGGCAGGGCCGGGACGCGGTGAAGAAGTATTTCCAGGACAACCCGGAGATTGCGGAGAAGGTGGAGACAGAGGTCCGGGCCAACGCCTACAAGCTCATGAGCCGCCAGTCTCAGATTGCCGCCAAGGCTGCCGGCCGCGCGGTGGACGTGTCGGCAGATGATTTTGAGGGGTAGTTGTTCCTTTTTCTTGAAAGAAAAAGGAACCGAAAAAGAACTTTTAGACCGCTGACGGGCCGGGTGCTGTGAATGACGTTTCTGCCCGGCAACGGGATGTAACGCAGGGATAAATATAAAATGCCGGCGGCGGAATGGAACGGAGGGCTTATGAAAATTGAAAAGCTGGAGCCCTCCAAGCACAAGGAGGGCCGCTGGCTGGTCTGGCTGGAGGACGCTTCCATTGTCCGCGTCGGCGAGGGGGACGTGGTGTCCCTGGGGCTGTACACCGGGAAGGAGCTGACAGACGGCGAGGCCGACGCGCTCATCGCCGCCGGAGAGCGCTCCAAGCTCATGGAGCGGGCGGTGGGGATGCTGTCCCTGCGGCCCATGTCCCGGAAGGAGCTGCTGGACAAGCTGTGTGCCCCGCCCCGGCCCAAGAGGGGGAAGTACCCCTATGACAAGCTGGACGATGTGCCGGACCCGGAGGTGCTCCAGGCTCAGCGGGAGGCCCTTCGGGAACAGGGGGAGGCGGTGGCCGACCGCCTTACCGAGCTGGGGCTGCTGAACGATGGGGAGTTTGCCCGCACGGTGGTGCGGCACTACGCCGCCAAGGGGTACGGCCCCCGGAAGCTCCGGGACGAGCTGTACCGCCGGGGGGTGCCCCGGGAGTACTGGGAGGAGGCCATGGAGGAGCGGGAGCCGGATGAGGGGCAGCTCGACAAATTGGTCCGGCAGAAGCTCCGGGACGGGGAGCCCAGCCGGGAGAATCTGAAAAAGGTGTCCGATTACCTGGCCCGCCGGGGCTATGGCTGGGAGGAGATTTCCTCCGCCCTGGACCGCATCCGGGAGGAGGCGGGGGATTAGTTCGCTTCGTTGTTTAGAAATGTGAGCATGAGCTGTCCCCCCAGCTGGAAGCCCTCTTCAAACGCCCATTCCCGGCCTCCGTTCAGCTCTACGCGCAGGGCTGCTTCCAGCTCGTTGACGAAGGCTGCGCCCATCTCCTGGCGTATCCGTTCCAGATGGCGGCACAGGGGCGCGTCCCGGTTGTCCAGGGGGTTGGGGGCGGGAGCGTGGATAGGGTCGCCGTGGTAGAGGGCGGATATGTAGTCGAACATAAGAAAACCCCTTTCTGTAGTGAATAAATAATCGTCTACAGATTTAATCTATAGACGATTATATCAGATTATTTCTCAAGCGTCAAGAGGTGAGTGACGTGCTGGATAAAAAAATAATGGGCGACCGTTTGCGCATAGCGCGGGAAGCCAGCAACATATCGCGCAAAGAATTGGCAGAGGCTTTGAATGTGACCAGAACGCAAATCAGTGATATTGAAAATGGGAAGTCCGGCACAAATCTGGACCGATTTTTGCAGCTCTGTGAGCTGTACCGGGTGTCCGCTGACTATCTTTTGGGCATCACCGATGATCCCACCTGGCGGGGAGAATAGGAGGGAGCGGCATGAATTATTATAAGGTAGCGTTCGTCTCCCTGGGCTGCGCCAAAAACCTGGTGAACACCGAGCAGATGATGGCCCTGTGCCGGGACGCGGGCCACGCCGTCACCGGCGACCCCGACGGCGCGGACGTGGCGGTGCTGAACACCTGCGGCTTTATCGAGTCGGCGAAGAGCGAGGCCATCGACAGCATCCTGGAGCTGGCGGAGCTGAAAAAGCAGGGGAAGCTGAAAAAGCTGCTGGTTACCGGCTGCCTGGCCCAACGCTACCCGGACGATATCCGCACTGAGCTGCCCGAGGTGGACGGCCTCCTGGGCACCGGCAGCTACACCGACGTGGTGTCCGCCGTGGAGCAGCTCATGGTGGGGGAGCGGCCGGAGCGGTTCGGCGATATCCACCGCACCTATGAGGACGGGGACCGCTGGGTGACCACGCCGCCCTATACGGCCTATTTGAAGATTGCGGAGGGCTGCTCCAACGGCTGTGCGTTCTGCGTGATCCCACGGCTGAGGGGTAAGTACCGCAGCCGGTCTATGAAGGCCCTTCTCGCCGAGGCGGAGACCCTGGCCCGCCGGGGGGTGAAGGAGCTCATCGTCATAGCCCAGGATATCACCCGCTACGGCCTGGACCTGGGGGACGGGACCACCCTGGCCAAGCTGCTGACCGAATTATGTAAACTGGATTTCCATTGGATTCGACTCCACTATCTCTATCCGGAGGCGGTGACGGACGAGCTGATTGAGGTCATTGCCCGGGAAAAGAAGATCGTCCACTACCTGGATATCCCCATCCAGCACGCCAACGACGGCATTTTGAAGGCCATGCGCCGCCGGAGCACCCGGGCGGAGATCGAGACGCTGTTCGCCAAGCTCCGCGCCGCCATGCCGGACGTGGTGTTGCGCACGTCGCTGATCTGCGGCCTGCCGGGAGAGGGCGAGGCGGAGTTCGAGGAGCTGTGCGATTTTCTGCGGGAGCAGAAGCTCCAGCGGGCGGGGGTGTTCCAGTTCTCCCCGGAGGAGGGGACGCTGGCCGCCGCCATGGAAAACCAGGTGGATGCAGAGACGGCCGCCCGCCGGGTGGAGCTGGTGGTGGACCTGCAGTCCCGCATCATGGACGAGTACAACGAGGCCCGGCTGGGCACGTGCGTGGAGGTGCTCTGCGAGGGCTTCGACGGGGACGGCGGCTGCTACGTGGGCCGCACCTACGCCGACTCGGCGGACATCGACGGGCGGGTGTTGTTCACGGCGGCGGGACTGGTGCCCGCAGGTGAATTTGTCAATGTGCGCATTACCGGCGTGTCCGACGGGGACTTGACGGGGGAGATTGAGGACTAAAGATAGTATGCACTAAGTATAGTACAATATTAAGCGGCAAACCTCACAAAAGTTTACACTGGAGCTGGTGTGTTCTTAGTGGAATTTGTTGGTGAGCTGTGCTATACTTGCCAAGGGGTGGGAAATTGTGCCGATTGTTTACGGAAAGTTGTTTGCACTTTTGGCTGAAAAAGGCTTGACAAAATACAGCCTCAGGCGCGACAATGTGGTAGGTGTGGCAACGCTGGAAAAAATGCGCAAAAACGAGGGTTACATCGATACCCGCACCATTGAGCACCTCTGTGAATATCTGGACTGCCAACCCGGCGATATCATGGAGTACATCCCGGAACAAAAGGAGAAGTGACATGAACACACCCAACAAACTGACCATGCTGCGCGTTATCCTCATCCCCGTGTACCTGGTGCTGTGGCACCTGGACTTCCCCGGCAACAGCTACGCCGCCCTGGCGGTGTTTGTCGTGGCCAGCCTCACCGACCTGCTGGACGGCTACATTGCCCGGAAGTACAACCTGGTGACGGATTTCGGCAAGTTTATGGACCCGCTGGCGGATAAGATGCTGGTGCTCACCGCCATGACCTGCTTCTGCGCCATGGGCCGCTTCCCGGATTGGGCGCTGGTCATCGTCATGGCCCGGGAGTTCGCCGTGTCCGGCCTGCGGCTGGTGGCGGTGGATAACGGCCGCGTCATTGCCGCCGGGTGGTCGGGCAAGGTGAAAACCGCCTCCACCATGGTGTGCCTGTGCCTGATGCACCTGACCATTCTGCCCATCCCCATGTGGGTGCTGGACTGGGTGTGCGTCATCGTCATTGCCGCCACCACCCTGTACTCCGGCGTGGAGTACTTTGTGAAGAACAAGGACGTGCTCAACTGGAACAAGTGACAAGCAGGGGCGGAGCTGAGAGCTCCGCCCCTTTCAAATCCGCGAAAAATGGAGGAAAACGCCATGGAATGGTGGAAGGACGCGATTATTTACCAGATCTACCCCCGCAGCTTTCAAGACTCCAACGGAGACGGCATCGGCGATATCCCCGGCATCATCAGCCGCCTGGACCACCTCCAGGAGCTGGGGGTGGGGGCCGTCTGGCTCAGCCCGGTGTACCCCTCCCCCAACGATGACAACGGCTATGACATCAGCGATTATAAGAGCATCAACCCGGAGTACGGCACCCTGGAGGACATGGACCGCCTGATTTTGGAGGCCAGGCGCCGTGGCATCCGCGTTTTGATGGACCTGGTCATCAACCACACATCCACGGCTCACGAGTGGTTCGAGAAGAGCCGCCGGCGCGTCGCGCCCTATACGGACTACTACTACTGGGCCCCGGCCAGGCCGGACGGGACCCTGCCCAACAACTGGACGGGCTTCTTCGGCGAGGACTGCTGGCAGTGGGACGACGTGCGGGGGGAGTATTACCTCCACCTGTTCGCCCGCACCCAGGCGGATTTGAACTATCACTGTCCCCAGGTTCTGGACGAGGTGAAGGAGGTGCTCCGCTTCTGGCTGGACCGGGGTGTGGCGGGCTTCCGGTGCGACGTCATCAACCTGTTGTGGAAGGACAGCCTGGAGGACGGTGAGAAACGTGTCGCCCTGACAGGCTTGGAGCACTACCTGTCCCTGCCCGAGACCCACGATATCCTGCGTCAGCTCAGAAAGGTGCTGGACGGATACAAGGCGTTCACGGTGGGGGAGGCGGTGTTCGTCACCCCGGATATGGCCCGGGACCTGTGCGGGTCGGAGCGGAACGAGCTGGACATGGTGTTCTCCTTCGAGCATATGGAGTGCGACCAGCATTTCATCAAGTGGCTGAAGCGGGATTTCCGGCCCAAGGCGTTTTTCGAGTGCCTCATCAAGTGGCAGAAGGAGCTGCCCTGGAATACCATCTATCTGGAAAATCACGACCAGCCCCGTTCCATCCCCCGGTTTGGCAGCGACGGGTATTGGAGGGAGAGCGGCAAGCTGCTGGCGGCGCTGCTGCTCACCCTGCGGGGCACGCCGTTCATCTACCAGGGCCAGGAGATCGGCATGGTGGACTTTGATTTCGACGGCGTGGACCAGCTGGACGACGTGGAGAGCCGGAACGTGGACCATCTTCTGAGCGCCTATCACGTGCCGGAGCGGCTGCGCTGGAAGATCATCGCCCGCACCAGCCGGGACAACGCCCGCACGCCCATGCAGTGGGACGACGGCCCCAACGCGGGCTTCACAACGGCGGACAGGGCGTGGCTGGGGGTGAACCGCAACTTCCATTTCATCAACCTGGCGGACCAGGAGAGCGACCCGGACTCCATCTGGAGTTGGTATAAGGACCTGTCCAGGCTGCGCCGGGAGCGGGAGGTGCTGCGCCGGGGGGACTTCCTCTGGCTGGAGTGTACCCACCGCGTGTTCGTCTACCGCCGCCGTCTTGGGGCGGAGAGCGTCACCGTGGCGCTGAATTTCAGCGACCGGCCCGCCCGGGTGGGCAGCCGGGGGACGCTGCTGCGGTCCAATTACCAGAGGGAAAGCTTTGATGGGCGGCTTCAGCCCTGGGAGGCGGTCATTTTGGAGGACGGCGTGAGATAAAGAAAGAGGCCGGGCTATTCGGCCTCTTTTGAAAACAGCTTTCTGCTAAGACTTTTTTATGCTCAAAAAAGATCCGGCCTGCACATGGTGCGGGCCGGACGCTTTATCCCAGCATCACCCTTGTCAGCAGAAACGCCATCGCCCCGCAGGCGGGGAAGGTCAGCGCCCACGCCCCCGCCATCTGGCCCATCACCCGCTGATTTACCCTCCGGCCCGCGCCGCAGACGGCGGCCACCTTTGCGTGGGTGGTGGAGGCGGGCAGGCCCAGGGCGGAGCACGCCAGCAGCACCGCCCCCGCGCCCAGGTCCGCCGCCAGCCCGTCGGCGGGGGACAGGGAGGCCAGCTCCGAGCCCACCTTTTCCACGATGGGCTTTCCGCCCAGAGCGGTGCCCAGGGCCATCACCCCGGCGGTGAGCAGGGCCAGCGTCAGCCGGGATGGGCTTGCCCCTCCCTCCAGTCCGGCGGTGAGGAGGAGCAGGGCCAAAAACTTCTGCCCGTCCTGCACCCCGTGGAGCAGGGCGGTGAGGGCGGCGGCGCATTTCTGCCACGTCTCAGGACGGCGCACCCGCCCTGCCAGCACCTGCCGGAATGCCCTGCCGGCCAGCGCCCCGGCGGGCAGGGACAGCGCCAGCCCCGCCAGCACCCGCAGCCACGCCCCGGCGTCAAGCTGTGCCGCCCCGGCCCCCAGGGCCATGGCGCCCCCGGACAGCCCCGCCAGCAGGGCGTGGCTCTCGCTGGTGGGCAGGCCGAACCGCCACGCCGCCACCGCCCACAGCACGATGGACAGCAGCGCGGCGTTCAGCGCGGTGACCGCGCCCCTGGGCTCGGCGAAAGCCACCAGCTCCCCCATGGTGTCCGCCACGGCGGGGAAGCACAGGCAGGCCAGCGCCGCCCCGGCAAAGTTGCACGCCGCCGCCACAGCGACGCCCCGGCGGAAGGACAGCGCTCCGGAGCCCACGGCGGTGGCAATAGCATTGGGCGCATCTGTCCAGCCATTGGCAAAAATTACCGCCAGCACCAGCAGGCGGGCAAGATGAACGGTCATGGTCATGGCACTCCCTCCCGGAGGGAGACTATTTCGGCGGCGAGAAAAATATGCAAAAATTTTTGAAAATAAAAAAGGATTTTGAGGACGGATGAAGTATAAGTAATAGACAGCAACTTTGCCTTTGAACGAAAAGGGAGGGAATCGCCAATGGAGCAGACCATCCGGGAACGCACGGAGGAGCTGGAGCGCAAAACCCTGTCCCCCCGGGCCTGCCTGTCGGCAGAGTCCAGGGGGAGGGCGGTGGAGATCGCCCCCTGTCCCATGCGCACCTGCTTCCAGCGGGATGTGGACCGGGTGGTGCACTGCAAATCCTTCCGGCGGCTGAAGCACAAAACCCAGGTGTTCCTCCAGCCGGAGGGGGACCACTACCGCACCCGAATGACCCACACCCTGGAGGTGTCCCGCATCGCCCGGACCATGGCCCGGGGCCTGGGGCTCAACGAGGACTTGACCGAGGCCGCCGCCCTGGCCCACGACCTGGGCCACACCCCCTTCGGCCACGCCGGGGAGCGGGCGCTGTCCCGGATGGTGGAGGGGGGCTTCCGCCACTACGAGCAGTCCCTGCGGGTGGTGGATCGGTTGGAGAACGAGGGCGCGGGGCTGAACCTGTGCCATGAGGTGCGCTCCGGCATCCTGTGCCACACCAGGGGGCCGGTGGCGGACACCCTGGAGGGCCAGCTGGTGCGGTTTGCCGATAAGATCGCCTACATTAACCACGACATCGACGACGCCATGCGGGGGGGCATTATCTTCCCCACGGACATCCCCGTCCACATCTCCCAGGTGTTGGGCTACACCCACGGGGAGCGCATCGAAACACTGACCCTGGATATCATCCGCTCCAGTACCGAGGGGGATCTGATCCGGCAGTCTCCGGCTGTGGCCCAGGCCATGGCGGATTTGAGGGAGTTTATGTTCCAGTCCGTCTACTTCAACCCCCTGGCGAAGGGGGAGGAGGGCAAAGCGGAGGACATGATTTGCCTGCTGTATGAATACTATTACAAGCACACGGACAAGCTGGCCCCGGAATATCAGGATATTTTGGTGCGGGAGGGGCCCCAGCGGGCGGTGCTGGACTACATCGCGGGCATGACGGACACATACGCGGTGGAGCAGTTCAGCGACCTGTTCATCCCGAGGGGGTGGGTGGTCAAATGAGGTCATACCTGGTGCCCACCCGGGCCGCAGAGACGGAGTTTACGGAGAAGCGCTCCACCTTCATCGGCCATGTGTGGCCGGTGGAGACGGAGGAGGAGGCCCGTGCCCGCATCGACGAGATGAAAAAGAAGTACCACGACGCCCGGCACAACTGCTGGTGCTACCTGCTGAAGGACGGCCCGGTGCGCTACTCCGACGACGGTGAGCCCCAGGGCACGGCGGGCCAGCCCATGCTGGGGGTGTTTCAGAAGGAAGGGGTCACCAACGTGTGCTGTGTGGTGACCCGGTACTTCGGCGGGGTGCTCCTGGGCGCGGGGGGGCTGGTGCGGGCCTACACCCAGAGCGCCAAGGACGCGCTGGACGCGGCGGGCATATCGGCGGTGCGCCGCTGGCTGGACATGGCGGTGGAGTGCCCCTACAGCTTCCTGGAGCGGGTGAAGCTGGCCTGCGCCGCCCAGGGGGGCATGGTGGGGGAGATCGAATACGCCGCCAATGTCACTATCCATGCCCTGCTGCCCGAGGGGAGCGCGGAGGGGTTCCGGACCCAGATGACCGAACTGTCCGCCGGGGATTTTTCCGCGGTGGAGCTGGGTGAGGTGTTCCGCGCCGCCCCATTGTCGGGATAAACGGCGGCAAATTCGCAAAACTGTGATAAAAGTTCCCAAAATTGGCTAATATCAAGAGGTGAGGTGGATCATGGCCATACCGGAGAGCTTTTTAGACGACCTCAATGGGCGGCTGAACATCGTGGACGTGGTCTCCGCCTACCTGCCCCTGACCAAAAAGGGGGGCAGCCACTGGGGGCTGTGCCCCTTCCACCACGAGAAGACGCCGTCGTTTTCGGTGAATGAGTCCAAGCAGATTTTTCATTGCTTCGGCTGCGGCAAGGGGGGCGGGGCCATCCGCTTTGTCATGGAGATGGACAGCCTGCCCTTTCCGGAGGCGGTGCGCAAGCTGGCCCAGCAGGAGGGGATGGAGGTTCCAGACGACAGCCCGGGGGACGGCAGGTGGCGGGAAAAGCGAAAGCGCGTCCTGGAGCTGAATAAAGAGGCCGCCCGGTTCTACCGCTCCATGCTGAACGACCCCCGGGGGGCGGCGGTGGCGTCCTACATTCGGGACAAGCGGCGCATCAGCCCCAGGTTTTCCGCCCGGTTTGGCCTGGGGGCCGCGCCGGACGGCTGGGACAGCCTCATCACCGCCATGCGGGACAAGGGCTATGACAAGGCCGAGCTCATCGAGGCGGGCCTGGCAGTGGCGGGTAAGGGCGGAGGGGTGTATGACAAGTACCGCAACCGCCTGATGCTGCCCGTCATCGACGTGCGGGGGGATGTGATCGGCTTCACCAGCCGGGTGATGGACGATTCCACCCCCAAATATCTCAACACCCCGGAGACCGCCATCTTCAAAAAGCGGTCGATCCTGTACGGCCTGAACTATGCGAAAAACACGAAGCGGCCGAACTTCATCCTGGTGGAGGGCAACATTGACGTTATCACGCTGCACCAGGCGGGGTTTGACAACACGGTGGCCACCATGGGCACCGCCCTCACCGAGGAGCATGTGAAGATGCTGGGTAAGTACACCAAGGAGCTGGTGCTGTGCTACGACAACGACGCCGCCGGGGAGGACGCCACCCAGCGAGCCATCGCCCTGCTGAAAAATTCGGAGGTTGGGGTGAAGGTGCTTCGTCTGCCCAAGCGGCAGATGCCGGACGGCACGCTGGGGAAGCAGGACGCGGACGACTATATCAAAAACGCGGGCGCCCAGGCCTTTGAGGACCTGATGAACCAGAGCGCCAACTCGGCGGAGTACCGCCTGAGCGTGGTGCGCGCGAACTTTGACCTGAGCCGCGACGACCAGCGGGCCCAATATCTCCAGGCGGCGGCGGAGGTGGTGGCGGGCCTGACCAGCCCGGTGGAGCGGGAGATCTACGCCGGGCGGTGCGCCGAGGCGGCGGGGGTGTCCAAGGAAACGGTGCTCCAGGAGGTGGAGCAGCTCCGGCGGAAGGGCTTCCGAAAGGCCCGGAAGCAGGAGGAGCGGCAGAACCTGACGCCGATCCGCCAGGCCCAGCCCAGGGACCGGGGGCTGCGCTACGCCAACGTCCGCTCCGCGCTGGCGGAGGAGGGCATTTTGCGGGTGGTGCTGCTGGACGGGGAATTTTTCCGGGAGCTGGATGAGCTGAGCCCGGACTGCTTTTCCTCGCCCCTGCTGGGGAAAGCCTCCGGCCTGCTGCGGGAGCGGTGGGCGGCGGGCAAGACCGTGACCCTGCCCGCGCTGGAGAGCCGCCTGACCCCGGAGGAGCTGGACCAGCTCACCGCCGCCGTCCAGCAGCCCCAGGCCCGGAACACTGCCCGGGAGGCGCTGGAGGACTGCAAGCAGATTATCCTTGCGGAGCACCGCAGGGTGGATATACATAGCGCGGAGGACTTGAACAGTTTGAAGCAGGCGCTGAAACAGAAAAAGGCTAATGGAGGATGAAACGACCATGAGTGACAAGAAAAAAACAACCAAGAGAGCGGAGAACGCTCCCCACGCCCAGGCCAGCCCGGAGAAGCTGGAGGCGGCCAAGGCGGAGCTTGCCAAGATGATTGAGGGGGTCCAGAACGGTGAAAAGCTGCTGGAGCTCATCGACATCGGCTATAAAAAGGGTAAACTGTCCTCCAACGAAATGATGGAGACGCTGGACTCCATCAGCCTGGAGAGCGAGCAGATGGACAAGGTGTACGATGTGCTGGAGAACCTGGGCATCGACACCGCCGGGGAGGACTTCCCCCCGGAGATGGACGACGATATCCTGCCTCCCACCGAGGAATTGGAGGATATCCCCGAGGAGGAGATCGTAGACCCCAACACGCTGGTGGACTCCTTTGCCATTGACGACCCGGTGCGGATGTACCTGAAGGAGATCGGCAAGGTGGACCTGCTCACGCCCGAGCGGGAGGTGGATTTGGCACAGCGGATGGGGGCCGGCGCGGCGGCCCAGGAGCAGATGGCCGAGCTGGAGAAGTCCGGCGAGCCCATCCCGGAGGAGACGCTCAAGGAGCTGAAAAAGGCCATCAAGAGCGGCGAGCGGGCCAAGCAGCAGCTGGCGGAGGCCAACCTGCGCCTGGTGGTGTCCATCGCCAAGCGGTACGTGGGCCGGGGGATGCTGTTCCTGGACCTGATCCAGGAGGGCAACCTGGGCCTCATCAAGGCGGTGGAGAAGTTTGACTATACCAAGGGCTACAAGTTCTCCACCTATGCTACCTGGTGGATCAGGCAGGCCATCACCAGGGCCATTGCCGACCAGGCCCGGACCATCCGCATCCCGGTGCACATGGTGGAGACCATCAACAAGGTGATTCGGGTGAACCGGCAGCTTTTGCAGGAGCTGGGCCACGACCCCACCCCGGAGGAGACCGCCGAGGAGATGGGGATGCCGGTGGAGAAGGTGCGGGAGATTTTGAAAATCGCCCAGGAGCCGGTCTCGCTGGAGACCCCCATCGGCGAGGAGGAGGACAGCCATCTGGGCGACTTCCTGGAGGACGAGACCGCCTCCGAGCCCTCCGAGGCCGCGTCCTTCACCCTGCTGAAGGAGCAGCTGGTGGATGTGCTGTCCACTCTGACCCCCCGGGAGGAGAAGGTGCTGCGCCTGCGCTTTGGCATTGAGGACGGCCGCACCCGTACCCTGGAGGAAGTGGGCAAGGAGTTCAACGTCACCCGTGAGCGCATCCGGCAGATTGAGGCCAAGGCCCTGCGCAAGCTGCGCCATCCCAGCCGTTCCAAGAAATTGAAGGACTTTTTGAGCTGAGCGTTTGAAGAAAGGAGACCGCCCCCGGCCAAGTCGGCCGAGGGCGGTTTTTGTGTCGATGTCCCGGACTTCCACCAAAAATAACGAAAATCGATTGACACAGGCCGGTTGATATGGTATTTTCATACAAGAAGGCAGCTTGCATTGAAGACTGCTGGCCAAATTAGGAGTCTATGGAATGCATGGAGGAATAAACGATGATAAGGGACACTGCTGCAAACTGCTCCGACCGGCGCCAAGGCAGTCCGATGAAAAATCCTCTCACCGAACTGTCCTATCCCAAAGACTTTATGGAGGATACGAGGCAATTCATCACGCAGGCTGCACCCGACTCCTATTGTATGGTGGCCATTGATATCCTGCATTTCCGGCTGTTTAATAAGCTGTACGGCCGGAGTGCAGGCGACCAGCTTCTGCGCCAAATCGCGGGGCATCTGGAGACCGTCCGGAAGGAATTTCGCGGTGTGACCGGGTATTTTGAGGGCGATAATTTCTGCATTGTCATGCCCTGGCAGATGAAGCTGGTGGACCAGCTGTGGGACAGCATCCTTGCGAGCATTACGCAGGGTGGGGACGTCATCGGTGTCGTCCCCCTGTTTGGCATCGCTCCGCTCGATGATTTGGAGCTCCCGCCGGAGTTCTACTATGACTGCGCAACCCTGGCCCTGGCCCAAGCCACCGCCCGCCAACATACGGTCCGCTATGATCCCGGCATGGAGAGCGATCTGGAGGAGGAAATCCGATTGCTGGCGGAGGTCTCCGACGCACTGAAGCGGGATGAGTTCGTCTTCTATGCCCAGCCCCAGTGCGATATCACCACCGGCAAGCTGGTGGGCGCGGAGTCTCTGGTGCGCTGGCAGCACAGCACAAAGGGCCTGATTCCCCCCGGCAAATTTATTCCTGTTCTGGAGCGCAACGGCTCAATTTACCTCCTGGACAGGCAGATCTGGGAAAAGGTGTGCCAATGGCTGCGAAGCTGGCTCGACCGGGGCTACACGCCTGTGCCCATCTCCATCAACATCTCGCGCATCGACATCATGTCCATGGACGTGCCCGAGTACCTGGAGCAGCTGCTGAAAAAATACAGCCTGCCTGCCAAGTACATCAAGGTGGAGATCACTGAGAGCGCCTACACCGAGGAGGACGATTCCATTAACGACACGGTGAACCGGCTGAGAAAAGCCGGCTTCCTGGTGATGATGGACGATTTTGGCAGCGGCTATTCCTCGCTGAATATGCTCAAGAGTATCCCTGTGGATGTGCTGAAGATTGATATGCGCTTCCTGGATATCTCAGAGGGGGAGGAGCAAAAGGGGATCGGCATTCTGGAATCCATTGTCAACATGGCGCGGCTCATGGGCCTGCCCATCATCGTGGAGGGTGTAGAGACGCACCAGCAGGAAAACGTCCTGCGCAACATGGGCTGCCGGTACACCCAGGGGTATTACTATTACAAGCCCATGCCTGTGGACCAGCTGGAGGCAGCCCTGGCCGACGAGCGGCAGCTGGACTTCACCGGCCTGCACTGCAAGCAGGTGGAGGCATTCCACATCCGGGAATTTATGGACGGCAACCTGTTTACGGACACAACGGTCAATAATATTTTCGGGCCGTCCGCCATCTACGATGTTTTTGAGGGACAGATCGAAATCACCCGCGTCAACGAGCAGTATTACCGCATGGCCGGCATGGATCGGATGGACAATCAGGACATGGCCAGAAAGCTGTGGAGCAACGTCCGGGACGACGACCGGCCGGTGCTGCTGTCCCTCTTTGAGCGCTCCTATGAGCGTCGGCCCGCCGGCGCAGAGGGCACGATCCACTATTTGCGCGTGGACGGCAAAGTGCTCTGGGTCCAGGTCAGAGTCTTTTTCCTCCGGGAAAAGGAGGGGCATCGGATCTATTTTGTCTCGCTGGCGGATATGACGTCCCTGCGGGAGCAGAGAAAGGCAAGATCCCGGGCAGAGCTGCCCGCGCTCCATGTGGACGACCTGGAGCATCAGCGGCTGGAGCAGTATTATGGGCATCTTCCCAGCGGGTTTGGGCTTGCCAGAATTGAGCTGGACGGGGAGGGGGAGCCCACCGACTACGATATTGTCTACATCAACCGGGAAATGGGGCGGATGTGCGGCGATGATTTTGACCGCATCCGTCACCTTATCCTCAAGGCGTTTGGGGACAATTTCCGGAAGGTGCTGCGCAAGGCATACCAGGCGGCATTTTTAGGGGAGTCGGTGGACCACTACATATACAGCTCCATCTCCGGCCACTATCTTCAGCTGACCCTGTTCCAGTACGAGTACGGCTATGCAGGCTGCCTGCTGCGGGATGTAACCCATATGCAGCTCTACGAAGGGGCTTTCAACAGCATGGTGCTGTCCTACCGGGAGGTTTATTATCTCCACCTTCAGGACAATTACTGCCGGATGATTTATCCCGAACAGGATCAGGTCTCGGAGCGAGGAAACTACGAGGCAATGGTGGAACGCCATTTCGGCACCGGGAGAATTTTGAAATACGATGAGGAAAATGTGCGCAGGTTCTTGTCGCTGTCCCATCTGCGCAGTGCGCTGGAGACGCAGAATTCGGTGGATTACCGTTACCGCCGGCGGGGCGAAGAGTGCGCGGACGAATGGTGCATGACCAGCGTGACCATCAGTAAGCGGGAAAACGGAAAGCCAAAGACCGCCGTGATTACCATTCAGAGCATCGATAAAATCATGAAGGAAGAGGAGGAGCGGCGGCAGGCGCGCATGGCCGAATCCCTGGCCAATATGTCGGATGGCTTTTTTATTTACCGCGCTTTGGAGGACGAGAACATTTTGTACGCCAATCCGGCGGTTATGGACATCTTTGGATGTACTTCCATGCGTGAGCTGCTGGATCATGTCCAATCCTCGTTCCGCGGCATGGTTCATCCGGAGGATCTGGCCCGGGTGGAGTGGGAAATTCAGCATCAGATTCGCAATTCCGATGGAAATATGGATTATGTTCAGTACCGGATCATCCGCCGGGATGGTCAGATCCGCTGGGTAGATGATTGCGGGCATTTGGAAAACTCCAAGTGGGGCGAAGAACACCGCCTGTTCTATGTGTTTATCAAGGATATCACAGACACCATCACTTCTGTCCAAAAGGAAAAGCTGCTCAATTCCAACCGTTTTTATCAAGACGGCGGGGCTGGTATGCCTCAGCCCGAAGAGGAAGCGGCTGCGGGGCCGGCTTGAATTGGCTTAGGCGTTGGAAGCCGTTCGGTTGTTAGCTGTCCTCGGCGGTTCAGCCGCGGCGGTCTGGCTTGTTCAAGCGGATGCTGCCACGGCAGGAAGCTTAGCCGATGCGTTCAAGAAGCAGCGATGGAGAAATGGTACTGCAAGTGGTTTGCGGAAGACGCTGAAGCAGGTCGTCAGGCAGCCGCATTCCGGGGGGAGGGGACGTCAAAACGGTGTCCAACATCTTGGGCCGCTGCAGCAAGGGAGCGCCGGAAGGAAAAACCGGCGCTCCCTAAAATTTTGCTGGTATGGGTCAAATCTGGGTCGGACAACAGCTTTAGGAAATATAAATGTCAGAACCGAATCCGGCCGGATACATCTTGAGCAGCGGCTCTGGAAACGGGCCGCTCCTTTTTCCTTTACCTGCTCCGGCCGGCCGCTGCCGGCGGTTTGGCCTGACCGGACGGGAACGGAGCGGGCCGGTTAAACCGCAATGCTTTGTGGAATTTGGAAGGATATCGAGGGAAAGCGCATATGCAAATTTTCTCTGAATTCTCCCTGATTCACTTGCCAACCTCAGCCAGATAGGCTATAATATTCAAAATGCCGCAGTGCGGCAATCTGCTGCCGCGCGTGTTTTTCGGTACGGGAAGGAGTGGGCGCGTATGGAAGCGATCCTACGGACGATACAATTGGCGCCTGAATATCTGAAGCTGATTGAGCTGATCGGCCCTGCCGACATTCTGGACATAGCGATCATTGCCTTCGGGATCTACCACCTGTTCCGGTTTGTCCGGCGCAGCCGGTCGGGGCAGGTGGTGAAGGCCATCTTCCTCATTGTGCTGGCCATGGCCCTGGCCAACGTGTTCCGCCTGCGGGTGATCCGCACGGTGCTGAACAACGCGGTGGAGCTGGGCGTCATCGCCCTGGTGGTCATCTTCCAGCCGGAGGTGCGCCGCTTCCTGGAGCAGATGGGCAGCGGCAGGCTCAAGGAGCTGTTCGTGGCGGAAAACTACAGCACCGACCTGGACACCGCCATCACCGAGACGGGGGAGGCGTATACCGCCCTGTCCCGGGACAAGGTGGGGGCGCTGATGGTGTTCGAACGGCGCACCCTGCTGGACGACGTGCTCAAGACGGGCACCGCCCTGGACTGCCAGGTGTCCGCCGAGCTGCTGAAGAACCTGTTCTGGAACAAAGCGCCCCTCCATGACGGGGCGGTGATCGTGCGCAACGGGCGCATTGTGGGGGCGGGCTGCATGCTCCCCCTGTCGGGCAACGTGAACCTGAGCCGGGATCTGGGCATGCGCCACCGGGCGGGCATCGGCATCAGCGAGAACTCCGACGCGGTGGTGGCCATCGTCTCCGAGGAGACGGGCTCCATCTCGGTGGCCATCAACGGCATGCTCAAGCGGCACCTGTCGCCGGACACCCTGGAGCAGGTGCTCCGCCGGGAGCTGATGCCCGGGGCGGACGAGGAGAACAGGCCCGTGGGCGCCGCCGCCCGGATCACCAGTGTATTCAGGGGCATCAAGGGAGATAATTCCAATGGGAAAGAAGATTCTTGACAGCAAAATCCTATATGTGGTGCTCTCCGTCCTCATCTCCCTGTCGCTGTGGATCTGGGTTACCTCCCTGGATGAGAACAAGGAGTCCCAGATATTCCGACTTCCCGTCACCTTCGACGGGGTGGACATCCTGGAGGACCGGGGGCTGATGATTGTCAATGACAACATTACCACCAGCGTCACCATACAGGCCACCCCCATGATCCTGGCCACGCTGAGCAATAACCCGCCCCAGCTCATCGCCAACGTGTCCAACATCAGCTCGGAGGGCACCCACCCTGTGGTCTATACCTACCGCCTGCCCAGCGGCGTCAGCGATGTGCAGTTCATCAGCGGGGCCGGCGGCACCGCGGTGAACGTGGAGGTGGCCCGGTTCCTGCGCCGGGAGGGCGTGGAGATCCGGGGCGAGTTCAAGGGCACCGTGGCGGAGGGCTACCTGCCCGGTGACCGGGATGACTTCCTGTTCAGTCCCGGCACGCTGACCATCAGCGGCCGGGCGGACCTGGTGAACCAGGTGGCCTACGCCAGGGTCACCATCACCGAAGACGACCTGACGGAGACGGTGAGCGGCAGCTTCCCCTTCCAGCTCATCGGCGCCAGCGACAACGTGCTGGAGGATTTTGACGTGACCTGCGATGTGGACACCATCTATGCCATCTACCCCATCCGGGCCACGGCGGAGATCCCGTTGGATGTGAAGGTGGTGGACGGCGGCGGGCTGAAGAGCAGCGACGTGCGCGTGGAGCCGGATGTGAAAAGCATCGTGGTGGCGGGCAGCCGGGAGGCGGTGGACACCCTGGTGGACCAGGGGGCCATCACTCTGACCACCATTGATTTGGCCACGCTGGACGACAACACGGTGGAAAACGGCGGTGAGATCACCGTCCCCATCCCCTTGGACGACCAGCTGGAGAACCTCAGCGGCATCAGCGAGGTAAATATCACCATCAAGGTGACCAAGCGGGGGGTGGAGACACGGGAGTTTGAGACCAGCCGCATCAGCGTGGTCAACGCCCCGGAGGGCTGGGAGCCCAGCGTCATCACTCAGGTGGTCCGGGTGAAGGTCCGGGGCACCGCGGCCCTGCTGGACGAGCTGAGCGAAGAAAACATCCTGGTATCGGCAGACCTGAAGAACATTGACGAGGCCGCAAGACAATACACCGTGCCTGCCAGCATCATATTAAACAGCGTCGGCACCATGGCCGACGTGGGCGTGGTCAATCCCGGCAGCTATACGGTGGTGGTCTCGCTGGCCCAGGCGGACTGATATGTTCGGCTATGTCCGCCCCGCCCTGGACCGGCTGAGTCCGGAGCAGAAGGAGGCTTATCAAAGCGCCTACTGCGGGCTGTGCCACGCGCTGGGAAGGCGTCACGGCTGGCCGGCCCGGCTGACTTTGCAATATGACTTCACCTTTCTGGCCATCCTTCTGATGGCGGGGGCGGGGGAGGAGGAGCGGGTGTGCAGGCGCTGTCCCGTCCACCCACTGCAAAGGCCCCGGACCTGCGCGGCGGGGAGCCGGATGAACGCCGCCGCCGACCAGAGCGTCATCCTCACCTGGCACAAGCTGTCCGACGACGTGGACGACCACGGCTTCCTCACCGGCCTGCCCTACCGGCTTGCGCGGCTGCTGTTCGGCAGGGCCTACCGCAGGGCGGCCCTGGCCCAGCCTCAGTTCGACGCCCAGGTGCGGGAGGGGCTGGCCTGTTTGCGTGAGCTGGAGGAGGCGCGCTCCCCCCAGCTGGACCGGGCGGCGGATGCGTTCGCCGGGATTCTGGCCTGCGCGGCCCGGGCCGTGCCCAGGGAGGGGACCCGGCGGGCGCTGGAGCAGCTGCTCTATCACGTGGGCCGCTGGGTGTACCTGATGGACGCCTGGGACGACCTGGACGACGACCGGAAAAAGGGGCGCTACAACCCCCTGGACGCCCGCTTTCAGAGACAGGCACGGGAGAACCGGGAGTATCTGGAGACCACCGCCACCCACTCCCTGCGCCTGACCGGCTCGGCGGCGGAACTGCTGGAGCTGGGGGAGTGGACCCCGGTGGTGGAAAATATCCTCTATATCGGCCTGCCTGCGGTGCAGAGCGCCGTGCTGGACGGCCGCTGGAAAGAAATGAGAGATACAAGGAGAAGACCACATGAGAGATCCCTACGAAGTGCTGGGCGTCAGCCCTGACGCCGGCGACGACGAGATCAAGAAGGCATACCGGGAGCTGGCGCGGAAGTACCATCCGGACAATTACGTAAACAACCCCCTGGCCGATCTGGCTGAGGAGAAGATGAAGGAGATCAACGAGGCCTACGACGCCATCACCAAGAGCCGGTCGGGCGGCGGCTACAGCGGCAGCGCCGCTCAGAGCAAGAGCAGCGGGTACGGCTACGGCTACTCCTCCGGCTACCAGCAGCAGCGGCAGCAGAGCGCCGGCGGGGTGTTCGCCCAGGCGCGGCAGGCCATCAGCAGGGACGATCTGGAGGGGGCGGAGCGGCTGCTCCAGGGCGCGTCCAGGAGCGGGGAGTGGTACTTCCTCATGGGCTCCATCGCCTACCGACGGGGATGGCTGGACGAGGCCCGGCAGAATTACCAGATCGCCGTCCAGATGGACCCAAACAATATGGAGTACCGTCAGGCGCTGGGCATGATGCAGCGGGGCGGCTACGGCTACCAGCCCAGCAGTATGGGCGGCGGCTGCGACGCGGACTGCTGCACCACGTACCTGTGCTGCAGCATGTGCACGCCTTGGGGCGGCCCCTGCTGCTGAATGGGCGCCCGCGAGTGCGGATTTGAAAGGAAGAGGTCCCTATGGTAAAGAGCATGACCGGCTACGGCCGGGGAGAGCAGGCCTTTGAGGGGGGCGTTCAGCTCACGGTGGAGCTGCGCTCGGTGAACAACCGCTATCTGGACTGCACGGTGAAGATGCCCAGGGCCTATATCTTCGCGGAGGAGGCCATGAAGTCCAAAATTCAAAGCGCCGTGAGCCGGGGCAAGGTAGACGTGTTTGTCACCATCACCCGGTCCGGCGGGGATGCCATGACCGTCACGGTGAACGAGGAGCTGGCCAAGGGCTACATCGACGCGCTGTACCGGCTCTATGACCTGGGCGGCGGGAAGGTCCGGCGGGAGTATTCCCCCGCCGATCTGGCCCGGTTCCCCGACGTACTCACGGTGGAGAAGCAGGAAGAGGATCTGGACAAGATGAAGGAGCGGCTGCTCACGGTGCTGGGTGCGGCCCTGGCGGACTTCAACACCATGCGGGAGCGGGAGGGTGAGCGGCTGTGCGCCGACATCCTGGGCCGGGCGGACGCCGTGGAGCGTTTGCTGGGCGAGGTGGAGGAGCGCTCCCCCCGGACGGTGAACGACTACCGGGCCCGGCTGGAGGCCAAGATGCGAGAGGTGCTGGAGAACACCCAGATCGACGAGGGGCGGCTGCTCACCGAGGCGGCCATATTCGCCGACAAGGTGGCGGTGGACGAGGAGACGGTGCGCCTGCACAGCCACCTGGGCCAGCTGCGGGAGCTGCTGGGGGCGGGCGGCCCGGTGGGGCGCAAGCTGGACTTCCTCATCCAGGAGTTCAACCGGGAGGCCAACACCATCGGCTCCAAGTGCAGCGACATCGAGATCAGCCGCCGGGTGGTGGACATGAAGGCGGAGATCGAGAAGATCCGCGAGCAGGTTCAGAACCTGGAGTGACGATATGAAACTGGTCAACATTGGATTTGGCAGCATGGTCTCCGCCCAGCGGGTGGTGGCTGTCGTCAGCCCGGACTCCGCGCCGGTGAAGCGGCTGGGCCAGGAGGCCCGGGAGCGGGGCGTGCTGATTGACGCCAGCTTTGGCCGCAAGACCCGGTCGGTGCTGGTGATGGACAGCGGCCATGTGATCTGGTCGTCCCTGCCAACGGAGCAGGTGTCGGCCCGGTTCGGCCCGGAAGCGGAGACAGAGGAGGAGACGCCATGAGTGTCATGAAGAAAAACCGTGGGGAGCTGATCGTGCTGTCCGGTCCCTCCGGGGTGGGCAAGAGCACGGTAATTTCGGAGCTGCTGAGCAGCCGCCGGGATATCCATTTTTCCGTGTCCTTCACCACCCGCCAGCCCCGCACCGGGGAGGAGGACGGGGTCAACTACAACTTCGTCTCCCGGGAGGAATTTGAGCGGATGATCGCCGCGGACGAGCTGCTGGAGTACGCCGAGTACGTGGGCAACTACTACGGCACGTCGATGAAGGTGATCCAGGAACAGCTGGACCGGGGGGTGGACGTGCTGCTGGATATCGAGGTCCAGGGCGCGGCCAAGGTAAAGGAGCGCTGCCCCGAGGCGGTGCTGATTTTCCTCATCCCCCCCTCCATTGAGGAGCTGTCCCGCCGCCTCCACCGGCGCAACACCGACGAGGAGGCGGTCATCCAGCGCCGCCTGGAGAAGGCCCGGCAGGAGTGCCGGGAGTGCGTGCACTACGACTATCTGGTGGTGAACGACACGGTGGTGTCCGCCGCGGGGGCCATCCAGGCCATCCTCCAGGCGGAGCAGTGCCGCAGCGGGAAGAGACTCCGACTGGTTCAGGATATCATCGGCCGGGATTGACCGTCAACTCAGAAAGGAAGGTAGATTTTTATGCTGCTTTATCCCCCTATCAAGGATCTGCTGGGCCAGGTGCCCAGCCGCTATATGCTGGTCAACCTGGTGGCCAGCCGGGCCCGGAAGCTGTCCAGCGAGGCGGAGGTGGCCGGCGAACCGCTGGAGGAGAAGGCGGTGTCCCTGGCCATCCAGGAGGTGGCTAACGGCACCCTGACCGTGGAGACGGCGGAGCAGGAGCTGGCCGCGGTTCAGTTGGAGGAGCCCGCCGGTTTTGAGGGCGAAGCGGAAGCGTAAAGACCCAGGAAAGGGCAAGCGGGGCGACTGCTTGCCCTTTGGACGTTAGATAGAAAGAGGTGGAGCGGGTGGCGCGGATTGCCAAGCTCGCCGTGTCGGCGGCCACCTACGCCATCGACCGGCCCTACGACTACCTGATCCCCCCGGCGCTGGAGGGGGCGCTGCGGCCCGGCATGCGGGCGGCGGTGCCCTTCGGCCGGGGGAACAAGGCCTGCGACGGCATCGTGCTGGCCCTGGGAGACCGGGAGGACATCAAAAGGCTGAAATATGTGCAGGCCCTGCTGGACGAGGAGCCGCTGCTGGACGGGAGCAGCCTCCAGCTGGCCCTGTGGATGCGGGAGCACTATTTCTGCACCGTGTACGACGCCATGCGCTCCATGCTCCCGGCGGGGCTGTGGTTCTCCCTAAAGGACTGCTGGCGTCTCGCTCCCGGCGTGGACCGGGAGGGGGCCTATGGGGCGGCGGGGGAGTCCAAACCGGCCCAGAAGCTGGTGGAGCTGCTGCTGGCCGGCGGGGGCCAGGCGGAGGTGGGGAAGCTCCGCACCGCCTTCGGCCTGTCCGATCCCGGCCCTGCCCTGCGGATGCTGGCGGAAAAAAACGTCATTGTCCGAGAGGCCAGCGCCCAGCGCGGGGTGAACGACAAGCAGGAGCTGATCGCCGCCCTGGCTGTGGACCCCGGCGACGCCATGGCCCTGCTGGAGCCAAAGCGGCGGCGGGCCCCGCTGCAGTACGCCGTCGGGGAGGCTCTCTGCGCGGTGGGGGAGACCTCCGCCAAGGAACTGTGCTATTTCACCGGCGCGTCTATGGCCACCCTGCGCGCCCTGGAGCGGATGGGAATACTGACCCTGTCCAAGAGGGAGGTGTACCGCCGTCCCCAGGCGCCCGTATACGAGCGGGCCGCCCCGGTGGAGCTGAACGGGGAGCAGGAGGCCGCCTATGAGGGGCTGCTGGACCTGGCCCGGCAGGGCGGCGCCGCTTTGCTGTACGGCGTCACCGGCAGCGGCAAGACCCAGGTCTACTTGAAGTTGATCCACACCCTGCTGGAGCAGGGCAGGACGGCCCTGGTGATGGTGCCGGAGATTGCCCTGACCCCCCAGCTCATGCGCATTTTTACCTCCCACTTTGGCCGGGAGGTGGCCATACTCCACTCCTCCCTGTCCGCCGGGGAGCGATGCGATGAGTGGAAGCGGGCCAGGAGGGGGGAGGCCCGGGTGGTGGTGGGCACCCGCTCCGCCGTGTTCGCCCCCCTGCCCGACCTGGGCGTCATCATCCTGGACGAGGAGCAGGAGCCTTCCTACAAATCCGAGCAGAACCCCCGGTACCATGCCCGGGAGGTGGCCCGCTACCGGTGCTATAAGGCGGGGGCGCTGCTACTGTTGGGGTCGGCCACCCCGTCGGTGGAGAGCATGTACCGGGCCAGAAATGGGGAGTACCGCCTGTTTGAGCTGAAAAACCGGTACAACGAGCGGGCCCTTCCCCAGGTGACCATTGTGGATTTGAAGGAGGAGCTGCGCCGGGGCAGCGGCGGCACCATCAGCGCCCCGCTGGCGAAGAAGCTGGAGGCGGTGATCGACCGGGGGGAGCAGGCCATTTTGTTCCTCAACCGCCGGGGAGCCAGCCGCATGGTGGTCTGCGGCGAGTGCGGCGGGATACCGGAGTGCCCGCGCTGCTCCGTCCACCTGACCTACCACTCCGCCAACCGGCGGCTGATGTGCCACTACTGCGGCTACTCGGAGCCTCTGCCCGAGCGGTGCCCCGTCTGCGGCGGGCTGCTGGACTTCGTTGGGGCGGGGACCCAGAAGGTGGAGGAGGAGCTGCGGCTGCTCTTTCCCGGCACCCGGGTCATGCGCATGGACGCGGACACCGTGTCCGCCGCCCACAGCCACGAGGCCCTGCTTGAAAGGTTCCGCCGGGAGCGCATCCCCATCCTTCTGGGCACCCAGATGGTGGCCAAGGGGCTGGATTTTGAGAACGTCACCCTGGTGGGGGCGGTGTCGGCGGACCAGCTGCTGTACACCGGCGGCATCCACGCCGCCGAGCGGGCCTTCTCCCTGCTGACCCAGGTGGTGGGAAGGGCCGGACGGGGGGAGAAAAAGGGCGAGGCGGTGATCCAGACCTTCACCCCAGACAACGACGTGGTGCGCTTCGCCGCCGCCCAGGATTACGACAGCTTCTACGCCCAGGAGATCCGGAGCCGGGAGGTGCGGGAGCTGCCCCCCTGCGGGGATCTGTTCGTGCTGTGCGCCTCCGGGCTGGAGGAGACGGCGGTGCTCCGGGCGCTGCTGCGGCTGCGGGAAGCGCTGTCCGCCGCCCTAAGGCAGGAGCCCTACCGGGGCGCGGCCTACCGTCTGCTGGGGCCCGCCCCCGCGGCGGTGGCCAAGGTCAACGACCGCTACCGCTACCGGCTGATTTTGAATACGACCAATACCAAGGCCATGCGGCTGCTGGCGGCGCATCTGCTCCGTCAGGCCCAGGCTGATAAACAGAACCGGGGGGTGGCCCTGTTTGCCGACCTGAACCCGCTGGACTGATGAGGAGGAACCGAACAATGGCGTTGAGGAAGATTGTGACCCAGGGGGACCCGGTGCTGGAGAAAAAATGCCGTCCGGTGGAGAAATTTGACCAGAAGCTCCACTGGCTGCTGGACGACATGAAGGAGACGCTGGCGGAGGCCGGCGGCGTGGGGCTGGCCGCCCCCCAGGTGGGCATACTGCGCCGCGTGGTGGTGGTGGAGGACGCCGAGGAGCAGCTGATTGAGCTGGTCAACCCGGTGATCGTGGAGCAGTCCGGGGAACAGGACGGCTGGGAGGGCTGCCTCAGCGTCCCCGGCAAGTGGGGGCAGGTGAAGCGGCCGAACTTCGTCACCGTCCGGGCCCAGAACCGGGACGGGGAGTTCTTTGAGGTCTCCGGGGAGGAGCTGGTGGCCCGCTGCTTCTGCCACGAGCTGGAGCACCTGGAGGGGCACCTCTTTGTGGAGCACGCCGACCAGCTGTACACCGCCGAGGAGGTGGACGCCATGTCGGAGGAAGAGGAGGGCGGCCGATGAGGATCGTCTTTATGGGCACCCCGGACTTCGCCGTGCCGTCGCTGAAGGCGCTGGTGGAGGCGGGGCACGAGGTCTGCGGCGTGTTCACCCAGCCGGACAAGCCGAAAAACCGGGGGATGAAGCTCCAGCCGCCGCCGGTGAAGGAGCTGGCACTGGAGCTGGGCCTGCCTGTGTACCAGCCCGCCAAAATGCGGGACGGGGAGGCGCTGAACATGCTCCGGGAGCTGAAGCCCGAGCTCATCGCCGTGGCTGCCTACGGAAAGATTTTACCTGTGGACATTTTGGAGCTGCCCCAGCTGGGGTGCGTTAACGTCCACTCGTCTCTGCTGCCCAAGTACCGGGGGGCCGCGCCCATCAACTGGGCCATCCTCAACGGGGAGGACGAGACGGGGGTCACCATCATGTCTATGGCGGAGGGGATGGACACCGGGGATATCCTGGCCCAGCGCGCCACCCCCATCGACATCAACGAGAACGCCGCCCAGCTCTTTGACCGGCTGGCGCAGATGGGCGGGGCGCTGCTGGTGGAGACGGTGCGGGGGCTGGAAGCGGGGACGGTAAAGCCCGTTCCCCAGGACGACGCGCTGTCCAGCCACGCCCCCATGCTGAGCCGGGAGCAGTCCCCCATGGACTGGAGCAGAACCGCCCGGCAGCTCCACGACCAGGCGCGGGGGCTGTTCCCCTGGCCCGCCGCCACGGCGGCGCTGGACGGCGTCCGGTGCAAGATTCTGCGCACGGCGCTGCCGGGGGAAGTCACTGACAAGGCCCCCGGCGCCGTTTTGCAGGCGGATAAGAAGGGTCTGCGGGTGGCCTGCGGGGACGGGGCCGTGCTGGACATTCTGGAGCTCCAGCCCGATGGCAAGAAGGCTATGGCCGCCTGCGCGTTCCTGCTGGGCCATCCCGTCCCGGTAGGGACGGTATTGACGAAACAGGGGTGATGCCCGTGGGTTCCGCCAGAGAGACGGCGGTGCTGACCCTGGCCGCCTGTGAAAAGCAGGGGGCCTGGTCGGACGGCCATCTGAAGCACGCCATCCGGGCACAGGGGCTGGACCGCCGGGACGCGGCCTTGGCCACCCGGCTGTGCTACGGGGTGCTGCAAAACCGGCTGCTGCTGGACTGGCGGCTTGGCCGGGTGTGCTCCATGAAGCTGGACAAATTGGATATCAAAGTGCTGTGCGATCTGCGGGTAGCGGCGTACCAGCTGCTGTTTTTGGACAAGATCCCCGCCAGCGCCGCAGTGAACGAGGCGGTGGAGCTGGCCAAACGCCACAGCCGCAGCCCCCGGGCGGCGGGGCTGGTGAACGGCGTGCTCCGGGCCCTCCTGCGGGAGGAGCCGCCGGAGGTCAGGGGCCGGGACGAAATCGAAACCCTGTCCATCCGGTACAGCCATCCCCGCTGGCTGGTGGAGGAGTTTGCGGCCCTGCTGGGCCCGGAGGGGGCGGAGGCCCTGTTGGAGGCCGACAACCGGCAGCCCCCCACCGCCGCCCAGGTGAATACGTTGAAAACCACGCCGGAAAAGCTGGCGGAGGAGCTGCGCGCCGCGGAAGTGGATGCGCAGCCCCATCCCTGGCTTCCGGGCTGCCTCCTGCTCACCGGCACCGGGGATCTGGAGCGGCTGGACGCCTTCCGCCGGGGGGAGTTTTACGTCCAGGACGCCGCCTCCCGCCTGGCGGTGGCGGCCGCCGGGGTGGAGCCGGGCAGCCGGGTGCTGGACTGCTGCGCCGCGCCGGGGGGCAAGTCCTTTGCCGCCGCCATCGCCATGGAAAACCGGGGGGAGCTGGTCTCCTGCGACATCCACCCACATAAAATCAAATTATTGGAGGCGGGCCGGGACAGGCTGGGGCTGTCTGTTATCAAGCCCACCCTCCAGAACGCCGCGCAGACCCAGGCGGACTGGGCGGAGGGCTTTGACACGGTGCTCACCGACGTGCCCTGCTCGGGTCTGGGCATCATCCGCAAGAAGCCGGACATCCGCTATAAGGACACTGAGCCGTTGAAGGGCCTGCCCAAGGTCCAGCGGGGCATTCTGGACAACTGCGCCCGATATGTCCGCCCCGGCGGGGTGCTGGCGTACTCCACCTGCACCCTGCTGCGGCGGGAGAACGACGAGATTGTGGACGGCTTCCTGACGGACCATCCCGACTTCTCACTGGAGCCCTTTGACCTGCCCCATCTGGGCGCACAGCCGGGCCGGGTGACCTTCTGGCCCCACATCCACGGCACAGACGGCTTTTTCGCGGCCAAGCTGCGCAGAAAGGGGTGATTCCCATGACCGACCTGAAATCCATGATCCCGGAGGAGCTGGAGGCGTATTTCAAAACGCTGGGCCAGCCCAAATTCCGGGCCATGCAGGTGTTCCGCTGGCTCCACCAGGGTGCGGAGTCCTTTGACGAGATGACCAACCTGCCCAAGGCGCTCCGGGAGAAGCTGAAGGCGGACTGCGTCCTCACCGTCCCCAAGGTGGAGCGCAAGCAGGTGTCCCGGCTGGACGGCACCATCAAATATTTGTGGCGGCTGGGGGACGGAAATTGCGTGGAAACGGTTTTGATGCGCTACAAGCATGGGAATACTGTATGCGTGTCCAGCCAGGTGGGGTGCAATATGGGCTGTGTGTTCTGCGCCTCCACCCTGGGCGGAAAGGTCCGGGACCTGACCCCGGCGGAAATTCTGGACCAGGTAATATTTACCGAAAAGGACAGCGGGGAGGCCGTTTCCAACATCGTCATGATGGGAATCGGCGAGCCATTGGACAATTTTGACCATGTTTTGCGGTTTTTGACCCTGATAAATCACCCGGACGGGGTAAATATCGGCATGCGGCACATCTCCCTGTCCACCTGCGGGCTGGTAAAGCAAATTGACAAACTGGCCCAGCTTGGGTTACAATTGACGTTAAGCGTCTCCCTCCATGCGCCGGACGACGAGACCCGCTCCCGGCTGATGCCGGTGAACAAGGCGGTGGGGGTGGACACCCTGATGGAGACCTGCCGCCGGTATTTTGAGACCACCGGCCGGCGCATCTCCTACGAATATGCCATGGTGGACGGCGTGAACGACGGCGACGAGCAGGCCGACCGGCTTGCCCGGCTGCTGAAGGGCCAGCCGGGGCACGTGAACCTGATCCCGCTCAACGAGGTGGCGGAGTCGCCGCTGAAGCCCAGCCGGCGGGTGCGGCAGTTCCAGCAGCGGCTGGAGGGGCACGGCGTCACCGCCACGGTGCGGCGGAAGCTGGGGGGCGACATCGACGCCTCCTGCGGCCAGCTGCGGCGGAGGAAGATCATGGAGGAGACCCATACCCCAGAGGAGGGATTAACTTGAACGTATTCGGTGTGACGGACGTGGGCCGCGTCCGCCGGGACAACCAGGACAGCTTTGCCATCCGCCAGATCGGCGAGGAGGCGGTGCTGCTGGTGGTGTGCGACGGCATGGGCGGCGCCCGGGCCGGGAGCGTGGCCAGCTCTGTGGCGGTGGAGGCATTCATGCAGGCGGTGGAGGCGGCCCTGGCCGGCGGCCTGCCGGAGGACCTGGCCCTGCGGGAGCAGATGCTGTGCGAGGCCTGCCGCACTGCCAACGAGAACGTGCACCGGCTCAGCCTGGAGAACCGGGAGTACGATGGAATGGGCACCACCCTGGTGGCCGCCCTGGCGGCCCCCGGCTCGGTATGCTTCGTAAACGTAGGGGACAGCCGGGGCTATGTACTGTCAAATTCTTCCATACATCAGGTGACGGTGGACCACTCCCTGGTCCAGCTGCTGGTGGAGCGGGGTGAGATCACCCCCGCCCAGGCCAGAGTACATCCCCAGAAGAACTTGATTACTCGGGCGCTGGGGGTGGACAGCCAGGTGGAGTGCGACGTGATCTGGCTGGAGCCCGCCCCGGGCAGCCGTCTGCTGCTGTGCAGCGACGGGCTGAGCAACGTGCTGGACGACGAGACGCTGCTGAGCCTCTGCGCCGGGCACGGGACGCCGGAGGAGCTGTGCCGGACAATGCTGGAGCTGACGCTGGAACGGGGCGCGCCGGATAACGTGACCGTTGTGCTGGCGCAGCTGTGACGAGGAGGACTTTTACCATGGATCAATACATAGGTAAAATGCTCGACAATCGGTATGAGATCATAGAGTGCATTGGGACAGGCGGCATGGCCGTGGTGTACAAAGCGCGGGACCACCGGCTTAACCGGCTGGTGGCGGTGAAGATCCTCAAGCCGGAGCTGGCCAGCGACGCCGATTTCCGCCGCCGTTTCCACGATGAATCCCAGGCGGTGGCCATGCTGTCCAACGCCAATATCGTGTCGGTGTACGATGTGAGCCATTCCGACGGGCTGAACTATATCGTCATGGAGCTGATCGACGGCCTGACGCTCAAGCAGTATATGCAGCGCCGGGGCACCCCGCTGAACTGGCGGGAGGCGGTGCATTTCATCACCCAGATCATGCGGGCGCTGAGCCACGCCCACTCCCGGGGCATCATCCACCGGGACATCAAGCCCCACAACATCATGGTCCTCCGGGACGGCAGCGTGAAGGTCACCGACTTCGGCATCGCCCAGCTGGCCAGCGCCGCCCAGACCACCATGACCCAGGAGGCCATCGGCTCGGTGCACTATATCTCCCCGGAGCAGGCCAAGGGCAGCCACGTGGACTGCCGCACGGACATCTACTCCGCCGGGGTGGTGCTGTACGAGATGATTACCGGGCGCCTCCCCTTCGAGGGGGACACGCCGGTGGCGGTGGCCATCCAGCACATCAAGTCCATCCCCATCCCGCCCAGGGACCTGAACCCGGACGTGCCCCGTGCGCTGGAGGCCATCACCCTGCGGGCCATGGCCCCGGAGCTGGGCCAGCGGTACGCCTCCGCCGACGAGATGCTGGAGGATTTGAAGGAATTCCGCAAGAATCCGGACTACGAGCCTGCCGTCCGGGTGGAGCCGGAGGCGGCTGCGGACGAACCCACCATGGTGATGCCCAGCAAGGTGATTACCGCCTCGGTGCGGGTGCCGGCGGAGCGTATGGAGCGGGAGCCGGTCCGGCAGGAGCCGCCGCCGCGCCGCCGCCGTCAGGAGGAGGACGACTACTATTATGACGACGAGCCCCCCCGCCGGGGCAGCGCACTGCCTGCGGTGGCGGCGGTGCTGGTCATTCTGATTTTCATTGTCGGCATCGGCTGGTTCATCCTGAACGTGCTGCTCAAGGATATGTTTACCGCGGCCCCGGAGTACACCGTTCCCAGCCTGCTGGGCCATACTCTGGAGGAGCTGGAGCAGAATCCGGCGCTGCTGGACGGCTTCACCTTCCAGCAGGGCCCGGTCAAGAAGAGCAGCGAGTACCCGGAGGGCCAGATCTGTGAGCAGGACCCCGCCCCCAACAGCAAGGTCCGGGAGGGCGGCAGGACCATCACCGTCAGCGTCAGCGGCGGGGACGATAAGATGTATATGCCCAGCGTGGAGACCTGGGAGGCCCGGGTGGCGCTCAAGACCCTCCAGGACGAGATGGGGCTGAAGGTGAACCAGGAGCGGGAATTTGACGACAACATCACAGAGGGATATGTCATCTTCCAGAGCCTGCTGCCGGACACCCAGGTGGAGAAGGGGGACGAGGTGACCATCGTCATCAGCAAGGGCCCTGAGATCCCCAAGGTGACGGTGCCGCCCCTGGTGAACATGTCCATTGAGCAGGTGCGCACCCAGCTGGACGGCATGGGCTTGAAGGGGAAGGAGACGGAGCAGTTCAGCGACGAGTACCCCGAGGGCCGGGTGATCTGGCAGAGCATTGAGGCGGGCACCCAGGTGGAGAAGGACACCGTCATCGACCTGTGGGTGAGCAAGGGCCCGGAGCCGGCGCCCTCTGTGGAGCCCACGCCCTCCGACGAGCTGCCGGTCAGCGAACCGCCGGAGGAGAGCGGCCCCATAGCGGAACCCACCGAAGCCATCAATCCCACCAGCACACGGAACATCGAGGTGGACCTGAGTTCCTATGAGGGCACGGTGAACGTGCGCATTGTGGTGGGCGAGATGGAGGTGCATAACGGCGCGGTGGATGCCAACCAGGACATCATTTTCAGCAAGCCCGTCACCGCCTCCTGGCCGCAGATGGTGTATATCTATATCAATGAGTTGCTGGTGAACAGCTACTCCATGCAGCCCTGAGCCCATGACGGGACGGATTGTCAAGGCCCTCAGCGGGTTTTACTACGTGGATGCCGGGACGGGGGAGCCCATCCCCTGCCGGGGCCGGGGAAAGCTGCGCCATCAGAGGGTCAGTCCCCTGGTGGGCGACCGGGTGGAGATCACCGTCACCGACAACGGCAGGGGGATGGTGGACGCCATCCTCCCCCGGAAGAACCAGTTCAGCCGCCCTGCGGTGGCCAACATCGACCAGATGGTGATCGTGGCCTCCGGGGCCGTCCCGGTGACGGACCCCTTCCTCATCGACCGCATGGCGGCCATGGCGGAGTGGAAGGGCTGTGAGCCCCTCATCGTGTTCAACAAGTGCGATCTGGAGCGGGCGGACGGGCTGGCGGAGCTGTACCGCGCCGCGGGCTTCGCCGTCCTCCAGGCCAGCGCGGAGACGGGGGAGGGGGTGGACGGCCTGTCCGCCGCCATCGCCGGCAAGGTGTCCGCCTTCACCGGCAACTCCGGCGTGGGCAAGTCCAGTATCCTCAACGCCCTCCAGCCCGGGTTCGGGCTCCGGGTGGGCGAGGTCAGTGAAAAGCTGGGCCGGGGACGGCACACCACCCGCCATGTGGAGCTGTTCCCGGTGGCGGGGGGCCTGGTGGCGGACACGCCGGGCTTCTCCTCCTTCGACGTGGAGCAGATGGAGGCCATCCCCAAGGATGAGCTGGCCGGGGCGTTCCGGGAATTTGCCCCCTATGCGGGCTGCTGCCGGTTCCAGGGCTGCGCCCACATGAAGGAGCGGGGCTGTGCCGTGCGGGAGGCTCTGGCGGATGGAAGGATTGCCCCCAGCCGCCATAAAAGCTATGTGCGCCTGTATGAGCAGGCCAAGGAGATCCCCGAGTGGGAGCTGGCTAAGCGCAAATAAAATGAGGGCGCCCCTTCGAGGTTACTCGAAGGGGCGCCCTGGCGTTTGAGATACGCTGGAATCCTGTTATATGGGAAAATGGGCTGTGCCCATCTTTGTTCCGCGGTGTGGATGCGTATCCCGTTAGGCGTTCAGGTAGGGATAGTACGCCACGTAGTAGAAGACGTTCATCTCGTGGGCGTCAGCGCCGTTGAGCTCCTGAATCGCCATGCGTTCGTTGGTCTCAAACATGATTTATCATCTCCTTTGCTGATTTGAATGAATCGGGAAGCGATATGCCTCCGGTAAATTTTTTCTCAGGGGAGGAGAAACTGAATCAGGGCCTTAACACCGCCGACGATTTTCCGTTCCTCAGTGCCCCAAAGCTGCTGCATCTCCCTCAGGTCGTTACAGTCGAGCATGGTGTTGGTCACCTCCTTTGCGTAAACTAGTATACTACTACGCAGGAAAAAATGGAAGAGGAGAGTTGTATAATATATCCAAAAAAGAACCTTGATTTTTGTGCAGAAAAACGGAAAACTGCAAATTCGACACGTATTTCCTTCAAAATAAACCGTACAATACCCACATTTCAGCCCGAAATTGCATGAACAAGACAACCTTCCTTCACATATGCTGGTATATATCCCGCCGTTGAGAAAGGGGGTCGTTTCCATGCGGGTGGTCGTGGTGAAGTTTCCCAAGGCGCTGTGCGGCCTGATGCGCAAGATTTTCCATATGGACTGAGCCGTTCACCGGACCGATTATAAGCGCCCAGGGCGCTTTGGACGAACAGGCATATCCGGGCCGCTCCTTTCATATAGTGGTCGCAGAATACGTGTAAGGGAGAGGAAGCCTTATGGATATGGAATTGCAGCGTGTCACGCTGGAGGGGTACCGAGGCGCGGCGCAGGTGATGTTCACCCAGGAGGAGACGCTGGAGAGCATCGTCCCCGACGCCTGCCCGGACATTGCCCGGATCGTCTCGGCGTCGGGCAAGGTGTTCCTGAAAGAAAAGGAGCTGGGGGAGGGCACCCTCCGCATCAGCGGGAACGCCAGGGTCACCGTGCTGTACATACCTGAGGGGGAAGGGATGGGGGAGGAAAAAGATTTGCCGCGGTCGCTGGAGGTGTCCATCCCCTTCCAGTGTGTCCGGGACGACCCCAGGTTCCACGCCGGCTGCCCGGTGCTGGCGGACCTCCAGGCCCCGTCGGCGGACGCCCGGACCATCAATCCCCGGAAGATTCTGGCGCGGGTGTGCGTGTCGGTGTGGGCAGCGGCCTATGAACAGGAGCACAAGGAGCTCACCGCCGACCTGACGGTTGGCGAGGGGGAAGGGCTGCAAAAGCTGGCCGTACCCCGGAAGTGCTGCGTGATTCCCAGCGTGTCGGAGAAGGCGTTTACCTTTTCCGATGTGCTGCGCCCCCCCGCCTCCCGGCCTGAAATCGAGGAGCTGCTGTGCTGCCGGGCGGAGCTGGGGACGGCGGACGCCAAGTTCATCGGCAAGAAGCTGGTGCTCAAGGGGGACGTGCAGCTCTCGACGGTGTACCGCTCCGGCGAGGCGGTGAGCCAGGCCCGGTTTGAGCTGCCCTACTCCCAGATCCTGGACATCGGGGAGCTGCCCGACGAGGCGGAGCCCGAGGTGGCGGTGACGCTGAAAAGCGTGGACTGCCAAGCCCGGGAGGGGGAGCTGGAGGTGTCTCTGGAGGTGCTGGCCCAGGCGGCGGTGTGGGAGCGGCGTTCCGTCACCTTGGTCAGCGACGCCTACTGCGTGGGAAAGCCCATCGACGTGGAGCGCACGCCGGTGCAGCTGTGCACCATGGCGGAGCGGTCCGCCCGGCGGGAGATGGGGCGGAAGCTGTGCGAGTCGGGCATACCGGCCAAGCAGGTGCTGGACTGCGCCGCGGCAGTGTCCTCCCTGGCGGGGGCCCCGGCGGAGGGCGGCATGGAGTTCACCGCCCAGGTGAACGCCGCCGTGCTGTACCTCAGTGAGGACGACGCCCTGTGCGGCGTGGAGGCGGACATACCCGTGACCTGCCGGGTGGAGGTGCCCGAGGGGTGCCAGTGCGCCTGCCGCTGCCGCCCAGTGGGGGAGGCCACCGCGGTGCCCGTCACCGGCGGGCTGGAGGTGCGCTTTGAGGCGGAGTTTGCCTGGACCGTCACCAGGGAGGAGCAGGTGAGCGTGGTGTCCGGCGTCCGGCCCAGCGCGGTGGAGGACACCGGCCCCCGGCCGTCGGTGGTGATCCGCCGGGTGGAGCTGGGGGAGGCGCTGTGGGACATTGCCAAGTCCTGCGGTTCCACCGTAGCGGACATCTGCTCAGCCAACACTCTGCCCGGCGAGGAGGCGGCGGTGGGCACCCTGCTGCTCATCCCCGCAAGGAGGAACTGACCTGCTTTTTCTTTGAAAAGAAAAAGCAGGCAAAAAGAAACTTTTAGACCGCTGACGATAATGAGCAGGCACTGAGACGTATGCGCCCGGCCACGGACCTGTCAATAAGATGGGACGTGAAAAGAAAAATAAAAAAGTAATTTCGTGGCCGAGTGGGGACTCAAAGGTTTCCGCTCGGCCACGAAATTTATAGATACAAAATGGATAGCAGTTTAAAAGTTTCTTTTTTCGCTTCCTTTTTTCTTTTCAAAGAAAAAAGGAAGTCGCCGAAGGCCAGGGCATATTTTCGGGCCGAGCCCCATACATATAAAATTGAGTATGCGTGAGGAGGGTTCAGCTTTGGAAAACAAACTGTATGAGGATATCGCCCAGCGCACCCAGGGCGACATCTATATCGGCGTGGTGGGCCCCGTGCGCACGGGGAAATCCACCTTCATCAAGCGCTTCATGGAGACCCTGGTGCTGCCCAAGATCGAGAACAATTTCCTCCGGGACCGGGCCCGGGACGAGCTGCCCCAGAGCGGCTCCGGCCGTGTGGTGATGACCGCCGAGCCCAAGTTCGTCCCCGAGGAGGCGGTGGAGATGGCCATGGAGGACGGCGGCGTGTTCTCCGTCCGGCTCATCGACTGCGTGGGCTACATGGTGCCCAGCGCCCTGGGGCAGATGGACGGCGAACAGCCCCGCATGGTGACCACCCCCTGGTTCGACCACGAGATCCCCATGACCCAGGCGGCGGAGTACGGCACCCAGAAGGTCATCACCGACCACTCCACCATCGGCATCGTGGTCACCACCGACGGCTCCGTCACCGATATCCCCCGGGAGGACTACCTGGAGGCGGAGGAGCGGGTGATTGGAGAATTGAAGGGCCTGGGCAAGCCCTTCATGGTGCTGCTCAACTCCGCCCAGCCCTACGGGGAGCGGGCCCAAACCCTCCAGGCTGATATCGCCGAGCGGTACGACGTGACCTGCCTGGCCGCCAACTGCCTGACCCTGGACGAGGGGGCGGTGAGCGAGATCATCCGGGCGGTGCTCCACGAGTTTCCGCTGAAGCAGATGGACCTATTCCTGCCGCCCTGGGTGGATGTCCTGCCCTTTGACCACCCCATCAAAAGCGGGCTGTACGCCATGATCCGGGAGGAGACGGCAGGGCTCATGCGCCTGCGGGACGCGGAGGGCGCGGTGCTGGCCATGGGCGACCGGGAGGAGGTCAGCTCCGCGGTCCTCAACCGGATGGACATGGGCAGCGGAGTGGTCACCGCCACCCTGGAGCTGCCCCGGGGGCTGTTCTACTCCACTGTGTCCGAGCGGTGCGGGCTGGAGATCCGGGATGACGGCGATCTGATTGACCAGCTCACCCAGATGGCGGCCATGAAGCGCAGCTATGAGAAGGTAGAGGGGGCGCTCCAACAGGTGGAGGCCACGGGGTACGGCATCGTCATGCCCGACCCGGAGGAGATGACCCTGGAGGAGCCGGAGATCGTCAAGCAGGGGGGACGCTACGGAGTGCGCCTCAAGGCGTCCGCGCCGTCCATCCACATGATGCGGGCGGATATCAAGACGGAGGTGTCCCCCATCATGGGCACGGAGAAGCAGTCGGAGGAGATGGTGGACTATCTGCTCCGGCAGTTCGAGGGGGACACGGGGAAGATTTGGGACTCCAACATCTTCGGCCGCTCCTTCCACGAGCTGGTGGGGGAGGACCTGAACGGCAAGCTCAAGCGGATGCCTGAGGAGGCCCGGGAGAAGCTGCGGGAGACCCTCCAGCGGATCATCAACGAGGGGTCCGGCGGGCTCATCTGCATCATTTTATAAAAAGAAAGCGCCTGGCGCCTGTGCGCCAGGTGCTTTTATGCGTCAAAGGCCAGTTCCTTCAAGCCGTTCCAGTCAAGGACGGTCACCGAGCGATACCCCAGCTCCACCAGCCCCTGGGCTGCCAGCTCCCCCAGCACCCGGCTCACCGTTACCCGGGACAGGCCCACCGCCTGTCCGATGCCCTCATGGGTGGCGCGGACAGCGCCGCTCTCCCCGGCGGCGCTCCCGCCGGCAGTGTTTCCACCGGCAGCGTTCCCGCCGGCAGCGTTCCCGCTGCCTGGCTGGCCCAGCAGCCACCGGACGATTCGCTGCTGTGCGGGCAGAGAGGCCGCCCCCACGTGGTCGGACAGCATCCGCACCGTCCGGGCCAGGTGCTGGAGCATGGGCAGGGCCAGCTCCGGGTGGCGCTGGAAGGCGGCGTTCAGCTGGGCCCGGTCGATGGACAAAATCCGGCAGTCCTCCACCGCCATGGCGGAGGTCACCCGGGGACAGCCGTCAAAAAAGGACGCCTCACCCATCAGGTCCCCCGCCCGGTGGACGGCCAGCACCCGTTCCTCCCCGGCGCTGGAGCTGAGAAAGCTGCGCACTGAGCCGGAGATCAGATAGTAAAAGTGGTCCGGACGGGTGCCCTGGAGATAGACCAGCTGTCCGGCCCGGTATTTGCGGGGGCTGCGGCCCTCCGCGAGAAGGTCCCAAGCTGCCATAGGCTGCGCCTCCTGTCAAGGGGTTTTTAAAATTGTATCATAGTTTACATTGTTTCTCCAGAAGTTCTGGCATAATAAGTGCACATTATTTTTAGTACCCGCCCAAGCGGGTCGGGTGCGGAGAAAACTTTTTGAGGAGGAATGATTCATGGGCATGACCATGACCCAGAAGATCCTGGCCCGCTCTGCCGGGCTTGACCGGGTGGAGCCCGGCCGGCTCATCGAGGGGAAGCTGGACCTGGTGCTAGGCAACGACATCACCACCCCCGTGGCCATCACGGAGTTCAACAAGGCGGGGCTGTCGTCGGTGTTCGACAAAGACAAGATCGCCATCGTGCTGGACCACTCCACCCCCTGCAAGGACATCAAATCCGCCCAGCTGTGCGCCGCCTGCCGGGAGTTTGCCGGGGAGCACTCCATCACCCACTTCTATGACGTGGGCCGGATGGGCATTGAGCACGCCCTGGTGCCGGAGAAGGGCCTGGCCGCTCCCGGCGAGGTCATCGTGGGCGCCGACTCCCACACCTGCACCTACGGGGCCCTGGGGGCTTTCTCCACCGGCGTGGGCTCCACCGATATGGCCGCGGGCATGGCCACCGGCACGCTGTGGTTCAAGGTGCCCTCCGCCATCAAGGTGAATCTGGTGGGCAGACTGGGCAAATACGTCAGCGGCAAGGACGTGATCCTCCACCTCATCGGCATGATCGGGGTGGACGGCGCGCTGTACCACTCCCTGGAGTTTGTGGGGGAGGGCGTGGCCTCCCTGGAGATGGACGACCGCTTTACCATCTGCAACATGGCCATCGAGGCCGGCGGCAAGAACGGCATATTCCCCGTGGACGCGAAGACTATCGCCTACTTAAAGGGCCGCGTGGACCGGGAGTGGCAGTCGTTTGAGGCCGACCCGGACGCGGAGTACGCCCGGGAGATCACCATCGACCTGTCCGCTCTGCGGCCCACGGTGGCCTTCCCCCACCTGCCCTCCAATACCAGGACGGTGGATGAGGCGGCGGGCAAACCCATCCAGCAGGTGGTCATTGGCTCCTGCACCAACGGGCGGCTGAAGGACCTGCGGGAGGCCGCCGCCATCCTCAAGGGCCGGAAGGTGGCCGACGGGGTGCGGTGCATCGTCATACCCGCCACCCAGCAGATCTATCTGGACGCCATGGCGGAGGGCCTGGTGGCCGACTTTATCAACGCGGGCGCGGTGGTGTCCACCCCCACCTGCGGGCCCTGCCTGGGCGGGCATATGGGCGTGCTCAGCGACAACGAGTGGGCCATTTCCACCACCAACCGCAACTTCGTGGGCCGCATGGGCCCCACCAGCTCCATGATTATCCTGGCCAGCCCCGCGGTGGCGGCGGCAAGCGCCGTCACCGGCGTGGTCACGGACCCGGCCAGCCTCTGAACAGCGTTTGTTCCTTTTTCTTGAAAGAAAAAGGAACCGAAAAAGAACTTTTTGTCCGCTGACGAAACAGGCGGTTATCGAACAGTATGCGCCCGGCAACCGGACAGATGCTGATCACTTCAAGCAATATTATTTTAATATAGTTGAAACGGGCTTGCTTCACCCACGCCATGAAAACGCAGAAATGATTGGATAGAAGTTTAAAAGTTTCTTTTTTCGCTTCCTTTTTTCTTTTCAAAGAAAAAAGGAAGGCCCTTTCCAGGCGTCAAAGTAAGGAGGACGAATTTGTGAAAATTTATAAATACGGCGACAACGTGGATACCGACGTCATCATCCCGGCCCGGTATCTCAACGCCCCGGATGAGAAGTCCCTGGCCTCCCACTGCATGGAGGACATCGACGCGGATTTCGCCTCCACCGTGGAGGCGGGGGACATTGTGGTGGGCGGCGGCAACTTCGGCTGCGGCTCCTCCCGGGAGCACGCACCCCTGGCCCTCAAGGCCTCCGGGGTGAGGTGCGTCATCGCCAAGAGCTTCGCCCGCATCTTCTACCGCAACTCCATCAACATCGGCTTCCCCATCCTGGAGTGCCCCGAGGCGGTGGACGGCATCAGCGCGGGAGATGCGGTGAGCGTGGATTTTTCCACCGGCGTGATTACCAATAAGACCACCGGAGCCGAGTTCCAGGCCGCGCCCTTCCCGGAGTTCATCAACGGCATCATTGAGAACGGCGGGCTGCTGAAGTCCCTGAAAGCGAGAGGGGTGGCAAAATGAACTACAAAATCGCGCTGATCCGGGGCGACGGCATCGGCCCGGAGATCGTCAACGAGACGGTGAAGGTCATCGACAGGGTGGGAGAGAAGTTCGGGCACACCTTTGAATACGTGGATGTGCTCATGGGTGGCTGCGCCACCGACGCGGTGGGCGTGAGCTACCCGGAGGGGACGGCGGAGCTGTGCAGGAGCTGCGACGCGGTGCTGCTGGGCGCGGTAGGCGGCCCCAAGTGGGGCAGCGACAGGCCCGCCGGGCAGCGCCCCGAGACCGCCCTGCTGGCCATCCGCAAGGACCTGGGGCTGTACGCCAACCTGCGTCCCGCCGCCCTGCGCCCCGCCTTGGCGGAGGCCTGCCCGCTGAAAAAGGAGACGGCGGAAAAGGGCATCGACCTGCTCATGGTCCGGGAGCTCACTGGGGGCATCTACTTCGGCAAGCGGGACAGGTACCAGACCGAGGACCGGGGTCTGGAGGCCACCGACCTGATGGCCTACTCCGAGAGGGAGATTGAGCGCATCGGCCGCCGGGCCTTTGAGATGGCGCGGCTGCGCCGGAAAAAGGTGACCAGCGTGGACAAGGCCAACGTGCTGGAGACCTCCCGGCTGTGGCGGTCCGTGATGCACAGACTGGCGGAGGAATACTCCGACGTGGCGTACGAGGACGTGCTGGTGGACAACTGCGCCATGCAGCTGGTGCGGGACCCGGGGCAGTTCGACGTGGTGGTCACGGAGAACATGTTCGGCGACATCCTGTCCGACGAGGCGTCTATGATTACCGGCTCCATCGGCCTGCTGCCCTCCGCCTCCATGGGGGACGGGGCCCCGGCGCTGTACGAGCCCATCCACGGCTCCGCGCCGGACATCGCGGGACAGGATAAGGCCAACCCCATCGCCACCATCCTGTCTGCGGCCATGATGTTCCGCTACTCCTTTAAGCTTGCCGCCGAGGCGGACGCCATCGAGGCGGCGGTGGACAAGGCGCTGGCGGACGGCTGGCGCACCGCCGACATTGCCCGGGCAGGGGAGAGCGTTATTGGGACGCAGAAGATGGGCGAAATTATCTGCAATAACATTTAAATAAAAACGGAGCGGGAAATTTCCCGCTCCGCTTTCATTTCCCGGGGTGACAGAACGGGCAAAACGGTATATAATAAGGGCCAGAGAGGAGAGAAATACCATGATTCTGGCCATTGACATCGGCAATATCCGCACCACCATCGCCCTGTTCACGGAGGAGGGGACGCTGTCCTTCCAGTCGGAGCTGGAAACCGACGGCAAGATGACCGACGACCGCTGCGCCATTGACCTGATGGGGGTGTTCCGGCTCTACCGGGCGGAGCTGGGCGGGGTGACGGGCTCCATTTTGTCCAGCGTGGTGCCGCCAATCACCGGGACCTATGCCCGCACCCTGCGGCGGCTCACCGGGAAACCGCCCCTGGTGGTGGGGCCGGGGCTGAAAACGGGTCTCAACATCAAGTCGGAGATTCACAACCAGCTGGGCAGCGACATCGTGGCCTCCGCCGTGGCGGCCTCCGCCCTCTACCCGTCCCCCGCCATCGTCATCAACTCCCGTACCGCCGTCACCTTCTCCTATCTGAGCGAGCGGGCCTTCGAGGGCTGCGCCATCATGCCCGGCATCGATATCGCCCTGGAGGCCTTGTCCCGAAACGGGGCCCAGCTGCCCCAGATCTCCATGGCCCAGGTGGACACGCCACTGGGCCGGAACACGGTGGACTCCATGCGGGCGGGGGTGCTGTACGGCTACAGCGGAGCCTTTGACCGGGTGATCGAGTCCCTGGAGGAGGCGGCGGGGGCCCCGGCGGCCGCAGTGGTGGCCACAGGGGGCCGTGCGCCCGCCCTCTATCGGCTGTGCAGGCGGGAGATTAAATACGACCACGACCTGCTGGTGAAGGGTTTGTACCACCTTTATCGCAAAAATATCCGCCATTGAGCACGTTTTGCCCCCGTCGCTTCGGCAGACGGGGGCGATTTTCGACATAAATGCAATGCGCTTTTGTTGGAATTGCAAAAACTTCGGATTTTCACCAAAATGTGCTTGCAATTCTGCAAGGTGAAGAATATAATGTGCAGGAAATAACAATTGGAGGGATCATCTTGAAAGAACTTGCTCAAATCGCGTCCGCGGTGCAGGCGTCCAGCACCATGGCCATCGATTCGCTGGCCAAACAGATGAAAGCTGACGGGATCGACGTCGTCGGCTTTGGGGCCGGCGAGCCGGATTTCAATACCCCTGACCATATCAAGGCGGCGGCGGACAAGGCCATTGCCGACAATGTCACCCGCTACACCCCCGCCTCCGGTACGGTGGCGCTGAAGGAGGCGGTGTGCAAGCGCATGCAGGAGGACTGCGGCCTGACCTACAAGCCCTCCCAGGTGGTGATCTCCAGCGGCGCGAAGCACTGCGTGTATATCGCCCTGCGGGCGCTGGTGGACCCCGGCGACGAGGTGATCCTGCCCGCTCCCTTCTGGGTCAGCTATCTGGAGCTCATCAAGATGGTGGGGGGCAAGCCCGTGGTGGTTACCGCCGGGGAGGCTGCCGGGTTCAAGATGACCGCAGAGCAGCTGGCTGCCGCCATCACGCCCAGGACCAAGGCGCTGATCCTAAACAACCCCAGCAATCCTACCGGCATGGTGTACTCCAAGGAGGAGCTGGAGGCCATCGCCAAGGTCTGTGTGGAGAAGGACATCTACGTGATCTCCGACGAGATTTACTACGGTCTGCTGTACGACGGGGTGAAGTCCGTGTCCTTTGCCTCTCTGGGGGATGAAGTGAAGGAGCGCACCATCCTCATCAACGGCGTGTCCAAGTCCTACGCCATGACCGGCTGGCGCATCGGCTACCTGCTGTCCAGCGAGAAGATCGCAAAGGTGATGGCCAACTTCCTCAGCCATTCCACCGGTTCGCCCAGCTCCGTGTCCCAGGCCGCCTCCGTGGCCGCCCTCACCGGGCCGCAGGACTGCGTGGAGGAGATGCGCCAGGCTTTTGAGGCTCGCCGGAACTATATCGTGGAGCGTGTCAACGCCATGGACGGCGTGAGCTGCATCAAGCCCGAGGGCGCGTTCTATATCATGATGAACATCGAAAAGCAGCTGGGCCGCACCATCCATGGCGAGACCATCAGCAGCAGCGACGATTTCTCCGCCGCGCTGCTCAAGCACGGCCTGGTGGCCACGGTGCCCTGCAGCGGCTTTGGAGCCCCTAACTTTGTCCGCTGGTCCTACGCCACCTCCATGGACAACATCAAGACCGGCATGGACCGCCTGGAGGAGTTCCTGAAGGGGTAAGGGATTGTTCCTTTTTCTTCAAAGAAAAAGGGAGGCCGCCGGAGGCAAACTAGAAAAAACACAAAATATTGCGGAAAATGTTTGACATTTCCGGCCAGATCTAGTATAATACCAGTCGTGCCATTATGCGAGGTGTGCCATGAAACTGGATTTGAAGCGCTTTGCCCAAGAGCCCGGCGCGGTCCTGCCCTTTGAGCTCCAGGTGGATTTGTCCGACGTGGAGTGGTATGAGGCCCGGCCGTTTACCCAGCCTGTTCATGTGGAAGGACAGGTGCGCAACCGGGCCGGAGCCATGGAGCTGAATGCCCGGTTGGACACAGTCCTGTCGCTGACCTGCGACCGGTGCGCCAAGCCCTTTCAGCAGGAGAAAACGGTGGAGTATGAAACCCTGCTGGCCTTTGAGCTGGCCAACGGGGAGAGCGACGATATCGTCGTGCTGAATCAGGACGGCGAGCTGGAGCTGGACGAGCTGATGCGGGAGGTATTCCTCCTTGAGATGGACACGAAAAACCTCTGCTCTGAGGATTGCAAGGGCCTTTGTCCCGGCTGCGGCGCGGATCTGAATGTGGAGCCCTGCCGCTGCAAGAAGGAGATCGACCCCAGGTGGGCCAAGCTGGCCCAGCTGCTGGAGCAGGAGGAAACAGACCAGTAGGATGTATGTCCCCGGACATTGACCAATAAGGAGGTGTCAAGAATGGCCGTCCCTAAGAGTAAAGTATCCAAGCAGCGCCGCAACAAGCGCCGCAGTTCCGTGTGGAAGCTGGAGACTCCCGGTATCAACACCTGTCCCAAGTGCGGTACCGTCACCCTGCCCCACCGCGTATGCAAGAACTGCATGACCTACAATGGCCGTGAGGTCGCCCCCGCCGACAAGTGAGAAACAAAAAAAGCTGCCGCAGATACGGCGGCTTTTTTGTTGCTTTCTCCCCGAAAAATTTCCCTTTTTCCCCTATCTTTTTTTTGGAGACTTTGGTATACTACATACACGTATATTGTATAATTGGCTGGGATGCGGCTCTTGACCAGGCCGCTTGACGATAGGAGGAATCCCCATGGCAAGACCCCTGGTGGCCATCGTGGGCCGCCCCAACGTGGGCAAGTCCATGCTGTTCAATAAACTGACGGGCAAGCGCCTGTCCATCGTGGAGGACACCCCGGGCGTCACCCGGGACCGGCTGTACGCCCAGGCGGAGTGGCGGGGCCGCACCTTTGACCTGGTGGACACCGGCGGCATCGAGCCGGGCACCGACGACCAGATCCTGTCCTTCATGCGGGAGCAGGCGGAGATCGCCATCAACGCCGCCACGGTAATCGTCTTCGTGTGCGACATCCGCACCGGCATGACCGCCGCCGACCAGGAGGTGGCCGGGATGCTCCAGCGCTCCCGGAAGCCGGTGGTGCTGGCGGTGAACAAGATGGACTCCACCGGCCACACCGACCCGGACATGTACGAGTTCTACAACCTGGGGCTTGGGGACCCGTACCCGGTGTCCGCCGTCCACGGCCACGGCACCGGCGATTTGCTGGACGCCTGCTTCGAGTTCTTCCCCCCCGAGGACGAGGAGGAAGCGGAGGACGACGTGGTGAAGGTGGCCATTATCGGCAAGCCCAACGTGGGCAAGTCCTCCCTGGTGAACCGGGTCCTGGGCCAGGAGCGGGTCATTGTGTCCAACGTGGCAGGCACCACCCGGGACGCGGTGGACAGCTATCTGGAGAACCAGTGGGGAAAATTCCTCATCATCGACACGGCGGGCATGCGGAAGAAGTCCAAGGTGGACGACCGGGTGGAGAAATTCTCTGTGCTGCGGGCCACCATGGCCATTGAGCGCAGCGACGTGTGCGTCATCATGATCGATGCCCAGGAGGGGGTCACGGAGCAGGACACCAAGGTGGCCGGGCTGGCCCACGAGGCGGGCAAGGCCTGCATTATCGTGGTGAACAAGTGGGACGTCATTGAAAAGGACGGCAAGACCATGCAGCGCATGGAGGAGGACGTCCGCCGGGACCTGAGCTACATGACCTACGCCCCGGTGCTGTTCATCTCCGCCCTGACGGGCCAGCGGGTGGATAAGCTGTTCGGCCTCATCGACAACGTGGTCAACCAGGCCGCCATGCGCATCCCCACCGGCGTGCTCAACCAGGTGCTCAACGACGCGCAGGCCCGGGTCCAGCCCCCCACCGACAAGGGCAAGCGGCTGAAAATCTACTATATGACCCAGATCGGGGTGAAGCCCCCCCACTTTGTCATCTTCTGCAACGACGCCAAGCTGTTCCACTTTTCCTACCAGCGCTACCTGGAAAATCAGATTCGGGCCACCTTCGGCCTGACGGGCACTCCGGTGCGCATCACCATCCGCCAAAAGGGCGATAAGGAGGATTGACCATGCTGCAATCTCGTATGCTTGAGGCTGCCGGTGTGAGCTATGGCTGGCTGACGGTTGCGGCCGTAGGCGTGGCCGTGGTAGCCTATTTCCTGGGCTGCTTCAACGGCGCGGTGGTGGTGTCCCGTTACATCCTGCGGGACGACATCCGGGAGCACGGCAGCGGCAACGCGGGCCTGACCAACTTCTACCGGGTGTTCGGCGGCCCGCTGACCCTTGTAGTGATTCTCGGCGACGCGGTCAAGGCGGTGCTGGCGGTGCTGTTCGCCTCCTTCATCGCGGAGCAGATCTCGCCGGAGTTGGTGGTGCTGGCCAAATATTGGGCGGGCGCTTTCTGCATGATCGGCCACATGTTCCCCTGCACGTTCCAGTTCCGGGGGGGCAAGGGGGTGCTGTCCGGCAGCGCCGTGGCCATCATGATCGGCATCGGCGGGGGCGGCGTGCTCCCCAGCTGGATCATCCCGGTGACGGTGTGGGGCGGCTTCATCGTGCTGGTGGCGGCCACCCGGTATGTGTCCCTGGGCTCGTGCTGGGGCGGGGCGTCCTTTATCCTTGCGTCCTGGCTGGTGTTCCGGGATCCTCTGATCCTGCTGCTGGCCGCCGTCATGGGCGGGCTGCTGCTGTGGGGGCACCGGGGAAATATGGTGCGCCTGGTCAAGGGCACCGAGCGCAAATTCACCTTCCATAAGAAAGCGGAGTCTGCCGCTGAGCCCGCGCCGGAGGCTGATCCGCAGGAATCAGCGGCGGAGCCGGAGCCCGAGACAACTGAATCTGAGCCCAACGACGGGGAAGCGGCTGAGCAGCCGGCGGAGCCCGAGGAAAAGGCATAAAAAATCGGACCCCGCGCAATGCGCGGGGTCCGACCTGCTTCCTTATGGAATTACACAGCGCGGGTGACTTTGCCGGAGCGGAGGCAGCGGGTGCACACATAGACGTGCTTGGGAGCGCCGTCCACCACAGCCTTGACGCGCTTGACGTTGGGCTTCCAGGGGCGGTTGGAGCGGCGGTGGGAGTGGGATACCTGGATGCCGAAGTTCACGCCTTTGCCGCAGAACTCGCATTTGGCCATATTGACTAACCTCCTTGCTGGTTGGAATTCGTTCAAACGATAACTACATTATGCTACCATACGGAACCGGAAAAATCAAGTGTGAATTTGATGAATCCGCTATTTTTTTCGGGGCGGGTATGTGGTAGAATAGAAGCCGAATATGATTGATAAAGGAGCGTGACCGCAGTGGCGAGCAAGACAGGGATCAAGCTGGGCCTCATCATCGACACCTTCCATCTGGACGTGCTGTACGGCCCGGAGGGCTACCGGGAGCGGCTGATCACCATTGAGGACGTGAACCGGCCCGGCCTCCAGCTCACCGGCTTTTTCGACTACTTCGACAAGGAGCGCATGCAGCTGCTGGGGCTGGTGGAGATCTCCTACCTGGAGGGCATCTCCCCGGAGAAGCGCTCGGCGGTGTTCGACACGCTGTTCTCCTACCACACCCCGGCGGTGATCTTTGCCCGGGGGCTGAAGCCCTACCCGGAGTGCATGGAGATGGCGAAAAAGCACCAGCAGGTGATCCTCAGCACCCAGGAGAACACGGCGAATATCATGAGCACCATGATCGCCTACCTGCGCACGGCGCTGTCCCCCACCATCACCCGCCACGGCGTGCTGGTGGAGGTGTACGGCGAGGGGGTGCTGCTGGCCGGGGAGTCCGGCGTGGGCAAGAGCGAGACCGCCATCGAGCTGGTCAAGCGGGGCCACCGGCTCATCGCCGACGACGCGGTGGAGATCCGCCGCAACCCCAGCGGGGGGCTGGTGGGCACCGCGCCGGAGCTGATCCGCCACTACATTGAGCTGCGGGGCATCGGGGTGGTGGACGTGCGGCGGCTGTTCGGCATGTCCGCCGTCAAGTTTGACAGCGCCATCGACATGATGATCGAGCTGGAGACCTGGCAGGACGGCAAGCTGTACGACCGCCTGGGTGCGGACGAGCACTTCACCACCCTGCTGGACGTGCGCATCCCCTCCATCCTCATCCCGGTGAAGCCGGGGCGGAACCTGGCCGTCATCATTGAGGTGGCCGCCATGAATAATAGAAACAAAAAGATGGGCTATAACGCCGCCCTGGAGTTCTCCATGCAGGTGGACAGCCACATTGAGCAGAAATATCTGGAGAACAATCCCCAGTAAGACTTTTTTAGGAGGAATCGTTATGTGCGGCATTGTAGGATTTGTAGGGGGCGAGGAGGCCGCGCCCATCCTTTTGGACGGCCTGAGCCGGCTGGAGTACCGCGGGTACGACTCGGCAGGGGTGGCTGTCTTTGACGGCGAAAAGCTGGAGGTGGCCAAGGCCAAGGGCCGCCTGCGGGTGCTGGCTGACCTGACCCAGGAGGGCAGGGCCATCCACGGCACGCTGGGCATCGGCCACACCCGATGGGCCACCCACGGGGCTCCGTCGGACGTGAACTCCCACCCCCAGGTCAGCCGCAGCGGGCGCATCGCCGTGGTGCACAACGGCATCATCGAGAATTACGCCCAGCTCAAGCAGTTCCTGGTGGACCAGGGGGTGCCCTTCGCCTCGGAGACGGACACCGAGGTGGTGGCCCAGCTCATTGAGTATTTCTACGAGGGGGATATCCTTGAGGCCGTAGGCCGGGTGCTCCACCGCATCGAGGGGGCCTATGCCCTGGGCATCATCTGCGCCGACGAGCCGGAGAAGCTCATTGCCGTGCGCAAGGACAGCCCGCTGATCCTGGGCCTGGGGGAAGGCTTCAACTTCCTGGCCTCCGACGTCACCGCCATCATCAAGCACACCCGGGAAGTCATCTACATGGAGGATGGGGAGCTGGCGGTGCTCACCCGGAACGGGGTCAGCTGCTACAACCACCTGCTCCAGCCGGTGGAGAAGGAGCCCGCCCACGTGGACTGGGAGATCGACGCGGCGGAGAAGGGCGGCTATGAGCACTTCATGTTCAAGGAGATCATGGAGCAGCCCGAGGCCCTGCGCCGGGCGGTGTTCCCCCGGCTGAAGGACGGGGAGGTGGTGCTGCCCGATTTCTCCCTGAGCGACGAGTTCATCCGGAGCATTGACCGGCTGTATGTGGTGGCCTGCGGCTCGTCCTACCATGTGGGCATGGTGGGCAAGTATAATCTGGAGCGGCTGCTGCGCCTGCCGGTGGAGGTGACGCTGGCCTCCGAGTTTCGGTACATGGAGCCCATCGTCACCCAGCGGACGCTGGTGGTGGTGCTCAGCCAGTCCGGCGAGACGCTGGACACCATGGCCGCCCTCCGGGAGGCCAAGAAGCTGGGCGGGAAGATTTTGTCCATCGTCAACGTGGTGGGCTCCTCCATCGCCCGGGAGTCCGACGAGACGCTGTACACCTGGGCGGGGCCGGAGATCGCCGTGGCCACCACCAAGGCGTACTCCACCCAGCTGGCGGTGCTGGACCTGCTGGGGCTGTACCTGGCCCGGCGGCTGGGCACGGTGGAGGAGGAGCGCTACCACGCGGCGGTGCGGGAGCTGCTGCTGCTCCCCTCCAAGCTGGAGCAGGTGCTGGAAAAGCGGGAGGACATCCAGTATTACGCCTCCCAGTATTTCAACCACGAGTCCATTTTCTTCATCGGCCGCAACGTGGACTACGCCCTGGGGCTGGAGGGGTCGCTGAAGCTGAAGGAGATTTCCTACATCCACTCGGAGGCCTACGCCTCCGGCGAGCTGAAGCACGGCACCATCTCCCTGATTGAGGACGGCACCCTGGTGGTGGCGGTGGCCACCTACGCCAAGCTGTTCGAGAAGGCCATGAGCAACGTGGTGGAGGTAAAGAGCCGTGGGGCGGACGTGCTGGCCCTCACCACCCAGGACCATGTGGACGAGATGGGGAAGGTGGCCAGCGGCCTCATCGCCATCCCGGACACCGACGAGCTGCTGCTGCCCTCCCTTGGGGTGGCGCCGCTGCAGCTGCTGGCCTATTACATTGCCCTCATGCGGGGCTGCGACATCGACAAGCCCCGGAACCTGGCAAAATCGGTGACAGTGGAATGAGAAGGGGAGAGAGGGTGAAATTGGGCCCGGTGCTGTACCGGGAATACCCCATCGGCGCCCTGGGCCTGATGGACGATGGACAGGGCCTGAGCCGGGTGTTTCTCCGGCGTGAGGGCTGTATGCCTGACGCCCGGCCGGGGGAGACCCCGCTGACCCTCCAGGCGGCGGCGGAGCTGGACGAGTATTTTGCAGGGGAGCGGCGGGCGTTTACCGTCCCCCTGTCCCCCCACGGGACGGCGTTTCAGCTGGCGGTGTGGGAGGCTTTGCGGGCTATCCCCTACGGCAGGACCCGGACCTATGGGGAGATTGCCGCCGCTGTGGGCCGCCCCAAAGCCGCCCGGGCGGTGGGCATGGCCAACCACGACAACCCGCTGCTCATCTTCACCCCCTGCCACCGGGCGGTGGGAAGGGGCGGGGCCCTCACCGGCTTTGCCTGCGGCCTGGAAGTGAAGCGGCGGCTGCTGGAGCTGGAGGGCCGGGACCCGTCAATATGAGCTGCGTTTGGCCGGGAGAGAAAAATTACCCACCAGAACCTCTAAAATTTACCCTATCAAATCCTTGACGCTTGTCCCAGGAAAAGGTATGATTAGAGTAGTAGTCTCAAATCAGGAAATTTTAGGAGGTAGTTCATCATGGCTGTCAATCGTTTCGTACTCAACGGCATTTCCTACCACGGCAAGGGTGCTATCCAGGAGATCCCGGGCATCGTTACCGCCAAGGGCGTGAAGAAGGCGTTCATCGCCTCCGATCCCGACCTGGTGAAGTTCGGCATCACCAAGAAGGTCACCGACCTGCTGGACGCCAACAATATGGCCTACGAGGTCTACTCCGACATCAAGCCCAACCCCACCATCGAGAACGTGAAGTCCGGCGTGGACGCCTACAAGGCCAGCGGCGCGGACTACATGATCGCCATCGGCGGCGGCTCCTCCATGGACACCGGCAAGGCCATCGGCATCATCATCAACAACCCCGAGTTCGCCGACGTGCGCTCCCTGGAGGGCGTGGCCCCCACCAAGAACCGCACCGTGTTCACCATCGCCGTCCCCACCACCGCCGGCACTGCCGCCGAGGCCACCATCAACTACGTCATCACCGACGTGGAGAAGAAGCGCAAGTTCGTCTGTGTGGACGTGAACGACATCCCCGATATTGCCATCGTGGACCCGGACATGATGTCCACCATGCCCAAGGGCCTCACCGCCGCCACCGGCATGGACGCCCTGACCCACGCCATCGAGGGCTATACCACCGCCGCCGCCTGGGAGCTGGCCGACTGCCTGAACCTGGAGGCCATCAAGCTCATCTCCGCCAATTTGCGCAAGGCGGTCAACAACGACCCCGAGGGCCGGGAGGCCATGGCTCTGGGCCAGTTCGTCACCGGCATGGCCTTCTCCAACGTGGGCCTGGGCATCGCCCACTCCATGGCCCACACCCTGGGCGCGGTGTACGACACCCCCCACGGCGTGGCCTGCGCCATGATGCTCCCCATCGTCATGGAGTTCAACCAGGAGGCCACCGGCGATAAGTTCAAGCACATCGCCGAGGCCATGGGCGTGGATACCGCCGGCATGGACCAGGCCGCCTACCGCAAGGCCGCCATCGACGCGGTGCGCCAGCTGTCCGTGGACGTGGGCATCCCCACCAAGCTGGAGGCCATGAAGGAGGAGGATCTGGAGTTCCTGGCCCAGTCCGCCGCCGCCGACGCCTGCGCTCCCGGCAACCCCAAGGCCGCCACCGTGGAGGACTTCAAGGAGCTGTTCCGCAAGATTATGTAATTCTCGAACTGAATACAAATTCAGCGCCGCCGAGGAATTTTTCCTTGGCGGCGCTCTTTTTGCGCTCAGGACTTGACAAACTCGATATTCGAGAATATACTGGAATTATAATACTCGATATTCGAGATTAAATTTTTGCCGGTCAATCTCGATATTCGAGAAAGGAGGCGGAGCATATGCCAAGGGCGAAATTCCAGACCCTGACGGAGCAAATGTTTTACATTCTGCTTTGTCTGCGGGAGGAGTGCTGTGGGATGGACATCCTGGACCGGGTGCCCGTCATGACCCAGGGGCGGGTAAACGTGGGCTCGGGGACGCTGTATAACCTGCTGGAGCAGTTCTGCCAGGCGGGGATGATCCGGGAGACCAGGGCGGAGGGCCGGAAGCGCAGCTATCTTCTCACCGACTACGGCCGGGAGACGCTGGAGAAAGAGTACGAGCGCATCCGCGCTCAGGCGGAGGACTACCGCCGCTGGATGGGAAAGGAGCGGGAGAGATGAAGGAGACGAAACGCAGATTGGAGACCTTCTCGTTATATGACTGCACGGGGCTGGAGAAACACCTGACCCAAATGGCGGAAAAGGGCTGGCTGCTGGAGAAGATCGGCCAGTTTTTCTGGACCTACCGGAAAGCGGAGCCCCAGACGCTGACCTTCTGTGTGTGCTACTTCCCCAAGGCGTCCCAGTTTGACCCAGGGCCCTCGGAGGAGCAGCAGACCTTTTACGACTTTTGCGAACACACTGGATGGATTTTGGCGGCCTCCAGCGCCCAGCCCCAGGTGTTTTACAATGAGAGGCCCCACCCCATCCCCATCGAGACCGACCCGGTGATGGAGCTGGACGCCATCCACCGCACCATGAAGCGCAGCTTCCTGCCCTCTCAGCTGGTGCTGCTGTTGGTGGCGGCGCTGAACGGAGCGCTGATGGCCTGTCGGCTGGTTGACGACCCTGTGGAGGTGCTGGCCAGCGCCAATAGCCTGTTCGCCGCAATGTGCTGGGTGATGGTCGCTGTGCTGGTGGGGGTGGAGTGCGTCAGCTACTTCCTCTGGCGGCGCAGGGCGGTCCGGGCGGCGGAGCGGGGGGAGTTTTTGAACTCCCACAGCCATCGAAAGCTCCAAATTGCCGCTCTGGTGCTGCTGGCCCTGTGGCTGGGGTATTACCTGCTGTCCGTCCTTGCCTCCGGGGACCGGATGATGATTGCGCTCGTAGCGCTGATGTTCCTGCTGTATGTGCCCGGGTTATTCCTGGTCATCAACGGAGTCAAAGGCTTCCTCAAACGAAAAAAGGCCACCGCCAAGGTCAACCGGGCGGTCACCATCGTCATTGCCCTTGCGGCGTGCTATGCTGTGATGGGAGTGATTGTGTTTGGGACGTTATACGGGCACAGCCACGGCTGGTTTGCCGGGAACGAGGAGGAGACCTACCAGTACAATGGGATCACCTGCACCGCCTATCACGACGAGCTGCCCCTGACGGTGGAGGACCTGCTGGACGTGGATTTGGACGGCTACAGTTACTGGCAGCAGTGGGGGGAGGAGTCCCTCCTGCTGGGCCGGTATGTCATGGACCAATCCCCCCGGTTCGACGCGGAGAACCGCAGGGAGCTGCCCGATCTGAGCTACACCATCGTGCTGGTGAAGGCTCCCTTCCTGTACGGCCTGTGCCGGGACACCTTCCTGCGCCAGTGGGAGGACGACTGGTACTGCTGGGACAGCGAGTACGTCCCGGCGGACGCCGCCCCCTGGGGCGCGGTGGAGGCATACCGGGAGCTGGACGGGGAGTACGGGCCGCGGAACCAATACCTGCTGTGCTACCCGGACCGCATTGTGGAGATCCAATTTGACTACGACTGGGGGGAGGTTACCCCGGAGCAGATGGCCGTGGTGGGGGAAAAGCTGGGCGGCTGGACCGGTGCGCAGCGAGGCGGGGGGCGGCCTTCCCCGCTGTTTATCCGGGCAAAGCGAAAAAGTGCTGAAAATTTCCCTCAAATAGGGGTTGACAAACCCTTGCAAAGGGAATATACTGGGCAAGGTTTCAAAAATTACTAGGAAAGGAGGCGCGCGACATGCTGAAGACCGTATTTTACTTTGAGGTTAGAGTGGAGAATGGCAAGAGCATGGGACTCTTGGGACTTTCGCGCGCCTTTGGGGTGGGATAGGTTTTTCCCTGCCCTGATGTTGATATTTGCGTGCGGCGTCCCTCTGTCCAGAGGGACGCCTTTTTGCGTCTATTTTGACCTGGAACGGAGAAAGTCTAATGGTATGAAGTCAAGTAGGTGATGCAAGAAAATTTGAAAGAGAATTGGGTCAAAAGGGCTGTGTGGGAGGCAAAAAGGCAACACCAATCTAAGCCCTGTCCCTGCAGATTTTTAAAA
>CATKZW010000011.1 GCA_949841465.1 uncultured Oscillospiraceae bacterium
CGATGTTGGCCGGGGAGCGGTCCGTCATGGCCTTCATGGTGCTCATGACCTCAGAGGAGGCCTTGGCCACGGGGCCCAAACCCTTAGGCGGCTCCCCCCGCTCGTGGAGCATGGCCCCGGCGGCGTTTTGCAGCCGCTCATACTCGGTGAGCTGGCTGGTCAGGGCGCTGGTCAGCTTGGGCTCCTCGGTGTATTTCAGCACCGACTGGATGCCCTCCCGGCCCATCTCGGCGGTCTGGTAGATGTGGTTGAGCAGTTGATTTTCGCTGAGCAATGTCATCACCTCGCCTTTAGTATGCCCGAAATACCGCGGGCAAACCGTGAAAGGCGGCGTGGGATTACTTGTCCAGCCGGATGGGTGCGGGCGCCTCGTTTTTTTTCCTGGCGCTGGTCTTGCCCTCCTCGCGAATCTCACCGGCGGCCACCAGCGAACGCTTGGTCAGCGCCGGGCCCACCAGCTCGTACACCAGCACGGAAAACAGCACTACGTTGCGCACCACCGCGCCGCCCGACAGCTGCTGGGCAGTGAGCGCCATGCCCAGCGCCACGCCGGCCTGGGGCAGCAGGGTGATGCCCAGGTGCTTTTTGATGTTGTCGCTGCAGCCGGTGAGGGCGCAGCTGGCATAAGAACCCGCATACTTGCCCAGAGAACGGAACAGGATATACACCGCGCCGATGAGCAGCACCAGGGGGTTGGCCAGGACGTCCAGGTCCAGCTCCGCGCCGCTGAGCACAAAGAACAGCACAAACAGCGGGGTGGTCCAGCCGTCCACACGGGCCATGAGCTCCTCGGAAAAGTCGCAAATATTGCAGAACAGAGTTCCCGTCATCATGCACACCAGAAGCAGGCTGAAGCTGCAATGAATTGCGCCCACATCGAACTCCACCATGGACAGGCCCACTGTGAGCAGCACAAAGCCGATGGAAATGGACAGGCGCTTGCTCCGGGAGTGGAAGAACTTCTCCACCCAGTACAGCACCCAGCCCGCCGCCGCGCCCAGCAGCAGGGACAGCACGATCTCCACTACCGGCTCCACCAGCACGGTGATGATGCTGACCGCCCCGCTCTCCAATGCGTGGGCCACGCCGAAGGAGGCGGAGAACAGCACCAGCCCCACCGCGTCGTCAATGGCCACCACCAGCAGCAGCAGGCGGGTCAGCGGGCCGTCGGCCTTGTACTGCCGGACCACCATCAGCGTGGCGGCGGGGGCGGTGGCGGCGGCGATGGCGCCCAGGGTGATGGCGGAGGAGACGGAGATGAGCTCCGGGTTAATCAGGTGCAGCGCCACCAGGGCCGCGTCCACCAGGGCGGTGGTAACGACCGCCTGGAGTATGCCCACCGTGATGGCCTGCCTGCCCATGCTCCTGAGCTGGTCCAGACGGAACTCATTGCCGATGGTGAAGGCAATGAAGCCCAGAGCCACCTGGGAGATGATGTTCAGCTCGTCCACCGCCGCCGTGGTGGCGAACCCCAGGTGGGAGAAGCCCAGCGCGCCCAGGCAGTAGGGCCCCAGCAGCAGGCCGGTGACCAGATAGGCGGTGACGGCAGGGAGGTTGAGCCGCTTGGCCAGGCGGGACATGAGCAGGCCGCCCACCAGGGAAAAGGACAATTGCAGGAGTATTTGCATAACGGGATACCTCAAATTTTCCAGGGAAGCCGGGCGGGCCGGCGGGGTCCCCTAAACTCTGTACGGGAGGGGCGCCGATCCCGACGCCCCTCCATGAACGTGGTTTATGATAACACCTCGCGGCGGGAGATACAAGCGCTCTTCGTGAAAAAAACAGAGAAAAAGCCCCTTCAATCCCGGCAGACTTTTGGCGGATTGCGCGGTTGGGCCTTTTTGCCGCGCATTTTTGCCCGGCAAAAACGCCTTGCCGTCCCCACCTGCCTATGATATAATGGTATGCTCCATTTGCAACCCGAATATTTGTCCAAAAATAGGGTTGACAGATTAAAACGTCCGTTCTATGATAGTGACAGGCTTTTGAAACACTTGCGGGAGGTCAGACCATGCCCAAATTTGAAGTGGTATCGGAATACACGCCCTCCGGCGACCAGCCGGAGGCCATCGCCGCGCTGGCGGCAGGCATCGAAAACGGTCTGGACGAGCAGACCCTGTTAGGCGTCACCGGCTCGGGCAAGACCTACACCATGGCCAAGGTCATCGAGGCCGTCCAGCGCCCCACCCTGGTGCTGGCCCACAACAAGACCCTGGCCGCCCAGCTGTGCGCCGAGTTCCGGGAGTTTTTCCCCAACAACGCGGTGGAGTATTTTGTCAGCTATTACGACTACTACCAGCCGGAGGCCTACATCCCCCACACCGACACCTTTATTGAAAAGGACTCGTCGGTGAACGAGGAAATCGACCGGCTGCGGCTGTCCGCCACCGCGTCCCTGCTGGAGCGGCGGGACGTGATCGTGGTGTCCTCCGTGTCCTGCATCTACGGCCTGGGCGAGCCGGAGGACTACGGCAAGATGATGGTGGCCCTGCGGGTGGGGACAGTGCTGAAAATCGAGGAGCTGCTGAAAAAGCTGGTGTCCATCCGCTATGAGCGCAACGACATCGCCTTCGAGCGCAATATGTTCCGGGTCCGGGGGGACACGGTGGAGGTCTGGCCCGCCTACTGGAAGGACACCGCCATCCGGGTGGAGTTCTTCGGGGACGAGATCGACCGGCTCAGCGAGATCAACGTGGTCACCGGCGTCCCCATCCGGCGGCTGAACAACATCCCCATCTGGCCCGCCACCCATTACGTCACCCCCAAGGAGAAGATGGACGCCGCCATCCAGGATATCTACAAGGAGATGGAGGATCGGGTGGCCTTCTTCGAGAGGGAAAACAAGCTCATCGAGGCCCAGCGCATCAAGCAGCGCACCATGTACGACATCGAGATGATGCAGGAGCTGGGCTACTGCTCCGGCATTGAGAACTACTCTCGGGTGATTGAGGGCCGGCCGGTGGGCTCGCCCCCCCACACCCTGCTGGACTACTTCCCCAAGGACTTTGTGCTCTTCATCGACGAGAGCCACGCCACCCTGCCCCAGGTGCGGGCCATGTTCAACGGCGACCGGGCCAGAAAGACCACCCTGGTGGAGTACGGCTTCCGCCTGCCCTGCGCCTTCGACAACCGGCCCTTGAAATTTGACGAGTTCGAGAAGCGGCTCAACCAGGTGGTATACGTCTCCGCCACCCCCGGCGAGTATGAGCGGGAGCGCTCCGGCCAGGTCGTGGAGCAGGTGATCCGCCCCACCGGCCTGCTGGACCCCAGGGTGGAGGTCCGCCCGGTGGACGGGCAGATCGACGACCTGATCGGCGAGATCACCGCCCGGACGGCCCGGGACGAGCGGGTGCTGGTGACCACCCTCACCAAGAAGATGGCGGAGAGCCTCACCGACTACCTGAAAAACGCGGGCATCCGGGTGCGGTACATGCACCACGACATCGACACCATCGAGCGCATGGAGATCATCCGGGACCTGCGGCTGGGCGAGTTCGACGTGCTGGTGGGCATCAACCTGCTCCGGGAGGGGCTGGACCTGCCGGAGGTGTCGCTGGTAGCCATCCTGGACGCGGACAAGGAGGGCTTCCTGCGCTCGGAGACGTCGCTGATCCAGACCATCGGGCGGGCGGCGCGAAACGCCGACGGCATCGTGATTTTGTACGCCGACGCCATTACGCCGTCCATGCGCCGGGCCATGGACGAGACGGAGCGCCGCCGGGAAAAGCAGGATGCGTTCAACAAGGCCCACGGCATCGTGCCCAAGACGGTGAAGAAGGCGGTGCGGGAGCTGATGGCCCTGTCCGCCGAGGACAAGCCGGACTACAACGACAAGAACCTGTCCCAGCTGACCAAGCTCCAGCGGATGGAGGCCATCGCCAAGCTGGAGAAGGAGATGAAGGAGGCCGCCAAGATGCTGGAGTTCGAGGTGGCGGCGGCGTTGCGGGATCAGATCATCAAGCTGCGGGGAGAGGGGAAGTAGCCTATTCCCGCCGCCCCTCCACAAGGCCGGCGCACAGCATGAAGCCGACCTTTACCCCGCGGTCAAAGGCAAGGGCGCCCCAGTTGAGCTTCAAGCTTCCGATGTAATCCTCCGCTGCCAGGCAATCGCCGGGGGACAGCTTCTTTTCCGCATCCAGCCACGCTTTCTTCATGGTATGGTGGGCGGGATCGAGAAGGGCTTCGTCCATCCCCGGCTCCGCGTACCGCTCGTAGAGCCATTCATAGAATTCGTTCATCTATACTCCCCCCCAATCTTTATGATATCACTTATTATAGCACGACTTATTATGTCGTGTCAAGTAATAGGAGCAATTATTTATGGAATATAGCTTAAATTTGTTCGGCAAGCGCCTGCAAACACTACGCAAAGAAAAAAAGCTGAAGCAAAAAGAGATGGCCGAATTATTGCAATGCACAGAACGCCATTATCAAAGACTGGAATATGGCAAAACCAATGTTACAGCAACCACCCTCATGTTCCTCTGCGATTATTTCAACGTCTCCGCCGACTATCTCCTGGGGCGGACCGACGAACCATAATCAAATCATGCGGATCTTACTGCGGAGGGATAGAGAGATGACCGAACAGTCCAAAAAAATCCTGGCCGAGATGCAGGTGCGCAAGTCCCGGAGGCAGAAGGAGGCCTTCCGCGCCTGGCTGTGCGGTGAGCTGGAGGCGGCGGGGTACGCGCCCAGGGTCGAAAAGGGCTTCGCCGCCCGGAACGTGGTGGCGGGCGACCCGGATAAGGCGGAGGTCCTGCTCACCGCCCACTACGACACCCAGCCCGTGCTGCCCATACCCAACCTCATCACGCCCCGCAACCCGTTTTTCTTTGTGCTCTACCAGCTGCTTATCGTGCTGCCGCTGTTTGTCGTGGTGACCGCAGTGGAGGGCGCGCTGATCTCCTTTGCGCCGAAGGAGGCGCTGTGGTGGCTGATGCCGCTGGCCTCCATGAGCCTGTGCGCGTTCTCCATCTGGTGGATTCTGGACGGCAGGGCCAACCGGCACACCGCCAACGACAACACCAGCGGCGTGCTCACCCTGGCGGAAACCGCCCTGGCCCTGCCCCCCGAGCACCGGGAGCGGGTGTGCTTCGTGTTTTTCGACAACGAGGAGAAGGGGATGTTCGGCTCCGCCGCCTTCGCGGACAGGCACAAAAACGTGAAGAAAAACACCATCGTCCTCAACTTCGACTGTGTGGGCGACGGCGATTCCATCCAATTCCTCCCCCAGCGGAAGCTGAAACGGGACGAGGCCGCTTTGACCCGCATCGAGGCCGCCTTTCTCCCAACGGAGGCCAAGGACGTGCAGGTGGTGCGGGGGTTCAGCCTGTACCCCTCCGACAACGCCAACTTCAAGCGGGGCGTGGGCGTGTGCGCACTAAAGCACAGGCCCGTCGTCGGCTACTACATGGACCGCATCCACACCAGCCGCGACACCGTGCTGGACGAGGCCAACATCGCCCTGCTGCGGGACGGGGCCCTGCGGTACATCGCCGCACTGGACGAAACGTGATAAGGAGGAGAACCTATGAAGTACCAATGGCTGGACGAATACCTGCTGGACAAGCCCGGCGCGGAGAAGGATTTCAAAATCGAGTGGGGCTGGCACCGCTACATGGTGCGGGGCAAGCTGTTCGCCGCGGTGTGCTCCCCCCGGGGGATGAAGGACGAGCGGTACAACGGCCACGACCTGGTGAATTTGAAGTGCGACCCCCGGCTGGCGGAGGCGTTCCAGGAGCAGTACCCCGAGATTCTGCCCGGCTTCTACTGCGACAAAAAGCTGTGGATCGCCGCCCTGCTGGACGGGGACCTGCCCGACGGCGTGCTGAAGGACCTGTGCGACATGTCCTACGAGCTGGTGGCGTCCAAGCTGCCCAAGTACGTCCAGCGGGAGCTGGCGGGCGAGGGGTGAGCCGTCCAGGCCAGCGCCCCGCTTATTTTGGCGAAATTCCGGGGAAATCCGTCAAAAATGGGGGTTGACATTAAAAATATGTTTCTTTATTCTATAGCTCAGGTTCAAATTCAACAGAGATTAAGGAGAAACGCCCATGCAGGATAAGATCGTCATCAAAGGCGCACGCGAAAACAACCTGAAAAACATCGACGTCACCATCCCCCGGGACAAGCTGGTGGTGCTCACAGGGCTGTCCGGGTCGGGGAAGTCCTCCCTGGCCTTTGAGACGCTGTACGCCGAGGGCCAGCGGCGGTACGTGGAGTCCCTGTCCTCCTACGCCCGGATGTTCCTGGGCCAGATGGAAAAGCCGGATGTGGACTACATTGAGGGCCTGTCCCCCGCCATCTCCATCGACCAGAAGACCACCTCCAAAAACCCCCGGTCCACCGTGGGCACGGTGACGGAAATCTATGACTACCTGCGCCTGCTCTGGGCCCGGGTGGGCACCCCCCACTGCCCCAAGTGCGGCAAGGAGATCAAGCAGCAGACCATCGACCAGATCATCGACCAGGTGATGACCCTTCCCGAGGCCACCCGCATCCAGGTGCTGGCCCCCGTGATCCGGGGCAAGAAGGGCGAACACGTCAAGGTGCTTGAGGACGCGCGGAAGTCCGGCTATGTCCGGGTGCGGGCGGACGGCTCCCTGTACGACCTGACCGAGGAGATCAAGCTGGACAAGAACCGCAAGCACTCCATCGAGATCGTGGTGGACCGGCTGGTGATCCGGGAGGACATCACCCGGCGGCTCACCGACAGCGTGGAGGTCGCCTCCAACCTGTCCGGCGGCATCATCATCATCAACGTCCTGGGGGACGAGGAGCGGGATATCCTGTTCTCCCAGAACTACGCCTGCGAGGACTGCGGCGTGTCCATCGACGAGCTGACCCCCCGGATGTTCTCCTTCAACAACCCCTTCGGTGCCTGCCCCACCTGCACCGGTCTTGGCAACCAGCTGAAGGTGTCCCCTGAGCTCATCATCCCCAACCGCTCCCTGTCCATCCTGGAGGGGGCCATCACCGCCTCCGGCTGGAACCACATCAAGTCGGACGGCATCTCCCGGATGTACTTCGACGCGCTGGCCAAAAAGTACCGCTTCAAGCTCACCGACCCGGTGGAAAAGCTGTCCGACCAGGTGATGGACATCATCCTCTATGGCACCAAGGGGGAAAAGCTCACCCTGAACTACGACCAGCCCCGGGGCAAGGGTACGCTGTACCAGCCCTTCGAGGGCATCGTCAACAACCTGGAGCGCCGCTACCGGGAGACCCAGTCCGATGCCATGAAGCGGGAAATCGAGGAGTGCATGACCGAGTGCCCCTGCCCCGCCTGCCAGGGGCGGCGGCTCAAGCAGGAGGCGCTGGCGGTCACCGTGGGGGGCGTCTCCATCCACGACTTCTGCGAGAAGCCGGTGGACGAGGCCCTGGCCTTTCTGGACACCGTCACCCTCACCGAGACCCAGGCCATGATCGCCGACCAGATTTTGAAGGAGATCCGCTCCCGGCTGGGCTTCCTGCGCTCGGTGGGCTTGCAGTACCTGACCCTCACCCGCCAGGCGGGCACCCTGTCCGGCGGCGAGAGCCAGCGCATCCGGCTGGCCACCCAGATCGGCTCCTCCCTGATGGGGGTGCTGTACATTCTGGACGAGCCCTCCATCGGCCTGCACCAGCGGGACAACGACCTTCTGCTGGGCACGCTGAAGCATCTGCGGGATTTGGGGAATACTCTCATCGTGGTGGAGCACGACGAGGACACCATGCGGGCGGCCGACTACATCGTGGACATCGGCCCCGGCGCGGGGGTGCACGGCGGCCAGGTGGTGGCCTGCGGCACCGCCCAGCAGGTCATGGACACCCCCGGCTCCATTACCGGCGACTACCTGGCAGGGCGGAAAAAGGTGCCCGTCCCCACAGAGCGGCGGGCAGGCAGCGGCCATATGCTCACCGTCCGGGGGGCGGCGGAGAACAATCTGCGGCACATCGACGTGGACTTCCCCTTGGGGACGTTTATCGCCGTCACCGGCGTGTCCGGGTCGGGCAAGTCCTCCATGGTCAACGAAATCCTCTATAAACGGCTGGGCGCGGAGCTCAACCGCACCAAGGCCCGCCCCGGCAGGCACGACGGCATGGAGGGCATCGAGTACCTGGACAAGGTCATCGCCATCGACCAGTCCCCCATCGGCCGCACGCCCCGCTCCAACCCCGCCACCTACACCGGGCTGTTCAACGACATCCGGGAGCTGTTCGCCTCCACCCCGGACGCCAAGACCCGGGGCTACGGCCCGGGCCGGTTCTCCTTCAACGTCCGGGGCGGGCGGTGCGAGGCATGCTCCGGCGACGGCCTGCTGAAAATCGAGATGCACTTCCTCCCCGACATCTACGTCCCCTGTGAGGTGTGCAAGGGCAAGCGGTACAACCGTGAAACCCTGGAGGTGCGGTACAAGGGCAAGAACATCCACGAGGTGCTGGAGATGACGGTGGAGGAGGCCCTGCCCTTCTTCGAGAACCTGCCCAAGCTGTACAACCGGGTGAAGACCCTGAAAGAGGTGGGCCTGGGCTACGTAAAGCTGGGCCAGCCCTCCACTACCCTGTCCGGCGGCGAGGCCCAGCGGGTGAAGCTGGCCACCGAGCTGTCCAAGCAGTCCACCGGCTCCACCATCTACATCCTGGACGAGCCGACCACGGGCCTGCACACCGCCGACGTCCACCAGCTGGTGGAGGTGCTCCAGCGGTTTGTGGACAAGGGCAACACGGTGGTGGTCATCGAGCACAACCTGGACGTGATCAAGACGGCGGACTATATCATTGACCTGGGCCCGGAGGGCGGCTCCGGCGGCGGCAGCGTGGTGTGCACCGGCACCCCCGAGGAGGTGGCCCGGCACCCCGAGAGCTACACGGGCAAATACCTGAAAGCAGTGCTGGAATAAAAAGGAGCGCCTATGGAACTGATCCACTGGCTGAGCGACACCATGGCGGGGAAGTTTACCCTCACCGTGCTGGTGTCCATGATCCCGGTGGTGGAGCTGCGGGGGGGCATCCCAGCAGGGGTGGCCTTGGGGCTGCCGGTGTGGGCGGCGTTCATCGCCGCCGTCATGGGCAACCTCATCCCCGTCCCCTTTATCATCGTCTACATCCGGCGGATCTTCCAATGGATGCGTCGGAGAATTCCCAGGCTGAACAGCCTGGTGGACAAGCTGGAGCGCAAGGCCCATCTCAAGGGACAGAAGGTGACAAAATACAAGTACCTGGGGCTGATGCTGTTTGTGGCCATCCCTCTGCCCGGCACCGGGGCGTGGACGGGGTCGCTGGCGGCGGCATTTCTGGACATGCCCCTGCGCAAGGCAATTCCCTCGGTGATCGTGGGCGTGCTCATCGCAGGCATAGCCATCAGCATCGCGGCCTACGGCCTGACCAGTCTTTTCTGACAATACCGGTGACCAAAATCCGATTTCCGCCATAGAATACCCCAGTTTGAAAGGGAGGCGGCGGATATGACGGAGCTTTTCCAATTTCTTGCGGTGCTGCTGGCGGCCTTCGGGCTGGTGAGCCTGGGGTGGCTGGCAGTGGGCTGGCTGCTGCTGCCGGGGGTGTGCCCCGTCCGGGCGGTGGTGGAGGCCCGCGGGCCGGGCGACGGCCTGGAGCAGACCGTCAAGGCCCTGCTGTGGCTGCGGCGGACGGGCCTGTGGCGCGGGGCCATCGTCATCGACGACCACGGCCTGGACGAGGGGGGCGCGGCCCTGGCCCGGACACTGGCGGCCCAGCGGGGGGTCTATTTCACCGGGGACGACCCGGACCGCATCGGACCCGCGTAGCAAAAGCGGACGCGGCTTGGGCCGCGTCCGCCCTGACCCAAATCACAAAGGAAACGAGGCATGCGATATGGAATTGAACGAAGCCCTGGCCAAGCTGGCCGAGCTGCAAAAGAAGATGTACGCCTATAACGCGGCGTCCTCCTCCCTGTACCTGGACGGCACCACCGTGGCCCCCAAGGACACCGCCGAGGGCCGGGGGGTGGCCCTGGGCATTCTGGCCGGAGAGCAGCACAAGCTGTTCTCCGCTCCCGAGGTGGGCGAGCTGCTGGACTTCCTGTGGGAGCACAGGGACGAACTGGACCAGCTCCACCGCCGCCAGGCGGAGGAGCTGCGCCGCTCCTATGCCCAGCTCACCCGCATCCCGGCGGACGAGTATATGGAATACGCCATGCTCACCAACGAGGCTGGCGACGTGTGGCGACGGGCCAAGGAGAAGGGTGATTTCGAGCTGTTCCGCCCGGTGCTGGAAAAACTGGTGGCCTTCAACATCAAGTTCGCCGGCTATTACGACAGCTCCAAGGCCCTGCTCAACGAGTACGAGCGCGGGGTGGACACGGCCTACCTGGATGAATTTTTCGCCACCCTCCGGGAGCGCATCGTCCCCCTGATCCACGCCATCGGAGAGAAGGAGCAGCCCGACGACAGCTTCCTGCGGCGGCACTACCCCGCGGAAGCCCAGCGGAGGTTCTCCGACTACCTGATGGAGGTGCTGGGGCTGGACCGGGCCCACTGTACCATCGGTGAGACAGAGCACCCCTACACCCTGGAATTCAACAACAAGGATGTGCGCATCACCACCCACTACGACGAGGACAACGTGAGCTTCTCCATGTACTCCGTTATCCACGAGGGGGGCCACGCCAAGTATGAGCTGGGCATCTCCGACGACGTGCAGTACACCTGCCTGGCGGGGGGCGTGTCCATGGGGGTGCACGAGAGCCAGTCAAGATTTTATGAAAATCTGATCGGCCGCTCCAAACCCTTTGTGGAGGCCATCTTCCCCAGGATGCAGGAGTTTTTCCCGGAGCAGCTACAGGACGTGACGGCAGAGCAGTTCTACCGGGCGGTGAACAAGGCCCAGCCCTCCCTCATCCGCACCGAGGCGGACGAGCTGACCTACTGCCTGCACATCATGGTGCGCTACGAGATCGAAAAGCAGCTCATCAGCGGCAAGCTGGCTGTTAAGGACGTACCCGACACGTGGAACCGGCTGTACAAGGAATATCTGGGCATCGACGTGCCCAACGACCGGCAGGGCTGCCTCCAGGACAGCCACTGGTCTGGAGGGTCCTTCGGCTACTTCCCCTCCTACGCCCTGGGCAGCGCCTACGGGGCCCAGATGCTGAAAAACATGGAGCGGGACATGGACGTATGGGGACCTGTTTCCAGAGGCGACCTGTCCCAGGTGTCCGGCTGGCTGGGGGAAAAGGTCCACAAATTCGGCGGCCTGCTGGAGCCCGCCGACGTGGTGAAAAACGCCTGCGGCCAATTTGACCCCACCGTGTTCGCCGACTACCTGGAGAAGAAGTACAGCCAGCTGTACGGGCTGTGAGGGTGCGCCATGGAACCGAATTTTGAACAGATCACCGCCCAGGCCCGCACGGCGGCCGCAGAGCTGCTGGACAACGCCGGACTGAGGCCGGGGAACCTCTTTGTGGTGGGCTGCTCCTCCTCCGAGGTGCTGGGGGGACACATCGGCAGGGCCTCCAGCCGGGAGGCGGCGGAGGCGGTGTTCAACGGTATTTATCCCGTCCTGCGGGAGCGGGGCGTGTACCTGGCCGCCCAGTGCTGTGAGCATTTGAACCGGGCCCTCATCATTGAGCGAGACTGTGCGGAGCGGTACGGCTATGAGCCGGTGTGCGTGGTGCCTCAGCTCAAGGCCGGGGGCTCCTTCGCCACCCAGGCATGGGGGACGTTCGCCCGTCCCACCGCCGTGGAGCATATCCGGGCCCACGCCGGGCTGGACATCGGCGGCACCCTCATCGGGATGCACCTGCGGGAGGTGGCGGTGCCCGTGCGGCTCAGCGTGGACCACATCGGGCAGGCCATCCTGCTGTGCGCCCGTACCCGCCCCAAATTTATCGGCGGGAGCCGGGCGGTATACGAATAAAGAACCTCTGCAGATGATAACAGCGGCGGGACCTTTCGGTCCCGCCGCTGTTATCTTTTTGCCGCGATCCCTGTCCGGGCTTCCCCCGGCCTCACAGCCAAACGCCGCTCACTTAAAGTAGTCCACCTGGGTGCGGATGGTCTGGGTTCCCTTCTCAATGCGGTACACCGCCATGGGGATGGCGGTCTTGGGGAAGATCAGGTTGGTGTTCGTGTCTGGCAGAAGCACATCGCCCCACCCCTTGTCCTCCAGAGCGGTGACGACACAGAAATCCTCCCCGCAGCGGGCCTCGGCGCGGGCTCCGCCGGTCACCCAGGAATTGGGCGCAAAGTCGCTGGCGTTGATGGCAAAGCCGCCGTCATAGGCCTGACAGTCAAAAGCGCTTTCAATGACGTGAGTGCGGATGTGCCCCGTGGGGGTGGGCTCAATTTTGGTGCGCACCCGGATGCCGTCCAGCGGGGACCAGCAGGTCTCCACGCCGGACCGCCCGATGGAATAGCCCGGCTCGGCCACGTCCCGGGTGTAGTAATGCTTCCCCACCTTGAAGCACAGCACGCTGTCCGGCGCCATCTGGGCCAGCTCCAGGTTGGCCCGGGCGATGCTGAACCCATAGCGGCTGGAATAGGCAAACTTGCTGTACTTCTCCGCCGTGTGGGCGTAGGGCTCCATTTCCAGCCGCCCGGGCACCAGGGCCACCACGTTCTTCTCGTCCCGCTGGACGATCATGTTGGCGTGGGGCAGGTATCTGCACCGGTCCAGCTCAGGCAGGGGGGCGCACTCCGCCGCCCAGAAGGGGTGGTCGTCGGGCAGGGCCAGGAAAGCGAAGCATTTCAGCGCCCAGTAGGGGGAGCCGGGCGCGTTGTAGGTCTCCGACATCTGCAGGTTGGGGTAAGCATACCCGATGGTGAGCACTCCGGCGTTGTCATAGATGGGCTGGTTCAGCCACCAGGCCAGGTGCCGGACCAGGATGCCCTTCATCACCGGCAGGGGCAGCACCTCCTCCCCCGCCAACAGGGCCACGGCGAAGAAGGCCCCCTGGGCGAAGCGGTAGGTCAGCGACCGGCCATAGGCGATGGACGCGCCGTCCCCGGCAAACCAGTAGACGTAGTCCTGGGCAAAGGCCCTGGCCCGCTCCCGGAACCGAGCACAGCGCTCAGGCTCCTCCTTCTCCATAAACATGGCGTACAGCAGGCCGTAGCTGACCATCACAAAGGGATTGTAGTAGTCCTTCTCCCCTCCGGCCCCGTCGTGATACCAGCCGCCGTCGTCGTAGAAGTCCTCAATCAGGCCCAGGCCAAAGTCCAGCCGCTCCTGGCTGTAGGGCCGCCCCACCGATTTCAGCGCCAGATTGGTGAGGATGCAGAACCACTGCCAGTTGCTGGCCACGCACTCGTGGCGGTTGATCTCCCACATCCACTCCACCAGGTTGTCCTTTCCCCGGTCGGACAGGGGTTCCCAGATCTTGTCCGGCGTGAACAGGATGCCGTAGGACACCGCCGCCATCTCGCAGAACTTCTGGTCATAGCGCCGCCCCTTGTGCCAGTACTCCGGGTGGTCCGGGTCGGGACCGTGCTCAAAGCCCCGGCGGTACAGGTCCTCGAACTCCGGCTCCCTGCCGCCCCCCGCCCAAAAGGGCGTCAGCCCCCACAGGGGACGGGCAAATGCCTCCATTTGTATGGAGTCGTTTTCATAATGGGTGCTGGTGACGCCCAGGTCCACCCGTGCGCCTCCCTCACTGTAAAAGGGCTTTAACGGCTCCAACAGCCGCAGCAGGGAGGCTTGGGCCGCCTCTTTCGTGGAAAAGTCGGATTCCGCATAGTGATATCGCTCCATAACAATACACTCCGTTTACCAATATGGGTCCCAGTCCCCAGCCAGACGGGTGAGGGCCTCCATGTAGAAATAATCGCCCCAGGAGGTGCACTCGTCCACGCCCTCGGGGACGCAGGTGTTGTAGGGGCTCTTTTTGCTGTAGGTGCCGTGGAGGATCAGGCCCGTGCCCGCCACCGGTGTCTCCACCGCGTAATTCTGCGCCAGGCTGCCCACCATCTCACGGGCCAGCGTTTCATACTCCCCGCTCTCCTCACGGGGCAGGATGCGCACCGCCTCCAGCAGGCCGCAGGCCACGATGGCGGCGGAAGAGGAATCCCTGGGCTCACCGCTGTCTGGCTGGAAGAGCATGTCCCAGCAGGGCACCAGGTCCTCAGGCAGACGGGTGAGGTAGAACGCCAGCGCCCGCTTGAATGTGTCCAGCGCGGCGGGGTCGCCGGTGTCGCGATAGCTTAGGATGGAGCCATACACCCCCCAGGCCTGTCCCCTGGCCCAGAAGCTGTCGTCCTGATAGCCCTGGCAGGTGCGGCCGTAGCCGGGAGTGCCGTCCTTGTTCATATAGAAAGTGTGGTAGGTGGAGCCGTCCGGCCGGAAGGAGTTGGCCATGCAGGTGGCGGTGTGGCGGCGGGCGATGTCCGCGTACTTCCCGTCCCCCGTCTCATGACTTGCCCAGTAGAGCAGGGGCAGGTTCAGCAGGCAGTCGATGATATAGCGGTAGTTGGCTGCCGCCCCCATCCGCCCCCAGGCCTGGATGAACTCCCCCTTGGGCTGGAAGCGGCTGATGAGCTGGTCCGCCGCCAGGATCGCGGCCTCCCTGGCCTGTTGGTCCCCGGTGAGCTTGTATGCCGCCACGCAGGCCGGGGTGTACAGGAACCCCATGTCGTGGTGGGCCACCCGGATCTTCTTCACAATGCGCCGGTGGAAGCTCTCCACCATGGTTTTGCCCGTCTGGCGGAACGCCTCCTCCCCCGTGCGTTCGTAGGCCAGCCAGACCTCCCCCGGCCAGAAGCCGCAGGTCCAGTCCACGTTGCCGCAGGTGGGATAGATGTTGTTCACGCTGGAGTGATGCTGACAGCGCTTGGTGTACTTGGGCAGGTTGAGCCGCACCTGCTCCACCGCCTTATCCAGGGCGGCCCGGACCTGTTCGTCGGTGATGGGAAGGGGTCTGCTCATGTTGAACACCTCTTTTGATAGTCACCGCACTTCAAAGCAATCAAAAGCTTCTTTTGAAGTCCGCGGCGTATTTATGCAGCAGGAACCGCAAAACGGCCTGCATAAGCTGAATTGATTGTACCCTTTCCAGCCGCCGCTGGCAATACCCTGACGGAAATATTTTCAGCGCCAAAGGACCTGGCCCCACGGGGGAGCCAGGTCCTTTTCACGCGGATAAAGCCGCCGCTTACAGCCCGAAGTACCGGGCGGCGTTGTTGTAGCAGATGCCCTCCACGATCTTCTTCAGGGAGGCATCGAAGTTGGGATACTCGCCGTTTTCCACCCACTCGCCGATCAGATTGCACAGGATGCGGCGGAAATAGTCGTGCCGGGCGTAGCTGAGGAAGGAGCGGGAGTCGGTGAGCATGCCCACAAAGTTGCCCAGCAGTCCCAGGTTGGCCAGGGACTTCATCTGGGCCTCCATGCCGGACTTGGTGTCGTTGAACCACCAGGCGGAGCCGTGCTGGATCTTGCCGGGGATCTCGTCGGACTGGAAGCAGCCCAGAATGGTGCCCAGCTGCTCGTTGTCGGCGGGATTCAGGGAGTACAGGATGGTCTTGGGGCACTTGCCCTCGGCGTCCAGGGCGGACAGCAGACGGGCCACGTCCTGGCCGCAGGTGTTCTGGGAGATGGCGTCGAAGCCGGTGTCGGGACCCATCTTGGCGAACATCCGCTGGTTCATGTTTCGCATGCAGGAGTAGTGCAGCTGCATGGCGATGTCCAGGCGGTGGTACTCCCGGCCCAGATGGAGCAGGATGGCGGTCTGATAGCGCTCAGCCTCCTTGGTGCTCACTTCCTCGCCCTTCATGACCTTCTCAAATGCCTCGTTGGCCTTCTTGGGGGAGCAGGGACGGAAGGGGATATAGTCCAGACCGTGGTCACTGGCCCGGCAGCCCAGCTTCTTGAAGAACTCCAGGCGCTGGGTCAGAGCGGCGCACACGTCCTCCACGCTGTCCAGGCTGTCCCTGCCCACGCTGGCGGCCAGCTTGCCGATATACTCCACAAAGCCGGGCTTGTTGATGTTGATGGCCTTGTCCGGGCGGAAGGAGGGGCACACCTTCACGTCAATGGTGGGGTCGGCGGCAATCTTCTCATGCCACTCCAGGGTGTCAATGGGATCGTCGGTGGTGCCGATCATGGCCACGTTGGCCTTCTTGATGATGCCCCGGGCGGTGAGGTCGGGGTCGCTGCGCAGCTTCTCGTTGCAGAAGTCCCAGCACTCCCGGGCGGTCTCCGGGGTCAGGGGCTTGTCGTACCCAAAGAACTGCCGCAGCTCCAGGTTGCACCAGTGGTACATGGGGTTGCCGATGGCCATCTCCAGGGTCTCGGCGAACTTCATGAACCGGTCGAAGGCGGGCTTGTCGCCGGACACGTACTCCTCGCTCACCCCATTGGAGCGCATGAGACGCCACTTGTAGTGGTCGCCGAAGTAGCTGCCGTCAGGGTTCTCGCCGCCCAGCCACACCTCCACCAGGTTGTCAAACCGGCGGTCCTCAAAAATCTCGCGGGGAGGGATGTGGCAGTGGTAGTCCACCAGGGGCATGGCGGCGGCGTAGTCGTGGTAGAGGTGCCGGGCGGTCTCGGTGCCCAGCAGGAAATCCTTGTCCATAAAGTCTTTCATGGCGGTTCCTCCTGTCAAAAATGCGGGAGGCAGCCCGTCCTGTGGGGAACGGACGGCCTCCCTTTCAAGTTCAGCGCTTGATGTCGTAGTTCATGTTCATCAGGTTGCGGATGACCTCCGCGTCGTCGGTGATGTTGCCGTCGCCGTGGATGGTGTGCTTGATGACGCTGCTGGCCACGGCGAAGTTCACCATGTCCATAGACTTGTAGTTGTTCATCATGGCGTAAATCAACCCGCTGGCAAAGGCGTCGCCGCCGCCCACCCGGTCCAGGATGTTGAAGGTGAAGCGCTTGCTCTCGAAGGTGTGGCCCTGATACCACATATAGGCCATCAGGCTGTTCTCGCTGCCGCTGTGGGCAAAGCGGACATGCCGGGCGATGCACTTCAGGTTGGGGTAGCGCTCCACGAACCGCTGGAAAATCTCATCCTGCTGCTCGTAGCTGGGCTGGAGAGGCACGCCGTCCTTCCAGTCCCCCTTGGAGCGGTCGCCCTCGTCCTTCCACAGGTGATAGGGCTCGATGCCCAGCAGCACGTCCACGTAGGACAGGCACTGGGTGCAGAAATCCCGGGCCTGCTCCCAGCTCCACAGCTGGCTGCGGAAGTTGCCGTCAAAGCTGATGGTCATCCCCTTTTCCCGGCCTGTCTTGAGGCAGTCCAGAATCAGCTGGGCGCAGCTGGGGGACAGCGCCGGGGTGATGCCGCTGAGGTGCAGCCAGTCAAAGCCGTCCAGCAGCGCCCCCAGATCCACCTTGGAGAAATCATACTCCGTGATGGCGGAGTGCTTGCGGTCGTAGGTCACCTTGCTGGCCCGGATGCCGTAGCCCGTCTCCAGATAGTAGGTTCCCAGCCGGTGGGTGGGGGTCTCCTCCGGGGTGGACAGAATGACGGGGGTGCAGTGCACGTCGTTGGACCGCAGGGCCCGCACGGCGCTCTTACCCAGGCTGTTGGCCGGCACCACGCTGAAAAAGGTGCTGTCAATGCCCAAATTGGCCAGCGCCAGGGCAATGTTTGCCTCACTGCCGCCATAGCTGGCGTCGAAGCTGTTGCTCACCCGGATCTTGCCGTAGTTGGGCGGGGTCAGCCGGAGCATGATCTCGCCGATGGTGATAAACTTCTGGGAGCTGTTCCCTTGGAGCAGAGGGTTATAGTGTTCCATATCGTTCTCCCCCAAATCAGAATATAGGGCCTTCTTTTTCTTTCTGTAGAAAGAAAAAGAAGCAAAAAGAAAGACTTTTAGACTACTTCTACACGCAAGAAATCAGAGCAGACAGATTTTATCTTTTCATGACAGCACAACTATATTTCAGAAATAGTCTAAAAGTTCTTTTTCGGTTTCTGCCCTTTTCAAAAGAAAGAGACTTGTCACGCTCGCTTTGGGCACGCGGCCGGGTCGCTTTCCCTCCGACTCGGGCTGGTGTCCGCGCCGCTTTGCGGCTCTCCCCTCGCCCTCGCTTCGGTCCAAGCTCCCCTGCGCGCCTAAGCTCGCGCTTCTTTCTTACCGCTGAATCCGCCCGGAGCCGTCGCCGCCGGCCAGCTTCTCCACCTCGGAGACGGTGACCATGTTGTAGTCGCCCTCGACGGTGTGCTTCAGCGCAGAGGCCGCCACGGCAAACTCCACCGCCGCCTGGGTGCTCTTGCCGGTGAGCAGGGAGTAGATCAGACCGCCGCCGAAGCTGTCGCCGCCGCCCACGCGGTCGATGATGCGCAGCTCGTACTTCTTGGAGAAGCAGTACTCGTTGGAAGCCACGTCGTACAGCATGGCGCTCCAGCCGTTGTCGGAGGCGGAGTGGGACTCGCGCAGGGTGATGGCCACCTTCTCAAACCCGAACTTGTCCGCCAGCTGCTTGGCCACGGACTTATATCCCTCGTGGTTCAGGGTGCCGCCATAGATGTCGGTGGCCTCGGCCTCGATGCCGAACACGTCCTTGGCGTCCTCCTCGTTGGAGATGCACACGTCCACGTACTGGCACAGGTCGGTCATGGCCTCACGGGCCTGATCGCGGGTCCACAGCTTGCCGCGGTAGTTCAGGTCGCAGGAAATCTTGATGCTGCGGGCCTTGGCGGCCTTGCAGGCCTCACGGCAGATCTCCACCACGTTGGGGCCCAGGGCCGGAGTGATGCCGGTGAAGTGGAACCAGTCCACGCCCTCGAAGATGGCGTCCCAGTCGAAGTCGGAGGTGCTGGCCTCCTGGATGGCGGAGTGGGCGCGGTCGTAGATGCACACGCTGCCGCGCTGGGAGGCGCCCTTCTCGTTATAGTAGATGCCCACGCGGTCGCCGCCGCGGACGATCTTGCTGGTGTCCACGCCGAAGCGGCGCAGGGAGTTCACGGCACACTGGCCGATGGCATGGGCGGGCAGCTTGGTGACAAAGGCCGCGTCCAAGCCGTAGTTGGCCAGGGAGACAGCCACGTTGGCCTCGCCGCCGCCGAAGGTGAACTCCAGGTGATCGGCCTGAAGAAAGCGCTCGTAATTGTAGGGCTGGAGACGGACCATGATCTCACCAAAGGTTACCACTTTAGACATTTTACAGTTCCTCCTCAAAAAATATTAGATTTTTATATAGGTTCTGTTACGCTGCGCACACTCCGCGGCGGCGTCTAAGCCGCCTGCTCCCAGGCGCTCCGCGCTCCTTATTTCTGCACCAGATGGATGGCAAAGTCGGACAGCTCCTGCTTGATATAGATGGCCTTGGTCTTGCCCTTGGCGTCCACCACGCGGCTGTCCTCAATGAACTCCACACCCTGGCGGCCCAGATGGTACACGGCCCGGTCCACGCTGTTGGTGGCGATGGCAATGTGGCCGTTGGCGCCGCGGCCGGGCTTCTTCATGCACTCCACGGCCTTGCCCGCGAAAATGGAGGAGTTGCCCGCCTTGTAGTCAAGGCCGAACAGGGCGCACAGGGTCTTGGCGGTCTGCTCCGCCTCCCCCTCGTCGGCGCAGTTGACGCCCACGTGGGCCAGCTCGAAGCCCAGCATGGTCTTGACCGCCTCCTTGCACATGGCGGTGATCTCGTCCCACTTCTCGGCCTTAATCATGTCGTTCTTGCACATCCAGGTGCCGCCCACCGCCACGATCTGGTCGTAGCCCAGGTAGTCGTTGACGTTCTTGGCGCTGACGCCGCCGGTGCACATCCATTTGGCGCTCTTCAGCGCCGCGCCGATGTTCTTCAGCATGGCCACGCCGCCATTGGCTTCAGCGGGGAAGAACTTCAGGGTGTCGCAGCCCTGGTTCATGGCCTGCTGCATCTCGCCGGCGGTGGCGGTGCCGGGCATCATGATGCCGCCCTTGTCGATAACGTGCTGGGTCACGTTGGGGTCATAGCCGGGGGCCACGATGAAGGACGCACCGGCGGCCATGGCGCGGTCGGCCTGCTCGGTGGTCAGCACAGTGCCCGCACCCACCAGCATCTCGGGGACCTCCTTGACGATGGCGCGGATGGCGTCCTCAGCGGCGGCGGTGCGGAAGGTCACCTCGGCGGCAGGCAGACCGCCCTCTGCCAGGGCCTTGGCCAGGGGGACCGCCAAGGCGGCGTCCTCAATGGCGATGACGGGGATGATGCCGATCTCATAGATTCTTTGCAGCGTTGTGTTCATACCTGTATCCCTCCAATATTTTTTCGCGGGGCATTCGGGCCTGGGTCGGGTCTCTGCCAAGTTCTTTGCTTTGGTCTTAATTCTATTATACAACTTGTATACTAGAATTCAATTAGAAAAACTGCAAAATTTCCCCTCCACTTTTTGTACATTACAACCAATTTTACAGGATTTCCAAATTGAAGCAGAAAATCCCCAGGTCATATAAACCTGGGGATTTCCGTTTTTTTGATGAAATGCCGCCGCTCAGAACCGCAGCAGCGTGCAGCCCTCGCGAAGATTTGAGACGGTCAGCTGGGGGTCTGCCGTGTACAGCCGCTCGTCCCAGCACAGGATAAATTGGACGTCCCGGCCGCTCAGCCCCTGCACTGCGGTCGGCTCCAGCGCGTCCGCGATGAAAACCGGGGCGGCCTCCAACGCCAGCTCGGCACAGCTCCGGGTCCGGGAATAGAACACCATGCTGTCCGCCGCGCTCCTGCACAGCCCGTCCGCCGGGTCCAGATACAGGGTCCGTATCTCGCCGCTTCGCAGGCGGTAAATCCGCCGCTCGTCCCCCGTCGCCGCGGGAAAGGTCCGCAGGCCCGCCAGGCTCATGGGCCCCCGGTACTCCATGGTGCCCATCTGGATGGGGCTGCCCTCTCGCTGTTCCAGCAGGTTCAGGCCGTAGCCCACGTCCCGGCTGTCCAGACAGCGGGCAAAGCCGTCAAAGCTGGTGATGCAGCCGTGAGTAAAGCCGCTGTCCATCATCGTCTCCGCCAGAAAGTCCACGATAAACGCGTTGCGCATCCAGCCAAAATCCAGGAAATGGTCGATGCCCTCCCGCCGCGCGTAATCCAGATATTCCTCCGATACACGCAGGCGGATCCGGTTGTCTCCCAGCAGCTCCACGTCGATATGGCCGGGGTCTGAGGCGTAGGCGGCAATCCCGGCGTACTCCTCCGCCACCGACTGGCTGAGCCGGGGGTCAAAGTCCGCCAGCTGGACGTCGTCCTCACAGTAGAACAGGTCTTCATACCGGGCGTATACCGGCCCCAGGTACACCGTGCGGTCCCCCGCCTCCTGAACGGTCTCAAAGGCCCGGTACAGGACCCCGTCCACCTCCAGCACCTCATTGGGCCGCAGGCTGATCTCCCGCAGGTTGATCACGCCCTCAAAGCTCTCCTCCGTGTGGAACAGCCGGTAGGCCGTCTGGCAGGCCTGGGTGTACAGCCGGGTCAGCGTCCGGCTCTCCGCCGCCGCGGACTGGCCTTCCGCCCCCAGCTCGTACTGGAAGTTGAACTCCTCCCCGCAGGTGGCGCCCTCCGACGCACCCGTCTGGATGGCCTGCCAGCCGGACTCCGACGTAAACATCTGGATGACGGCGTAGGCCAGCGCCACCCCTCCAAGGAGCAGGAACAGCGCCGCGGCAATGATCCGGCGGACGGTGTTGTCCTCGGACAGCTGGATTTTCTCCACCGGCTTGATATGGGGCCGCTTGTCTCTCGCGTAGCGCGCCAAGGTCAAATCACCGTCAGCACCAGCAGCAGCAGGAAGATCAGGATGATGGCGGCCAGGAAGACAATTCCGGCCACAGCGCCCCTCCTACAGGCTTTGGCGTTGCGGAAGTGGTGGAAGTGCTGGAACACCGCCATGGCAATAAAGCCCAGAATGGGCAGGATAAAGGACAGAATGGTATACCAAACGCTGCCGGTGTCGTGGGTGGGGTGGATGAGCAGCTCCTCCTCCCGCACCGAGGCGGCCAGAGCCTCCTCCCTTTTCCGTTTCTCCGCCTCGGAATCACTCGTCTGGGGGGCGTTGGGGTCCCGAATAGTGATGGGCTTCACGGGCACGCCCGCGTCACGGATGGCCTTATACTCCGCGATCTCCTTCTTGTTGCCGTAGACATAGTGGTCGTGGCCGATGCACACGAACTCCGGCTTGTCCTCATTGTAGTCGTGAATGGAGGGGTCATAGGTGAACAGCACCTTATTCTTCTCCAGCTCCGGGTCGGGGATAGGGATGGCGGAGATCAGGGAATGGGTGTAGGGGTGGAGGGGGTAGTTGAACAGCTCCTCCGCCTCGGCCACCTCCACGATGCGCCCCTTGTAAATAACGCCGATGCGGTCGGAGATGAAGCGCACCACGGACAGGTCGTGGGCGATGAACAGATAGGTCAGCCCCTTTTCCTCCTGGAACTTCTTCATTAGATTGAGCACCTGGGCGCGGATGGACACGTCCAGGGCAGAGATGGGCTCGTCGGCCACCACCAGCTCCGGCTCCATGACCATGGCCCGGGCGATGCCGATGCGCTGGCGCTGGCCGCCGGAAAACTCGTGGGGGTAGCGGGTCAGGTGCTCGGGGAGCAGGCCCACCTCCTCAATCATAGTCTCCACCTTGCGCACGCGGTCGGCCTCGTTCTCAAACAGGTGGAAGTTGTACAGGCCCTCGGAGATGATGTAGTCCACCGTGGCGCGCTCGTTCAGCGACGCCGCCGGGTCCTGGAACACCATCTGCACGTTGCGGATGACCTCCCGGTCCAGCGCCCGGGGGATCTTGCCGGAGATGCGCACCCCTTTGTAGGTGATCGTGCCGGCAGCCAGGGGGTTCACCCGAATCACCGCCCGGCCCACGGTGGTCTTGCCCGAGCCGGACTCACCCACCAGGGAGAAGGTCTCCCCCTTGTAGATGTCGAAGGAGGCGTTCTGCACCGCGCGGACCGCGGTGTCCCCCTTGCCAAAGGTGATGTCCACATTTTTCAGGGACAACAGGATTTCCCTGCCGTTTTCGTCCAACGGTCCGTGCTCCGGCAGGACGGAGGAGCGGACCTCTTTCACTTTCTCTTGACTCACAGTCCGGCCCTCCTTAAATATTGAATGCTTCCATCAGCTTCTGATGAATGTCCTGAATGCCTTCCGGCTTGTCGATCCTGGGGGCCCGGGGGTCCAGCAGCCAGGTCTTGGCGAAGTGGGTCTCGCTGACCTGGAACATGGGGGGCTCGGCCACGGTGTCGATCTCCAGGCAGTAGGGGTTGCGGGGCGCGAAGGCGTCGCCCACAATCTGGTTATACAGGGAGGGCGGGGTGCCGGTGATGGAGTACAGCTTGGTGTTCTTCTGGGCCAGCTGGGGCAGAGAGGACAGCAGCGCCCAGGTATAGGGGTGCCGGGGGTCGTAGAACACGTCGCGCACCGTGCCCAGCTCGATGATCTGGCCGGCGTACAGCACCGCCACGCGGTCGGCGATGTTGGCCACCACCCCCAGGTCGTGGGTGATGAACACGATGGTGTAGTTGAACTCCTTTTGCAGGTCCTTGATAAGCTGGAGGATCTGGGCCTGGATGGTCACGTCCAGGGCGGTGGTGGGCTCGTCGCAGATCAAAATTTTGGGCTGGCAGGACAGGGCGATGGCGATGACAATGCGCTGGCGCATGCCGCCGGAATACTGGAAGGGGTAGTCGTCGAATCGGGCGGCGGCGTTGGGGATGCCCACCTTGTGCATCAGCTCCAGGGCGCGGCGGCGGGCCTCCGCCTCGGTGCAGTCCTGATGCTTGAGGATGATGGACGTGATCTGCTTGCCGATGGTGATGATGGGGTTCAGGGAGGTCATGGGGTCCTGGAACACGGTGGCGATGCGCTTGCCGCGGATCTGGGTCCAGTCCTTGGCGTACTTCACGTTGGCCAGGTTCAGGACGCAGGTGCCGTGGAGCTGCTCCGGCGTCTCGTCCAGGTAACGCACTCGGAAGGCCACGTTGTCAAACACCGCGTTGCGCTGGCTCTCGTCGGACAGGTCCACCCCCAGCTGCATGGCCTTTTTCAGCGCATTCAGCAGCTGATTGGTGAACTGCACCCGCTTTTTCAGGCCAAAACGGCCCACAGACAGGTAAATCTCCTTGGCCAAGATCTCGTTGCGTTTCATTGCTTCCTGGGAAATCTCGCCCTTGATCTCCTTGTCATACTGGGCGTGGAGCTTGGCGGAGCGCTCACTGTAGCGCTTCATATAGGCGCTGTCAGTCTCCGCCGCGTGCTTTTTCTCCCGGGCCAGCTGCTCGTTCTTCCGCTTCAGCGCCTTGATTTTCTCATCATAGTCTTTGATTTCCTGGGCCATCCGCTTGATCTCGGCCTTCTCCTTGGCAGGGTCCAGGGTCTGCTTCAGGTTAAACACCTCAGTGCGCTCGTGCAGCAGGTTCTGGAGCTCTTCCTCCTGGGCCGCCCGCTCTTCCGAGCTTGGGCCGCTGCGCTCCTTCTTCTCGCTCTCCAGCTCCAGAATCTGGCGGTAGGTGGCCGCGCCCAGCTCCAGGCGGGAGTACTCGTCCAGCTTTTTCCGGGCATGGGCCATCAGCTTGTTGGCCAGCCCGTCAATTTTGACCACGGTGTCCGCCAGCTCGTCGTCGCTGAAGATGATGGAGCCGTTGTCAATATAGCCGTTGGAGTCCAGCATGCCCGCAAAGGTCTTGGTGAACACCGACTTGCCGGAGCCGGACTCGCCCACGATGGCGATGGACTCGTTCTCGTAGATGTCCAGGGAAATGCCCCGGATGGCGGTGAGGACCCTGCTGCGCACCCGGAACTTCACGTCCAGGTCCTTGATGGACAGCAATACTTTTTTCTCTTCCATGGCTGCCGCCCCCTTACATATGGGTCCTGGGATCGGACGCGTCGCCCAGGTTTTGGCCGATCACGTACAGCACCACGGTGATGACGGCGGAAATGGCCACCGGGCTCCAGAACTCGAATTCCCAGCCCGGGGTGACCATGGCGCCCTCCGCCTCATAGATCAGCCGGCCCAGGGACATATCGGTCAGGCCCAAGCCGATATAGGACAGGAACACCTCGTAAGAGATATAGGAGGGAATCTCGGTGGCCAGCAGGGTGACGATCACAGAGGTCATGAAGGGCAGGATGTTCTTCATAGCGATCTTAACCGTGGAAGTGCCCAGGCACCGGGAGGCCAGGTTGTACTCCCGGTCGCGGATGATTACCACTTGGGTGCGGATGAAATAGGCAATGCTCAGCCAGCCGGTGATGGTCAGCGCAAACACCATGGTCCAGAAGCTGGCGGTAAACAGCATCACCAACACGGAGATGAGCAGGATATAGGGCACGTTGCCAACGATGTTGTAGACCTCCATCATGATGATGTCCACCCGCTTGGAGAAGCCCCAGACCGCGCCCACCACTACGCCGATGGTTATATTGATGGCGGCGCAGATGAAGGCCAGGGAGATGGAGATGCGCGAGCCGTTCCAGATCGATTGGAAGGTGGACTGTCCGGCGGCGCCGGTGCCCAGAATCCACTTGATATCCATGCCGAACTTGTTCACCGCGGCGGCGGGGCTCAGATGCTTTGTCGAAGGGTCCATTAGGTTGACAAACTGGTCGTAATGGGTTACGGAGGGATAGATATACGCGAACGCGATGACAACCACCAGCAAGGCCAGTATGACGATGTTCAGCTTATTGCGGAAGAACACGCGGAATACCGACTGCCAGTAGGAGTACCGGGGCGCGGTGATCCTCTCCGACTCCAGGCTGCTGTGGTCGTGGAAGGAGAACAGCTTCTCCTCCGACATGCCTAAATTCTTCAAATCATGATCCATAGCTCTCACCTATCCTTCGTCGAGAACGAAATGCGCGGGTCCACCGTCGCCATCAGTATATCGCCCAGAATGACGGAAACCACGGTAAGCACCGAGTAAAACAGCGTCACGCCCACGATTACGCCGTTGTCGTATTTGGTGACGGCCTCCGTCAGCAGGTTGCCGGCGCCGGGGACCACATACACGCGCTCCGTGATGATGGCTCCCACCAGGGACCCGAGCACGCTGCCGGGGATGCCGTGAACAATGGGAATGGCGGCGTTTTTCAGGATGTGCTTGGTGAAAATCTCCCCCTCCGACAGGCCGCCGGACCGGGCGAATTTCACGTAATCCGAGTTCATCTGGTCAATCATATACCGGCGCGTCCACTTCATTAGGTTGGCCACCATGGGCAGCGCCAGCGATATGATGGGCAGGAGGAACATCAGCTTGCTGCTGGATTCCATATCAAAGGTGCCCGGCAGCCCGAATACGGTGGTGCCGACAGCTTTGAACAGGAAGATATAAGCCAGGGAGGGCACCGCGATGATAAACACGATATAGATCGTGCCAATCTTATCGATCAGCTTGTCCTTCTTCCGGGCCATGAGGATACCGATGGGCACGCCCAGCACATAGGCCGTGACCACCGAAATGATGCCAATCACAAAGGAGTAACCCATTTTGGACATGCCCCGCTTCACCGTGGTGACGTTGGTGTAGTCATCCGTAAATCGGGCGGCGTTGACCGGGTTGCCCTCCCGGGAGCCCGCCTGATAGGTGGCGCTGTGCAGGTCGTCCGCGCTGTTCTCATGCAGGCCCGTGGGGAAGGTCATGGGAGACAGCACATAGGAGCCCTGGGTAGATGTCATGGTGGTGAACACGTCGATGCCGGTGTTCACCGTGTAGGAGGCGCCCAGACGAATGGTAGCCAGATTCTGGTGGAGATAGGGGAACTGGTCGTCCATATAGAGCAGGTATTTGTGCTGCGTGCCGTTGCCGATGATGGCTGGCGAAAGCCGCCCGTCGTCATAGGCAGGATCGTGCCAGGTGAAGGTGAGACCACGTTCACCGATGTCCTCCTGCACACTGTGGATGTTGTCCACCTGCACCAGTCCGGTGAGATATCCCCACAGCCGATGAATCAGGGGATGGTTCTTGTAGGCAAAGAGCTGCTGCTGTCCGCCCTTGGCCAGCTTTCTCCCGCTCATTACCGCGTCCATCCGCTCGATCGTGTACCCCTGGGACTCGTAATACTGCTTGAACTGGGCCACATATTGCTGGACAATCTCAGAGTCCAGATCCTCTGTTCTGCCGATGCTCGCCGCAGCGGCCCGGACCTCCTCCGTGATTTCACCGTTCATGGCCAGCGCCTGCAGGTATTCCCCGTAGGTCACGTAATCCAGATAGCCGTAGTTCTCCCATTTCTGGTACATATACGTCGTCTTCTGGTTGCCCGACTGCTTACTCCATACCGGGTCCTGGGCGAAAATAGACTTCCGGTCCAGCATGGAGTAGATCATCACCATGACGATACCCACCACGATAATAATGGAAACCACGCCGTGCAGCAGACGTTTGACTAGATATTTTCCCATTTGCTGAGTCACCTCGTCCCTTAACAACCGCGGGAGAATGGAATTGCTTCCATTCTCCCGCAGCATAAACTCTTATTGCTTGAATACTGCCGGTGAACCGGGCGCGTCATCAGCCCTCCAGGCCGATGCTCTTGAGCTGATCGCCGCCGCCGGCGGGATACAGGGTGTTCAGGTAGGTGGCGGGATCGCCGTAGTCGGGGCCCCAGCCGGAGAAGTCATAGAAGTCGTAGTTCATGTCGGAGGGGAGCTCGCCATAGTAACCGGCGTCGTACATTTCCTGCCAATCCGCGGTGTCGTACAGGTTGACCTGGATCAGGCCGCCGGAGGTCTCCTCCAGGGACACCTTGAAAGCCTGGGCGCGGTTCTTATAGGGCTCGTAGAAGGAGGCCATGGGCATATCGATCTGGATGGGGTTCTCCGCGGAGACCTCCACGCCCAGCTCGGCCAGCTCGGCCACGGCCTTGTTCAGGAACTCCTTGGAGGCGCTGGCGTTGTACCAGCCGTCGAAGCCCACGGAGCTGCCCGCGCCTTCCTCGGCCTCGGGGTCAAAGACCTTCATGGGATAGCCGTCGGCGGTAATCTGGGCCTGGACGATCTCGCCGAAGTTGGTGCCGGCGGGGAAGGTGGTGGCGGTGCCGTTGATGTCCACGGTAATCTCCTCAGGCAGCTGCACCAGGGTGCCCAGCACGTAGGAGTTGATCAGCTTGTTGTACTTCACTTCCTCGCCCACGGCCTGGGCGTTGTAAGCGCCGCGGTCCACGCCGGTGACGATGGCCATACGGAAGTTCTGGTTCAGCAGGGCGGTGTGAGTGCGGGCCTTGGCGTCGTCGTCCTGGGTGGAGACGATCTTGGTGTCGTCGTTGTAGTTGGCCCAGCTGCCGCGGTTCAGGTTGAACCAGCCCACCATGGAGCTGGAGTCGGGGGTGCTGACGTAGTGGTACTCGTCGAAGTAGCCGTCCTGACGGCACTTCTCCAGCACGTTGGTGGTCAGGGCGCAGGAATCCAGGTTGCCGGCGATAAACTCGTTATAGGCGCGCATCACGTCCACGCCGTCGTCATAGGTCCAGTTGGCGGTCTTGATGGTGACGGCGTCGGCGTCCCAATACCTGGAGTTGGCCTCAAACCTATAGGAGTTCTTATCGGTGTGGCTGGTGACCAGGTAGGGGCCGCAGTAGGCGATGCTGTCGGGGCCCTTGCCGTAGTTGTAGCTCTCGGCGGAGGGATTGTACTCAGCGCCGAACTTGCCGCCCTGGGACTCATAGTAGGCGCGGTTCATGGGGCAGAACAGGGAGTAGCACAGCATGGTGGGGAAGTAGTAGATGTCGTCGGTCAGGGTGTACTGGAGGGTGTACTCATCCACAGCCTTCACGCCCACGTCGTCAAAGCTGCCGCCGGCCAGGTACTCGGACACGCCCACGATGACGCCGTCCACCAGATACTCCAGGTTGCCGGGGTTATCCAGCGCGTGCTGCAGGCCGGCCACCCAGTCGTCGGCGGTGACGGGGCCCAGCTCACGGCCCTGGTTGTCCACCCACACATTGCCCTGGCGGATGTGGAAGGTGTAGGTCAGGCCGTCGTCGGAGACCTCATAGCTCTCGGCCATGGCGGGCTGCAGCTCGTTCTCCACGTCGTACTCCAGCAGGTTGCTCAGGGTGTGCACCAGCACGTCGGAGGTAGCCTGACGGTTGTCGGCCAGGGTGTCCCAGGTGGTGTTGTCGTCGCTGTAGATGCGGTTATAGGTATCCTTCAGGGTATAGCCCTGGTCCAGCAGGTACTGCCGGGCCCACTCCAGGTAGGTGCCGGTGCCCTTCAGCTCCACCCACTTCTCCTTCATGGCGGTGCGGTCCGCGCCGGTGATGATCTCGTTGGTGATCAGGAGCTGGTACACGCGGTCGCTGTCCAGGCCCCACAGGGCGGGGGAAGCGGTGTAGGGCGCGACGCGGCTGATGGCGTAGAGACCGCCCTGATTGGTGCTGAGGGGCATGAACACGCCGCTCTCCAGCATCTTGGCCTCGGCGATGGCCATCAAGGCGTACCGCTCGGAGATGCTGCTGGTGGTCAGGGACTTGGTATAGGCCTCGGTGAACTCACCCAGCGCCAGATCAGCGATCTCGTCGTTGTCAACGGTGGTGTTCAGGTAAGCGGGGCCCTCAACCTCCTGGCTGGGGGCGGAGCTGTTGTCGTCCGGCGGCGCAGTAACGGGCGAGCTGCTGTCAGCATTGCCGCCGCTGCAGGCAAACAGGCTCAGCATCATGGCCATGGCCAGCACAAGGCTTACGATCTTCTTCATGTTTATCCTCCTGTTTCAACTATTTTTATATTTAACCGGGCAAAACGGTTTTGCCGCCCATCCTGCTCAGGTTAAACCAAAGCCATTCTGTTCCCCCTTGGGGAACAGAAAAACGGGATATATCCCGTTCAGTGCTACAAAGCACTGCTCTGTTAAACTGCGCCCGTGAAAATACAGCGCGGCTCCCACGCCCCAGGAACTGGCACGCCGCGCAGCTTTGCAAGTGCAAAAGCGGTCCGATTCATTTCCGCCGCTGAATATGGACCGCTCCCTTTTACGATTTTTAAATATTATAGCGAATTACTAGGGCTGTGTCAATAACGGATTTGCATTTCATCCACCAAAACCTGCAAATTTTCGTGGAATTTTTTGGGACATGCGTTTGACTACACGGACAAATGAACGGGTAAAACAGCCGCCGGGGCGTATGCCCCGGCGGCCGTTCCACTTAATTTATAAGGGGCCCTCTCTTTATGTCTCGTTCATCACAAACAGCGTGGGCTCCACCGCGTACCACTCCGCCTCCATGGCGGCCTGGAAGTCCCGCAGGTTTTCCAGCAGGGATTTGCCCTCGTCCCGGACGAAGCCGCCCTCAAACCAGTCCAGCCAGCCCAGGCTGTCGTACAGCCGCCCCTCCTTTTCAAAGGTATCCAGCAGGTCCCCGTCGGTATTGAAGAGCTGGACGCTGTCCGCCAGCAGGCCGTTGACCTCGTCCATAAAGGCGGCGATGGCCTCGGGCTCAAAGCTCTGGTGCTGGAGGGGGTGGAAGTTGACGTCGAATTCGATCTCACCCTCCCGCGCCGGTTTTTCCTCCCCGTTCTCCAGGGTGAACAGCTTGTAGCTGTAGGTACACCAGCCCTGGCCCATATAGGGGTTGTAGCGCAGGAGATAGTCCTGCCCGCCGTCCCGGTACAGGAACAGGGCGTTATAGCCCGCGTGGGCGTAATAGCCCTCCTCGGAGAAGATCACGTCCCCGTTCTCCAAGACGTCCAGCCGCTGGCCTGCCCCTCCGTCGATCATGTAGACCTGGAGGGTCTCCGGCACGCCGTTGCGGTTCAGGTCGGTCCGGGGGAAGTCGGACGGGGCCGCCAGCCCCCGCTGCTCCAGCAGCTCGCCCACCTCCCTATAAAATCTCTCCCTGCCGCTCTCTGTGCTCTCCGGACTGCAGTCGTTCTTCAAGGCAGTGATGAGAAAATGCCTCTTATCCCCCTCCACCTGGAAAAACAGGTAGGTGCAGTTAGGATAGGTAGGGCACAGCCAGCCATCCTCGGTGAGATACATCCCGCCCACGATGACGTTTTCCGCCGCCTCGGGCGTGGTGGTGTGGTACTCGTAGTTGATACGCCATGTCTCGATCTCCACGCCCCGGCACGTCTCCAGCCAGGGGCCCTCCATGGCGCTGATGCGCACCCGGTCGAACCTCGCAGCGTGGTCCGGGTCCAGGTCTTCCACCCTGTCCCAGCGCCCAGTTTCCTCATTGTACTCGCCCCAGCCCGGCCTTATGATCCCTTCAGGGGCTCTCTGCCGGAAACCCCGGCTCACCATGTCGATAGCCACGTCCAGCACGTCCTCCGGAACGGCAAAGCCGGACGCGGGGTCGTTCCCGGCGTGGGCAAAGGCAATCTCCACCTCCGGCACGTCCTGGCCGGCAGTGGGCTCCGGGGACGGGTCCGGCCCGTCGGCCTCCGACGGCTCCGCCGCCTGCCCGAAAGCGCACACGCAGGCCAGCGCCGTCACCAGCACCGCAACTGCAACCGCCCATACAACGCGCTTCGGCGCGGCGGCGATGCGGCTGACGCGCTCCTTGAGGCTCTTCTTGTCCCCCGCCATGGTGGTGGCGCACCGGAACAGGTCGCCCGGCCGGGGCTTGGCGGTGACCAGGGCCAGCAGGGTGTTCCCGTACCCCGCCCGCTGGCCGTCCCCCAGCCGTTTCAAAGCGCCCTCGTCACAGGCCAGCTCCGCGTCCCGCCGGCTGAGCACCGCCGACGCCCACACCAGCGGGTTCCACCAGTGGGCCGCCAGCGCCGCGCACCGCAAGAGGCTCCAGAGGTGGTCGGCGTGGCGGCAATGGGTCAGCTCGTGGGCCAGCACGTGGCGGAGCATATCCGGGTCCGCCGCCGCCTCGGGGGTGACGTAGACCGCCGGGCGGACGATCCCGAACAGGCACGGGGAGGGCAGGCCCACCGCCACGTACACCCGCAGGGGGCAGTCCGCCCCCTCCAGGGCGATGCGCGCCCGGCGCAGCCACCCATAAAACCGCAGATTCGACGCCAGGAAGACAAGCGCCACCGCCGCCGACCCCGCCAGCCACGCCCAGCCCAGATACCCCACCCAGCCGGGGAGGTTGTCAAAGTCGAAAGGCTCCGGCGGGTCGGGAACCGTGGGCGGGTTGGGCGCTTGGGGGAAATTGTTCCGGACTGCCGAAGGCTCGCCCTCCCCGCCCAGGGACAGTGCGCCGTCCTGTCCCGCCTGGGTAATGGGCGGGCTTGTCGGGGCGTATATGGCCTGCTCGGCGCGCTTCTCCGTCACCACCCAAGTCCCGGCGATGGGGGTGGTGAACAGCTGCACCGGCACCAGCAGCCGCACCAGCACCACCGCCCACAGGGCGTACCGCAGCCCGGCGCTGACGCGCCTCCCCAGGGCGGCCCGGAGGGCCAGCACGACCAAAATCAGGAACACGGAGGTAAACACCCACTCCAGCAGCATGACGGCCATCTTATTTCCCCTCCTCGATCCGGTCCAGGATGGACCGCAGCTCGGCCACCTCGTCGGCGGACAGCTCCTGGCGCTTGGCCATGGCGCTCATCATCAGCCCCACGCTGCCCTGGTACACCCGGTCCAAAAAGCTGTGGGTCTCGGCGGTGGCCGCCTGCTCCCGCTCCACCGCCGGGGAGTAGGACTTGCCCCGGCCCGTCTGCTCCACGTGGAGCAGGCCCTTCTCCTCCATGCGGCGCAGGGTGGTGATGGTGGTGCTCTTGGCCCAGCCCACCCGCTGGGCCAGGTCCGCCACCAGCTGCATCACGGTGCGCGGGCTGTCCTCCCACAGGCAGGTGAGCACGCTCCACTCGCTGGTGGTGAGCTTGGCCTCGCCCGCGTCATGCTTCCATGTCATGGTTCATTCCCCCCGTTTGGTTTACTTTGTAGTCCTACTATAGCACAGCAGGTTTACATTGTCAACCAAAAAGAAGTTACAGTATGGTTACAAATTCAGCGCGGGCCTTACCGCCCCTGCTGGGCGCGGATCAGGTTTTTGTAGAAGTCCACCGCCCCGGGCAGGCAGTCCACCCCCATGTTCTCGTTCAGGCCGTGCATGCCCGCCATCTGCTCCGGCCCGGCCACCACCGGGGCAAAGCGGATACAGCTGTCGCAGATGGCCTGATAGAAGCTGGCGTCGGTGGCCCCGGTCATGACGTAGGGGCACACGGGCAGGCCGGGGAAGGTCTTCTCGATGATCTGCTCCACCTGGAGGAACGCGGGGCCGTGTATGTCCACCGGCGGGGTGTAGTCGCTGGAGTGGATGACCTCCATCTCCAGGCCGTGTTTGTCCGCCAGCTTCCGGACCAGCTCCAGGCTCTCCCCCTCCCCCTGGTGGGGGATGAAGCGCAGGTTGGCGCTGACCGTGGCCTCCTGGGGCAGCACGTTGCAGGCGTCCGACCCGGACTGCATGGTGAAGGCGATGGTGGTCTGGAGCATGGCCGCCGCCTGGGCGGATATGGCGGGCATGGCCCGCTTCATCACCGGCCCGAACAGCCACAGGTTGCCCATCACCAGCCGCAGGCGGAAGGGGGCGTAAGGGGCCAGCCGCCGGAACATGGCCTTCACCTCGGGCAGGAACTTCCGCCGGAAGGGGGGCTTGGTCTCCACCTCGTGGACGAAGGCGGACAGCCGGGCAATGGGGCTGTTCTTCTCCGGGGCGCTGGCGTGCCCGCCGGAGCTGCGGGCGGTGAAGCGCACGTCCGCCTTGCCCTTTTCAAACACGCCCACCATGGCGAAATTGCCCTTGACGCCGCCGATGGGGTCGGTGATGATGCCGCCGCCCTCGTCAATGACCAGGAAGGGGCGCACCCCCCGGCGCTGGAGCTCCGCCACCAGCTTGGGCGCGCCGTCCCCCGCCCACTCCTCGGTGCAGGAGGAGGCCAGGTACACGTCGCACTGGGGCACGTAGTTCTCGGCCAGCAGCTCCTCCGCCGCCTGGAAGAAGGCCATCAGGGACGCCTTGGTGTCGAAGGCCCCCCGGCCCCACACCTTGCCGTCGGCGATGTCCCCGGAGAAGGGCGGGTGGAGCCACTCGCCCTCGGCGGGCACCACGTCCTGGTGGCTCATGAGGACGATGGGGGCCGCGTCGGTGCGGCCCTTCCAGCGGAACAGCAGGTTGCCGTCAATAACGGTTTTCTCCAGGTCCCGGTGGACCAGGGGGAACAACCGCTCCAGCTCCTTATGGAAGGCCAGGAACTTCTCCGTCTCCGCCACGCCCGCGTGGGAGGTGGTGTCGCACTGGACCATGGCGGACAGCTTCTGGGCGTAGCCCTTGGCCCGCTTGTCCGGTGTGGGGACGTATTGGGATTTCTTCCGGGGGGTGACGGCGGCGTGGAGCACCGCCGCCCCCAGGGCGGCCCCCGCCGCGGCCCCTGTCACGGCCAGGGCGGTTCCCGCCGCCTTGGCATAGGGGCACTGCTTGGGCGGCTGGGGCTGCTTCCTCCTCTGAGGCTTCCTGCCCCGTGCCGCCGCTCGGTCCAGGAGCAGCCCCCCTGCCTTTTTCGCGGCCATGACGGCCAGTGTGCGCTTGCGCCGTTTCTTCATATGCGTCCTCCTCAAATCTTCATGGCCGTCTCATAGGCGCCCCAAATCACGGTTTTCACGTTGCCCACCTGTTTGCAGTCGCCCACGAAGCGGATGTTCCGGCCCCTGCCCTCCAGGGGGTTGGGCAGATAGCCCACGGAGCTGATGACGCTGTCGCAGGGAATCTCCACCGTCCTGCCGTCCTTGTCCCGGCAGAGCACCTTGTCCTGGTGAACCGCGGTGAGGGTGGTCTCCAGGTGCACCGGCACCTTGTGCAGGGCAAACCACTCCCGCAGATAGGAGCTGTTGGCCAGGCACACGCCCTTCTGGGCCACCAGATCGTTTTTCATCTCAACGATGACGGGTTCCTTCCCCTGGAGGGCCAGCTCATAGGCGATCTCGCACCCGGTCAGCCCGCCGCCGATGACGGCCACCCGCTGTCCCACGGTTTTCTCCCCGTTCAAAAATTCGATGGCCTCAACCATCCGCTCGTGTCCGTGGACGCCCCGCAGGATGATGGGTGCCGCCCCGGTGGCGATGATGACCTGGTCCGTGCCGAACCGGGCCACGTCCCTGATCTCCTGGTTCAGGTGGATCTCCACGTGCATCAGCGCCATCTGCCGCTTGTACCAGCTCAGCAGGTCCCGGAGCTTGCCCTTATAGGACTCCGCCCCGGCGGCGATGAACGCCCCGCCCAGCTCGTCGCCCTTTTCGTAGATGATGGGGGTGTGGCCCCGGAGCGTCAGCACCCGGGCCGCCTCCATGCCGCCCAGGCCGCCGCCGATGATGTGCACCCGCTTGGGCGAGATGGTCTTTTTGATGTAGTGCCGGTCCCACTGCATGGTCTCCGCGTTGACGGCACACCGGGCCAGGTGCAGGCTGTCCCCCAGGTCCTGGTCGTTGGGCACCCCCTCGTAGTGGCACATGTTGAAGCAGCCGTTGTGGCACAGGATGCAGGGCCGGATGTCCTTCTCCCTGCCCTCCATCAGCTTGGTGACCCACCGCTGGTCGGCCAGGAACTGCCGGGCAAAGCCCGCGCCGTCCAGCCTGCCCGCCGCGATGGAGTCCGCCGCGGCCCGGGGGTCCAGCCGCCCGGCGCACACCACGGGTATGTCCACAAACCGCTTGATGTGCTCCACGTCGGCCAGGTTGCAGTTCTCCGGCATGTAGATGGGGGGATGGGCCCAGTACCAGGCGTCGTAGGTGCCGTTGTCGCAGTTGAGCATGTCGTACCCCGCGTCCTGGAGGTATTTCGCCGCCCGCTCGGACTCCGACCTGTCCCGCCCCGCCTCCACGAAGTCCTCGCCGGGCAGGGCCCCCTGGCGGAAGCCCTTGGTCTTGGACACCACGCTGTACCGCAGGGAGACGGGGAAGTCCTGCCCGCAGGCCGCCTTAATGGCCTGGACGATCTCCGCCGGGAAGCGGTAGCGGTTCTCAAAGGAGCCGCCGTACTGGTCGGTGCGCTTGTTCACGTACTTCAGCGTAAACTGGTCCAGCAGATAGCCCTCGTGGACGGCGTGGATCTCCACCCCGTCCACCCCCGCCTCCCGGAGGAGCTGGGCGGTCTGGGCGAAGGCATCCACAAATTCCCGGATCTCCCCCACCGTCAGCGCCCGGGAGGGCACCTTGTCCGACCAGCGGTTGGGGGCGGGGCTGGCGGAGGCGGTAATCTTGTCCAGGTCCATAAAGGGCCTGGAGGCGGCCCGGAGGGCGGGGTTGACGTACAGCTTCTCCATCATGGGGCTGATGGTGAAGGAGCGGCCAAAGCCCGCGGTGAGCTGGATAAACAGCTTGGCCCCGGTCTTGTGGAACTCGGGCAGCCACTCCTTCAGGGTCTGGTACATCCGCCTGTTTTTGTGCAGCCACTGGCCGAACATGGGGTTGTACACCGGCTGGCAGCCGGGGAGCACCAGCCCCACGTTGTTCCGGGCCGCCTCCAGGATGAACCGGGCCCCGGCGCGGTCGAAGTGGTTCTTCTCCATCCAGCCGAACAGGTCCGTGCCGCCCATGGAGGTGAGCACGACGCGGTTTTTGATCTCGCAGTTCCCGATTTTCCAGGGGGTAAACAGGGGTTCTAATCTCTGATCCATGGTTATTCTCCTTCCTTTGCAGAAATTGACAAGGATAGATGGCAACAGTATACCGGATTTTGTGGAAAAGCGCAACGGAAATGTGGTCTCCGGCGCAAAATATATCTGAAACAGGCCGTTTAGCCTGTAAAAAGAGCTCCTCCCGCTTGACACCTTTCCTTCCCTGTGATAATATACTGGAACGGTATGAAAAACCAAATATCGTGATGAACGCGGGAAGTAGTCCGGTTTGGAACCGCCAGAGAGGGGCCGCCGTTGGCTGGAAGCGGCCCTGGGGGAAGCTCCGGACGAAATGCAAGCGGGAGCGAGGGGGACATGGGCGCCCTCCGTCCGGCCACGTCACGGCCATGAGCAACAAACGAGAGTGGAACCGCGAGTGAAATCGCCTCTCATGCCATCCGGGCATGGGAGCTTTTTGTTTTATGGACAAGGAGGAGCTTTTTCTATGACCCGATTGGGCGAGACGCTGCGGGCCTACCAGGCCCGGGACCCGGCGGCCCGGAGCAGGCTGGAGATTTTCCTGCTGTACCCCGGGGTGCACGCCACCCTTTACCACAGACTGGCCCACTTCCTGCACTGTCACAACCTGAAATTCCTGGCCCGGTTCGTGTCCCAGTGGAGCCGGTTCTGGACGGGCATCGAAATTCACCCCGGCGCGAAGATCGGCCGCCGCCTGGTCATCGACCACGGCATGGGCATCGTCATCGGCGAGACCGCTGAGGTGGGAGACGACTGCCTGATCTACCACGGCGTCACCCTGGGCGGCACCGGCAAGGACCAGGGCAAGCGCCACCCCACCATCGGCAACAACGTGCTCATCTCCACCGGGGCCAAGGTGCTGGGCCCCTTCAAGGTAGGGGATAACGCCCGCATCGCCGCCAACGCGGTGGTGCTGAGCGAGGTGCCCGCCGACGCCACCGCCGTGGGCATCCCGGCCCAGATCGTGAGAATCGCGGGGCGGTCCACCCACTACGCCGACGAGGTGGACCAGACCAGCGTGAAAAATCCCACCCAGGAGCGCATCGCCGCCCTGTCAGACCGGCTGGAGGCGCTGGAAAAGCTGATGGACCAGTGCCACATCGAGGGCCGGCGGGAGGCCTGCGCCGCACACACACAGGAGAAGAAAACCTGAAACGGAGGACAATATCATGTATCTTTACAATTCCGCCACCCACAAGAAAGAAGAATTCCGGACCCACACCCCCGGCCGGGTGGAGATGTACACCTGCGGCCCCACGGTCTACCACTTTGCCCACATCGGAAACCTGCGCTCCTACATTATGGAGGATGTGCTGGAAAAATTCCTGCGGTATGAGGGCTATGATGTGAACCGGGTGATGAACATCACCGACGTGGGCCACCTGGCCTCCGACGCGGACACCGGCGAGGACAAGATGCTCAAGGGGGCCAAGCGGGAGAACAAGTCCGTCATGGACATCGCCAGGTTCTACACCGACGCTTTCTTCCACGACTGCGCCAAGCTGAACATCAAGACCCCCGACGTGGTTCAGCCCGCTACCGGGCTCATTGACGAGTTTATCAAGGTGGTGTCCGGCCTCATCGACAAGGGTTACGCCTACGCAGCCGGAGGCAACGTGTACTTCGACACCTCCAAGCTGGACCGCTACTACGTGTTCAACGACCACGACGAGGAGGACTTGGCCGTGGGCGTGCGCGAAGGCGTGGAGGAGGACGCCAACAAGCGCAATAAAAACGATTTCGTCCTCTGGTTCACCAAGTCCAAGTTCGAGGACCAGGCGCTGAAATGGGATTCCCCCTGGGGCGTGGGCTACCCCGGCTGGCACATCGAGTGCTCCTGCATCTCCATGAAGTACAACGGGGAATATCTCGACCTCCACTGCGGCGGCGTGGACAACGCCTTCCCCCACCACACCAACGAGATCGCCCAGTCCGAGGCGTACCTGGGCCATCCCTGGTGCGCCCAGTGGTTCCACGTCCACCACCTGAACACCAACTCCGGCAAGATGTCCAAGTCCAAGGGGGAATTCCTCACCGTCTCCCTGCTGGAGGAAAAGGGATACGACCCCCTGGCCTACCGGTTCTTCTGCCTCCAGAGCCACTACCGCAAGGGGCTGGTGTTTTCCTGGGAAAACCTGGACAACGCCGCCGGGGCGTACAACAAGCTGATCCGCCGCATCGCCGCCCTCACCGGCACGGACGGAGCCGTTGACGAGGAGGCCGCCGCCCAGTTTAAGGAGAAGTTCCTCACCCAAGTGGGCAATGACCTGAACACCTCTATGGGTGTGACCTGCCTGTACGACGTGCTCAAGGCCCCGGTGAACGACGTGACGAAGCGGGGCGTGCTGGCGAGCTTTGACCGGGTGCTGTCCCTGTCGCTGCTGGAAAAGGCGGCGGCCCTGCGGGAGAAGGAGGAGGCCCAGGCCAAGACCGCCGGGGCGGACGGCTTCACCATCCAGGGGGAGGGCGACCCGGTCATCGACGGGCTGGTGCTCCGGCGGGCCCAGGCCAAGAAGGCCAAGAATTTCGCCGAGGCCGACCGCATCCGGGACGAGCTGAAGGCCCAGGGCGTGGAGGTCACCGACGTGCCCGGCGGGGCGGTGTGGAAACGGATCTGAGCCCAGGCGGTCCAAGCGGATAGACGCCAAAACAGCGGGGGATATTTTCCCCCGCTGTTTTCATGGTCATTGCCCGCCCGTCAGCTCCTGCCACCACTCGATGAGGCGGAATTTCAGCACATAGCCCCCGTCCTGGCCGGTGATGAGAGCGATCTGGTCCTCGCTGAGCACGCCCGCAGCCGCCGACTCCACGGACTCCTCCGCCACCGAGGCCAGGCACAGGGGCGGGAACACCACGCACCACCAGTTCTGGCCCCTGCCTTCCCCGATGACGACCCTCAGCGCCCGGTACTGCCCGGCGGGGAGGGAAAAGCCGTCGTACTCCTTGGTGGGGAACCACTGGTCCGCCAGGGCGACGGCCACCAGCTCGGACCTTCCCGTCCGTGCCAGGGCGTCTGCCCCCGCCTGGGCCAGCTCGTCCAGATGGGGGGCCAGGGCGGCCTCCGCCTCCTGCCGCCCCTCCACGCCCTCCAGGATCTGGGACGCCTGGGCCAGCACCGCGTCCCGCACCAGCAGCTTCCGGGCCTGGTCGGAATGGTCGTCGGAGTTGGCAATCACGTGGAGGCGCAGCACCCGGTCGGCCAGCGCACTCTCGCTGGCGTTGGCCCACACGCCTGCGGTGAGGGTCAGGCCAAAGGCCAGGAACAGGGCCGCTTCCCAGCGGCGCAGCTTGGAAGAAGAGGGAGTATTCATAAAAACACCGTCCTATGTACTGTGTGAGCCCCGCTTGCCGGGGCGGATAAGTACAGTATGGACGGTGTTTTTTGACTTTATACCGCTGGAGGAAAAAATTATTCCGCCCCTGCCGGACCGCAGAGAAACACATCCCGATAGGTCTCCCGCAGACGATCACAGGCGGCCTGAGCGCTGTCCGAATCGTCAAAGAGGCCGAACACCGACGGGCCGCTGCCCGACATGGACGCGCCCAGCGCCCCGCAGTCGATGAGCGCCGCCTTGATCTCGCTGATCTCGGAGGCCCGACGGGGCTCCAGCACGTCCTCAAACACGTTGTACATCCGCCGGGCCACCCCGGCCAGGTCCCCCGCGTCCAGGGCGGCAATCACCCCGGCGGTGTCTGGGCGGCGGACGATTTTGCGCACGTTCACCCGGCCGAACAGCTGGGGGGTGGAGATGGAGAAGGGGGGCTTGCAGACGACGATATGGCAGGGGGGCAGGGGGGACAGCGGGGTGAGCACTTCCCCGCGCCCCTCGGCCAGGGCGGTGCCCCCCAGCACGCAGAAGGGCACGTCGGAGCCCACCCGCTCCCCGATTTTGGCCAGCTCGGCGGGGGACAGCCCCGCCCCGGCGAGCCGGTTCATGGCCGTGAGCACGGCGGCGGCATCGGCGCTGCCCCCGGCCAGCCCCGCGCACACGGGGACGTGCTTTTGGATGGACACGTCCACCTCGCCCCCCAGGCCAGTGGCCTGGCGGAAGGCGGCGGCGGCTATCTGGACCAGGTTTTTGCCCCCGGTGGGGAGGAAGTGGAGGTCGGAGACCGCCTGGCCCTCCGCCTCCCGGGCGGGGGCGACGGTGAGCGCGTCCGCCAGGGTGACGGACTGCATCACCATCTGGAGGTCGTGGTAGCCGTCCTCCCGCTTTCGCAGGATGTCCAGGGTCAGGTTGATTTTCGCGTTGGCTGAAAGCTCCATAACGGGGCCTCCTTTGTCACAGGGTGGCGGGCTCCAGCAGGGTCAGGGTTTTTGCCCCGCAGTCGATCTCGTACTCCAGCCCCAGGGGGAACAGCCCGATGGGGTAGGCGTGGCCCACGTTCACATTGTACAGGATGGGCAGATCGGGCCGTCCCGCCTCGAAGCCCACCACCTGCCGGAGCACCTCTTTATAGGGCTCCAGCTTGTCCGCAAAGGCGGGCTTGCCCACCACGATGCCGTTGATGGCGTGGAGCACTCCCTGGGCCTGGAGGCCCCGGAGGAACCAGGTCAGCCAGTCCGGCCCGATGTCGTCCTCGCTGGTTTCCAGCAGCAACAGCTTGCCCCGCCACTCCTCGGGGGAGGGCCACAGGGACGTGCCGAACAGCATCTCGAATACATCTATGCAGCCCCCCAGCAGGGGGCCGGACGCTTTGCCGTGCCCCTGCAAAATCTCGTAGCCCGGGTTGGGAAACCGGGGGATGGCCTCATCTATGTGCTCCTCGCCCCACCAGACCTTGTCCGTTTCGTAGCTGCAAAACCCGCTGGCCGGGATGGTCCAGGTGTCCTGGGGATGGAACAGGATCTTGTCGATGGCCTCCGCCGTGTACTCGTTGATGGACACATATTCCGCCCAGTTGTTCATGACGGCCCCGCCGTAGTAGGACGCCAGCCCCGCCTTATACATCATGAAGTGGTTGGTGGTGGTGTCGGAGAAGCCGGTAAAGATTTTGGGGTTGTTTCTCAGCACGTCGAAGTCGATATAGGGCAGCAGGCGGACGGTGTCGTCCCCGCCGATGGCGCAGAACACCGCCTTGATCTCCGGGTCCCGGAAAGCGTCCATCAGGTCCTGGGCACGGGCCTCCGGGTGCCGGTACAGGTAGTCGATGCCCTTCAGGGCGTTGGGCATGGCAACCACACGCAGGCCGTAGTCCCGCTCCAGCCGCTCCTTTGCCAGATGGTATTTGTGGAGGAACTGCGGCTCCCCCAGCGATCCTCTGGACAGGGAGACGATGGCGACTTTGTCGCCGGGGCGCAGACGTTGGGGTTTTAACATTTTATATCACCTCACATTTGATTTAGGGCGGCCGCCGCCACCGCCGCCATGGCCTTTCGGTCTAGGGGCCGGTTTAAAAAGTGCTCCAGGGCCAGCACCGCCTGGTTCACCAGCATGGGCAGGCCGTTCAGCGTTTTCAGCCCCCGGCGGCGGGCCTGTGAGAGCAGCTCCGTCTCAGCGGGGTGATAGATGGCGTCAAACACCGCCGCCCCCTCCAGCAGGGCGTCCAGGAACCTGAAGTCCTCAAACTGATGGGGACAGCCCTCCATCCCCAGGTTGGTGCAGTTCACCAGCAGCCGGGACTGCCCCGCCAGGGCGGACAGGGTGGCCGGGTCAAAGGCGGCGGGGGACAGCCGCCCCAGGGGGTCTTGGGCGCACAGCTCCTGGGCCCGACTGAGGGTGCGGTTGCACACCCACACCCGCTCCGCCCCCGCCTGGGACAGCGCCAGGGCCACGGCTTTCGCCGCGCCCCCCGCCCCCAGCAGGGCGACGGTCATCCCGGCGGGATCAATTTCCAGCCCGTTCTTAATCGCGGCCACAGCCCCGGCCCCGTCGGTGTTGAAGCCCAGCCACTTCCCCTCCCGGAGGCAGACGGTGTTCACCGCGCCCACTGCTTTGGCCGCGGGGTCGATGCCGCCCAGCAGGGGGGGCAGGTCCTCCTTGTGGGGCATGGTGGCGTTGAAGCCGGCGACGCCGTTGTCCCTGGCCCAGGCCAGGTACCGGGGCAGCTCCCCCCGTCGGACAACCTGAGCGGTGTAGGGGACGTCCAGCCCCAGGGCGGCTAGCATGGCCCCGTGGATAACGGGGGACTTGGAGTGGAGCACGGGGTCGCCGATCACTTGCAGCTTCATGCTCCGCCCTCCAGAAAGTAGTCCATGGCCATGAGGTAGCCTTGGAAGCCGTGGCCGTAGAGCTGGCCCACGCAGGCGGGGGCGGTGACGGAGACGGCCCGGAAGGGCTCCCGCTGGTCAATGTGGCTGATGTGCACCTCGTAGGCGGGTACGTCCACCGCCTTCAGCGCGTCCAGGATGGCGTAGCTGTAGTGGGTGTAGGCCCCGGGGTTGATGATGATGGCATCGTACACGCCGTCGGCGGCGTGGATTTCGTCGATGATGGCCCCCTCGTGGTTGGACTGGAAGCAGTCCGCCGTGGAGCCGTGGGCGGCGGCGTGGTCCCGGATCAGGGCGCACAGGGCGTCGTAGCTCTGACCGCCGTAGATGCCCGGCTCCCGCCTGCCCAGCAGGTTCAGGTTGGGGCCATTGATGACAAGAAATTTCACGATTCAGGCACCTCCATATAGATGGCGGAAATCAGGCGTTCGGCCTCCGCCGGGCCGCCCCCGCAGGGTATGATGCAGTCCGCCCAGCGGCGGTAGACGGGGGAGCGGTCATGAGACCGCTGGATAAAGCTCTGCCGTCCCGCCTGGGCCAGGGGGCGGCCGGACACGTCCAGGGCGTCGTAGGTCTCCCCCGGATCCCGGTCCAGCCAGAACACCAGCCCGTTGGATTTCAAGGCGGCGATGGCCTCGCCCTGGAGGGGAAGCCCGCCGCCGCAGGCAATGATGAGGCCGCTCCGCCCACCCAGCTCCCGGCACAGCTCCAGCTCCAGCGCCCGGAAGCCCGCCTCGCCCTCAGAGGCAAATATGTCGGGGATGGAGCGGCCCTGCCGCTGCTCGATGAGGGCGTCGGTGTCTGTCAAAGGGCGGCGGAGTCGCCCGGCCAGCAGACCGCCCACGGTGCTCTTGCCGCAGCCCATCATGCCGATGAGGACAATGTTTTTCGCCATAGCGCAATACCTCCGTTAAAAGGCCTTCCTTTTTTCTTTGAAAAGAAAAAAGGAAGCGAAAAAAACTTTTGGTCCGTTTCGCAGCGTGGCGGTAAGTGAAAGTATTACGTCGGCCACGGAACGGGAAAATACAAAGATTTTTAAATTATATTTTTATAAATTACAAATTCTTTGGTAGTCGTGTATATACCTTTCGGCGCGGTATACGGCCGTCAGCGGTCTAAAAGTTCTTTTTCGGTTCCTTTTTCTTTCAAGAAAAAGGAACGCCCAGGTTGGACCGGAACCAGCCCAGCACTCGGAACTCCCCGGTGGTCTGGGCCAGCTCGTGGAGGGCGTCGTTCACCGCCGGTTCGCCGGGCTGGCCGGTGAACTCCAGGAAGAACATATACTGCCAGCTCCGCTCGGGCAGGGGCCGGGACTCCAGCTTCACCATGTTCAGCCCGTGCACCGCAAACACGGTGAGTACCTCGTGCAGCGACCCGGCCTCGTGGGGCAGAACGAACAGGGTGCTGATCTTGTCCGCGCCGGGGCGCAGCTCCAGCCGGGGGGACACCACCACAAACCGGGTGGTATTCTGCGTGTTGTGGTTGACGGCTCGGGCCAGGATTTGCAGCCCGTACAGCTCCGCCGCCCGAGCGGAGCAGATGGCCGCCTTGGTGACGTCGCCGCTGCGGGCCACCATCCGGGCCGAACCGGCGGTGTCCGCCTGGGGCACCTGCTTCCAATCCGGGTGGGCGTTGAGATACCGCTCGCACTGGAACAGCCCCTGCTCGTGGGAGTAGACGTGGGTGATGGTGTCCAGCGACGCGCCGGGGAGGGCCATCAGGCAGTGCTCCACCCGCACGGTGGTCTCGCCCACCATGTAGCATTCGTACTGGGTGAGCAAATCGTAGATTTGCCGAATGCCCCCGGTGGAGCTGTTCTCAATGGGAAGGACCGCGTAGTCCGCCCGCCCCTCCCGCAGAGCCAGAAAGCAGTCCTCAAACTGCTCCAGCCCGTCCGTGCTGGCGTCCGGACCGAAAAAGTCCAGCGCCGCCTGCTCGCTGTAGGCCCCCGGAACCCCCTGGTACACCACTCGGGGCTCGGCCACGGGCTGGCGCTGGTCAGTTTGGGCGTCCAGCCAGCGGCGCAGGCCGGGGTTGTCGGCGCCCTGGCCCATCAGATCCCGCTGCTGCCGCCGGGAGAGGGCCATGACGGTCTGAAACAGGGTGATGACGGCGGGGCGCAGGGCCTCCCCGGCCAGCTCCCCCTTGTTTTGGAGCACCTGCCGCTCCCGCTCCTGGTCCAGCACGGGGATGCCCTGGGCGCGCTTGTACTCGCCAACTTTGCGGGTCACGTCCATCCGCCGGCGGAACAGCTCCACCAGCTGGCGGTCGATGGCGTCGATGTCCTGACGCAGTCGGTGCAGATCGTCCATCAGCGGTACCTCTCCTTCAATTCGGCGTAATGCTCCGCGTTTTTGCGCAGCCCGGCGACCTCCTCCCCGGTCAGCGGCCGGACCACCTTGGCCGGGCTGCCCACCAGCAGGGAGCCGTCCGGGGCTTCCATCTTGCCGGTGACCACCGCGCCCGCGCCGATCATGCAGTTTTTCCCAATCTTCGCGCCGTTGAGCAGGACGGCCCCCATGCCCACCACAGTGTTGTCCCCCACGGTGCAGCCGTGGACAATGGCGCTGTGACCCACCGAGACATAGTCCCCCAAGACGGTGGGAAATACGTCGGAGTGGAGGACGGCGCAGTCCTGGACGTTGCAGCCCCGGCCCAGGGTGATGGGCCTGCCGTCCCCCCGGATCACGGCGTTGAACCACACGGAGCAGTCCCTGCCCAAAGTGACGTCCCCCACCACGGCGGCGCCGGGTAGGATGACCGCGTCCGCATCGGTTTTACGAAGTGTTTTTAAATCCATGGTCAATTCCTCACAGTGTTCAAATTCCCAGCAATTCGCAGGCCGCCAACGCCGCCGCCGCCTCAATGACGGGCACTGCCCGGTGGACCACGCAGGGGTCGTGCCGGCCCTGGAGCTCCAAAACGGCGTTTTCGTTTTTTGCCATGTCAATAGTAAACTGCTGTCGGGCGATGGAGGGGGTGGGGCGCATGGTCACCTCAAAGGTGAGGGGCATGCCGTTGGTAATGCCGCCGTTGATCCCCCCGGCGCAGTTCTGCTCCCCCTTGACGGAGCCGTCGTCATCCACGTACAGCGGGTCGTTGGCCTCGGAGCCACGCATGAGGCCGAAGGCCACCCCCGCACCGAAGGCCACCGCCTTCACCGCCGGGACGGCGAACAGGTACTGGGAGAAGATGCCCTCGGCGTTTTGGCCAAAGTCGGGTGCGCCCAGCCCGGGAGGCAGGCCGAACACCCCGCACTCGATGGAGCCGCCCACAGAATCCTGGTCGTTTTTCGCCTCCAGGATGGCGGCCTTCATCTCCTCCCCCGCCGCGTCGCTGAGAACGGGGAAATCCTTGGAGGCGGCGGCCTTCAGGCTGTCCCAGTCCTCCAGAGAGTCGTCATTGATGCCGTAGATGGCGGCGATATGGGCCCCCACGCGCACGCCCTTTGGGGCCAGAATTTGCTTTGCCACCCCGCCCGCGAACACCAGCGGCGCGGTGAGCCGCCCGGAGAAATGCCCGCCGCCCCGGTAGTCGTTGAAGCCGTTATACCGCACATGGGCGGCGTAGTCGGCGTGGCCGGGGCGGGCCAGGTCCTTGGTGCGGGCGTAGTCCCCCGAGCGGGCGTCGGTGTTCTCAATGACGGCGCACAACGGCGCGCCGGTGGTCCTGCCCTCAAACACGCCGGAGAGGATCCGGGGCTCGTCGGCCTCCTTCCGGGCGGTGGACAGGGCGCTCTTCCCCGGAGCCCGCCGGGCCAGGTCGAACCGGATGGCGTCCAGGTCCAGTTCTAATCCGGCGGGCACGCCCTCCAGCACCACGCCGACGGCGGGGCCGTGGGACTCGCCAAAAATGGAATATCGCATAGTGGAGCTCCTTTCGAAGGTCAAGTTCGCGGGGGCCTTCCTTTTTTCTTTGAAAAGAAAAAAGGAAGCGAAAAAAGAAACTTTTGATCCGTTTCTAACGTGGGCAGTAAATGAAAGAATTGCGTCGGCCACGACACGAGACAAAGAAATATAGAAATTTTTAAAAATTTTTTTATATTACAAATTCGTTGGTAGTCGTGTATATACCTTTCGGCGCGGTATACGGCCGTCAGCGGTCTAAAAGTTCTTTTTGGTTCTTTTTCTTTCAAGAAAAAGAACGGTCTTATCCCGTCGCGACCCAGTACCGCTCCAGGTCGATGTTCTCCCCTGGTTCGTGGACGGTGCTCTCGTATACGCCGCCGGCGGACAGGATGGTGCGGCGGCTTCCCTCGTTGCTGGTATAACAGGTGATGAGCACCCTGTCAAGGCCAATCTCTTTACAGTACAGCAGGGCCAGCCGGAGCTGCTCCTTGGCGTACCCCTTCCGGCGTTCACTGGGCCGGACGGAGTAGCCGATATGCCCACCAAACTGTTCCAAATATTCGTTGAAATAGTGGCGCACGTTGACCATGCCCACCAGCCTGCCGTCGGATTTCCGAACGGTTAAAAACTGGGTAGCCAGCACCTTCCCCTCCGGAAGGGTGGCGGGGTCGGTGTAGGCCCGCACGTCCGCCAGCCACTCCGACGGGCTTTCCACCCGCCGAAGGGCGCCGCAGCCGTCCATGGAGCTGTCTGCCTCCCGGCACTCCCGGCGGTAGGCCCACACCTGGTCTAAATATTCCTCTGTGGGGAGGACTAATTTAATTGCTTCCATCATCGTTTCCTCCATTTGATTTCCGTTACGCAGGGGCGCGGGCGGATGATATCCACCCCTTACAGGCGCCGCTCGATTTTTCCGCCCAGCCGCCGGTACTCCTCCCAGAAGTCCGGGTAGGACTTGGCCACGCATTCCGCTCCGTTGATTGTCACCGGGTTATTACAGCGGGTAGCGGCGATGGCCGCCATCATGGCGATGCGGTGGTCGTTGAAGCTGTCCACCTTGACGCCCCCAGCCAGCGTCCCCCTTCCCAGAATGGCGAGGGAATCCGCCCCCTCGGTGATGTCCGCGCCCAGGGCGCGGAGCACCTGGGTGACGGAGGCCAGCCGGTCGCTCTCCTTGATGCGCAGGCGGGCGGCGTTGGTCAGGCAAGTGGTTTCCCCCGTCCGCAGCGCCGCCATGACCGCCAGCGGCGGCACCAGATCGGGACAGCCGGATACCTCTAGGTTCAGACTCCCCACCGCGCTCAGTTCGATCAGATAAGCCGTAATCACCCGGTCCCCCTGGATGGAATCGGGGTTCATTCCGGCCACATCCACCGGGCTGCCCAGGAGCTTGGCCGCGTACCAAAACCCGGCCTGGGACCAGTCCGCTTCTACTGCAAAGGAATGGGGCTGATAAATCTGCTTGCCGGGGACAAAAAAACTGTTTTCCCTCTCCTCCACGGTGATCCCGAACGCTTTCAGCACATCCAGCGTCATGTCCGCATACCCCCGGCTCTCCAGCGGAGAGGTGAGGACGATCTCACTGTCCCCGTCCAGCAGGGGCAGGGCGTACAGCAGTCCAGTGACAAACTGGGAGGACACGTTGCCGGGAAGCCGGTACGTCCCCGGCGTGAGCATTCCCGTGACGGTGAGCGTACCGTCCTTCTGCTCGCAGAAAATCCCCTTCTCGTCAAACAGGTCGAAGTAGGGCTTCTGAGGCCGCTCCATCAGCCGCCCCCGGCCGGAGAAGATTCCGCCTCCCCGCACGGCCAAAGCCACGGGAATCAGGAACCGTAAAGTGGAACCGCTTTCCCCGCAGTCCAGCCGGGGATAGGCCAGGCGGCGCAGAGGGGACATGCTGTTCGCCCCCATACCCCGGACAGTGACGGAGGAGCCCTCCCGGACAAACTCCGCCCCCAGGCTTTCCAGGCAGTTTATGGTGGCCTCAATGTCCTGGGAGAAGGCCACGTTGGAGATGACGCTCTCCCCGTCCGCCAGGGCGGCGGCGATGAGGGCCCGGTGAGCCTGGGACTTGGAGGGGGGCGGGGTGACGCTTCCGGATAATTTGGCCGGGGTGATGGTGATGTCCATAGCGGTCTCCTTCCATGGCAGATAAAAAATTTCCGAAGGCTACAGCAGCTTCAGCAAATCGGTTTTGGGAATTTGATGGGGTATGGCGTGCCCCATTTTATCCAGCAGAATGAGGGTGATATCCGCCCCCGCGCCCTTCTTATCCAGCCCAATGGCGGCGGCGTACTCCTCGGCGGTACAGCAAATCGACGTGGGCAGGCCCAGCCCGGCCAGGACCTGTTCCAGCCGGCCAGGCAGCTCCGCCGGGGTCACCTGGAGGGTCACGCCCAGCTTGGCCGCGGCGCACATGCCCGCCGCCACCGCCTGGCCGTGACTCCACTCCACGTAGTGCCCCGCCAGCTCGTAGGCGTGGCCCAGGGTGTGGCCAAAGTTCAAAATCATCCGCAGGCCGGTGTCCAGCTCGTCGTCCATGACGACTTGCCGTTTAATATCACAGCAGGTATACAAAATGTGTTCAATATCCGCCATCAATTCCCCGCGGGAGGGGCGGGCGGCCAGGAAGGCAAAGAAGTCCGCGTCCCAGATGCAGCCGTATTTGACCACCTCCGCCATCCCCGCCATGAACACGGGCAGGGGGAGGGTGTCCAGCACGTCCGGGTCCATGAGCACCAGGCGCGGCTGGTAGAAGGCCCCGGCCAGGTTCTTCCCCGCTTTCAGGTCCACGGCCACCTTGCCGCCCACGGAGGAGTCCACCTGGGCCAGCAGGGTGGTTGGGATCTGCACGAAGGCCACCCCACGCAGGACGGTGGCGGCGGCGAAGCCCGCCAGATCCCCCACCACGCCGCCGCCCAGCGCCACCACGCCGTCGGTGCGGGTCAGGCCGAACTCCATGAAGTCCTCCCACAGCCGGGCCAGCTGGGTGGGATTCTTGCTCTCCTCCCCGGCGGGGACAGGGAACAGCTTCGCCTCAAACCCGGCGGCGGCCAGGCTGTCCAGCACCGTTTTGCTGTAAAGGGGGGCCACGCTGCTGTCCGTGACCACGGCCAGCTTGGCCGCCTTGGGCAGGACGGCGCGGACACGCTCCCCGGCCTGCGGGAGCAGCCCCCGTTCAATCAGGATGTCGTATTCCCGGCCCGGCAGGGCCACGGTGAGGGTTTTCATTCCGCTCCCCCCCTTACAGCCGGTCCACTATATCGGCCAGCGTGTCCAGGAAGGACTCCTCCCCCCAGGTGTTCACCTTGAAGAACATGGCCTGGCTGCCCCCGGCGGCGATAGCGGTGAGGCGGAGGTTGTCCCCCTCCCCTGTCAGGGTGAGGGACATGGCCACCCGGTTGCCGCCAAAGGCGCTGTACCGCTCGTACATCCGCACCGCCACCCGGACGGGGCCGGCGGTGTAATCCGCGGAGCCCTCCAGGGAAGCGGTAACGCTTCCGTTGAGCACGCCCTGGTGCAGCCGGGCCAGCGCCGTATCAAAGTCGCCGGTAAACGTTCGCTCCAATTTAGCCATTTTGTTGAACTCCTTTCTGCGGCGCTGCCGCGCTGCGCCTGTTCACAACGGCTTCGCGCTCAGCTTTTTACCCATCAGCTCGATCAGCGGATTGAGCCTGCCCATCAGGTGCCGGAACTTCTCCGGGGTGAGGGACTGGGCCCCGTCGCACTTGGCATGGGGGGGATCGTTGTGCACCTCCACCATCAAGCCGTCTGCCCCCACGGCCACGGCGGCCATGGCCAGCGGCTCCACCATCCAGTACATCCCGGCGGCGTGGGAGGGGTCCACCACGATGGGCAGGTGGCTCATCTTCCGGATGGCCGGGATGGCGGACAGGTCCAGGGTGTTGCGGGTGTAGGTCTCGAAGGTGCGCACCCCCCGCTCGCATAGAATCACGTTCTCATTGCCCGCGGCCATGATGTATTCCGCCGACATGATCCACTCCTCGTAGGTGTTGGACAGCCCCCGCTTGAGCAGCACCGGCTTGGACAGCCGGCCCACCTCCTTGAGCAGGTCGAAGTTCTGCATGTTCCGAGCCCCCACCTGCACCAGGTCCACCTTTTCCTCGAACAGCTCGCAGTACCGGGGGGCCATGATCTCGGACACGATGGGCAGGCCGGCGGCGGCCCTGGCCTCCAGCAGCAGCTCCAGCCCGTCGGTGCCCATGCCCTGGAAGGAGTAGGGGGAGGTGCGGGGCTTGAACGCGCCGCCCCGCAGCAGGGCGGCCCCGGCCTCCTTCACGTCCCGGGCCACGCCGGTGATCTGCTCCTCGCTCTCCACCGAGCAGGGCCCGGCGATGACGGTGAACCTGTCCCCGCCGCCGATGGGCACGCCGGACACATCCACCACCGTGTCCTCCGGGTGGAACTTGCGGTTGGCCTTCTTATAGGGCTCCTGCACCCGCATGACCCGGTCCACGTCCTCGTTCCAGGACAGCTTGTCCATGTCGATGTGGGCGGTGTCCCCCACCAGCCCCAGGATGGAGCAGCCCACGCCGTTGGTGATGCCCACGGTGACGCCGTGGTCGCGCTCCAGCTGGCGCACAAGGGCCTGAATCCTCTCCTGGCTGACGCCGGGTTTCATGACAATGACCATAATAAAATCTCCCTTTTCTTTGAAAAATAAAAAAGCTCACAGACCGCGCGCGGTCCATGAGCTTCCCGATGATGCACAAACTCAGGCAGGGCCTGCCGCCCCTCACTCACGCGCCGCGTTTCTCCACGCCAAAATAGCCGGACACGTTAAATCGAGTCCAGCCATAGGTAAAGGTGAAGCTGTGGGTGTGGGAGAGGGCCATGGGGAATACCTCGCTGATTTTGGGATTGGGTCCGTGCCGCCGTGGCACGAATTGAACTGATTATATACTGTTACACGTTAATTTGCAAGAATAAATTGCGGGAATCCGGAATTTTTAGGTAAAGCGCACAGCCGCCGCCGCGGACGCGGCCCTTTCCCTTGACAGTTCGGGGGCGGCGGGGATAAAATGGGAGAAGAAATTTCAAGGAGGCTGGACTATGAGCCACACAGTCGAACTCATATCGGTGGGCACCGAGCTGCTGCTGGGCAACATCGTCAATTCAGACGCCCAGGCCCTCAGCCGGGAGCTGTCCGGGCTGGGGCTGAACGTGTTATACCATTCGGTGGTGGGGGACAACCCCGGCCGCTTGAAAGCCGCCGTGGAGCTGGCCCGCGGCCGGGCGGACGTGCTCATCACCACCGGGGGCCTGGGCCCCACCTGCGACGATCTGACCAAGCAGACCCTGGCGGAGTGCTTCGGCAGGAAGCTGGTGTACCATCCCGAGTGCGCGGAGAGCATCCGGTGCTTTTTCCGCCGCGCGGGCCGGGAGATGACGGAAAACAACCTCCAGCAGGCCTACCTCCCCGAGGGCTGCGACGTGCTGGACAACGCCTGGGGCACCGCCCCCGGCTGCGCCTTTGAGGCGGACGGGTCTTACGTGGTCATGCTGCCCGGCCCGCCCAGCGAATGCCTGCCCATGTTCCGGGAGCGGGCGGCGCCCTGGCTGGCCCGGCTGAGCGAGGGGGTGATCCGCTCCCGCACCCTGCGGGTGTTCGGCCTGGGGGAGTCGGCGGTGGAGGCCCGGTTCCGGGACCGGATGAACGAGCTGACCAACCCCACCCTGGCCCCCTACGCCAAGGAGGGCGAGGTGGAGCTGCGCATCACCGCCAAGGCGGCCACCCAGGCCGAGGCGGAGGCGCTCATCGCCCCGGTGGAGGAGGAGGTCCGGGCGGCGCTGGGCGAGCTGGTCTACGGCGCGGACGTGTCCGGCCTGGAGCAGGTGGTGCTGGACGGGGCCCGGGAGCGGGGCCTGACCCTGGGCACGGCGGAGAGCTGCACCGGCGGGCTCATCGCCAAGCGCATCACCGACGTGCCCGGCGCGGCGTCGGTGTTCAAGGGCGGCGTGGTGAGCTACCACTGCGAGGTGAAGGCGGGGGTGCTGGGGGTGTCCCAGGCCCTGCTGGACGAGAAGGGCGCGGTGTGCGCCCAGGTGGCGCAGGAGATGGCCCGGGGGGCCCGGAGGGTGCTGGGCTGCGACCTGGCGGTGTCCGTCACCGGCGTGGCGGGGCCCGACCCCGACGAGCGGGGCAACCCGGTGGGGCTGGTGTACACCGCCCTGGCCGCCCCCGACGGCGTGTGGGTGAAGCGGCTGAACCTGGCCGGCCCGGCCGCCCGGCGGGACCGGGTCCGGAACCTGGCGGCCAACCACGCCCTGGACATGGCCCGGCGCTGGCTGGCCGGGCTGGACCCGGCGGGGGGCGACTGGCCCATGGACGGCTGAGAAAGGAGAACGCGGCGTGAGGCACTGGAAAAAAGGACTGCTGGCGGCGGTGGCCGCGGCGCTGATGCTGGGGCTGCTGGCCCCGGCCTTCGGCGCGGTGGGCAACGTGAACCTGATGGCGGTGAACGACACGGTACTGGCCACCACCGCCGACAATATGCCCCGCACCATGGGGGGCGCGCTGTACGTGCCGTACACCATGCTGTCCCAGCTGTCCACCGGCATCAACCTGGGGGTGAACGCCATGTACAGCACCACCCGGCGCACGGTGCTGGTCACCGACGGCGGGCAGCGGGGGGTCATCTTCGACACCCAGGCCAACACCGCCCAGGACCTGAACGGCAAGCCGCTGTCCGTCCGGGCCATGGTGCGCAACACCACTGTGTTCGTGCCCATCGACTGGCTGTGCGAGTATTTCGGCACCATCACCTGCACCCGGACCCAGAGCCCCTACGGCACCGTGATCCGGGTGACCAACGCCGCCGCCATTCTCAGCGACCAGGACTTTATTGACGCGGCCAGCATGAACCTGTCCTCCGCCCTGCGCCGCTACCTGGACTCCGGCGGGCTGGGGGAGGGCGTGGACCCGATCCCCTCCGGCGGCACGCAGGCCAGCGACCCGCCCAGCGGGGCGGAGCTGTATCTGGCCTGCCGCTGGGGCGGGGAGGCCAGGGAGTGCGCCCAGCTGGTGGAGGGCCGGGAGCAGCGGGTGCTGTTCCTGTTCGCCCCGGAGGAAATCGCGGGGCAGGACGATCTGATCCGCTGCCTGGCGGGGGCGGGGCACACCCTGGGGCTGGTGCTGGACGGGGAGGACCCGGAGACATGCCTGGGCCAGGCCGGGGAGGGGCGCAGGCTGCTGGCCGCCGCCGCCCGGTACAACGCCCTGGTGGTCAGCGCCCCCAGCCTGGACGAGGAGGGGCAAAAGGCGCTGGCCGAGGAGGGGTACGTGGTGTGGAGCGCCACGGCGCGGGGGGAGGAGCACTCCACCGGCGCGGGCCTGGTGCGGGGGCTGAGCACCCGCCGGGTGAACTACGTGGAGGTGGAGTGCGGCGCGGGGGGCGCGGCGTTCCTGCGCAGCGCTTTGAACGCCATGGAGGATGAAAACTGTCAGGTATATCAGGCCACCGCCCCGGCGCTGTCGTAAAGGAAGAGCGCCCATCCCCTGCGGGATGGGCGCTCTTTTCAGTTGGGTTCGTCCGTGCGGCCCAGCAGGTAGTCAGTGGTTACCTCAAGGTAATCTGCGATGGCAGCTAGAATCTCGTAGTTGGGCCGCCGAGAGCCCCCTTCATAGTGTTGGTACGAGCGCTCCGTCATTTTCAGATATTCTGCAACCTCTTTTTGTGTAAACCTTTTTTTCTTGCGTGCTTTTTGTAGGCGTTCTGCAAATGGAACCATTATTTTTGAAACCCCCTTGACAGTACCGATATGTTCATATATAATGGAGGCATGAACAAATCGGTACGCTCTTGACTGCCTATAACATAAGGAGCTGGTCATTATGACTGAACTGATGGAAACCCTCTTCAAGTACTCGGAAGAACACCTGATACGCGGACTGCTGGAGCAGAAAGGGGAGTACCCGGAAACGAGCTCATATGTGGAAAAAGGGGAGGAAAAGCTCCGCGCCCTGATCGGGGAGGAGCACAGGGAGTTTGTGGACGCGCTGCTGGAGGAGCAGCATCTGCTGACCTTTTTCTATGAGGAGGCGCAGTTCGAGGCCGGTTTCCGCGTGGCGTTAGCGCTGACCCGTTAAGAGGGAGCGGACGGCCGGGGGTCGAACGCAGGGACAGCTCCCCCAGCGCCCCACAGCCTGGAGCTGTTCCGCAGAGAGGCCGCCGGCCGGCCGTTCCCCCGCCTGCGGCAGGTCACAGGTCCAGCATGACCCGTTCTATGCCGCTGACCGCCTCTTCCACCATGGCGTCCACGTCCAGCACGGCCTCCGCCGCCTCCAGCTCCTCCAGCTTGGGCTTGGTCCGGGGGTGCTTGGGCGTGAATACCGTACAGCAGTCCTCATAGGGCAGGATGGAGGTCTCAAAGGTTCCGATTTTCCGGGACACCCGCACGATCTCCTCCTTGTCCATGCCGATCAGGGGCCGCAGGACGGGCACGGTGCACACCGCGTCGGTGCACACCATGGCGTCCAGGGTCTGGCTGGCCACCTGCCCCACCGATTCGCCCGTCACCAGGGCCTGGATGCCGTTCTTTTCCGCCACCCGGCAGGCGATGCGCATCATAAACCGCCGCATGAGGATGGTGAACAGCTCCTCCGGGCAGGAGCGGCGCAGCTCCTCCTGAATGCTGGTGAACGGCACCACATGGACGCACTGCTTGCCCGTGTAGGGCACCAGCAGGCGGGCCAGGTCCAGCACCTTTTCCTTGGCCTCCGGGGAGGTGTAGGGGTAGGAGTAGTAGTGGATCATGTCCACAATGACCCCCCGCTTGGCGATCATCCAGGAGGCCACGGGGGAATCGATGCCCCCGGACAGCAGGGACAGCGCCCTGCCCCCCATGCCCACGGGCAGGCCGCCCGCCCCCGGCTCCGGGTCGGCGTGGATGTAGGCGTCGAAGTCCCGGACCTCCACGTGGACCGTCAGCTCCGGGTGGTGCATGTCCGCCGTCAGGCGGGGGTAACGGTCGTGGAGCTCGCCGCCCACGTACTGGGACAGCTGGATGGAGGTCATGGGGAAGGTCTTGTCCGCCCGCTTGGACTCCACCTTGAAGGAGCGGGCCGCCTGGAGCTTGTCCCCCAGGTATTCCACGGCGCAGGCCACGATGGCGTCCCTGTCCTTGGGGCAGGCCCGGGCCCGGCACACCCCCACCGCGCCGAACACCTTGCCCATTGCCTCCCACGCGCCCTCGAAGTCGGCGGAATCGTCCAGCGGCTCCACGTAGGTGGTGGACTGGCGGGTGTACACCTTAAAAGAGCCGTATTTTTTCAGCCGCCGTTTAACGTTGCCCATGAGCTTCTCCTCAAAGCCCCGGCGGTTCAGGCCCTTGAGCACCATTTCTCCCTGCTTGAGCAGGATAATTTCTCGCATAATATCCCTTGCTTTCCTTTGATGTCCTCCTATTTTACAGGGATGGAGGGTGGCTGTCAAGGGCGTGGGACCGGGAATTCGCCAAAGTGTTCCTGCCGGCACTTCTGCGTCGGCAGGAAAAATTGCGCCCCTTGATTTTCTCCTTTAAGGTCACCGGCAGTACACCATGGGGAGGCGCCGCCGGGCGTGGAAATAAGTACAGAGAAAGCCTCCGGACAATTTTCAATTTTGTCAAAAATTAAACGAACTCAATTGCGTTATTTGCGTGACAATTGAAGAGAAATGTGGTAGACTGTATACCGTCAATACCGCGCACCAATAATTTCAGATAGGAGGAACCCAAGATGAACATTCTCGTCTGTGTCAAGCAGGTGCCTGACACCACAGAGATCAAAATCGACCCTGTGAAGAACACACTGATCCGCGACGGCGTGCCCAGCATCGTCAACCCCTTTGACGGCTACGCCCTGGAGGCCGCCGCCCGCATTAAGGACAAGAACCCCGACACCAAGATCGTGGTTCTGACCATGGGCCCCCCGCAGGCCACCGCGGCCATCAAGGAGTGCCTGGCCATCGCCGCCGATAAGGGGTATCTGGTGTCCGGCCGGACCTTCGGCGGCTCCGATACCCTGGCCACCAGCTACATCCTGTACAACGCCGTGAAGAAGGTGGAGGAGCTTGAGGGCAAGTTCGACGCCATCTTCTGCGGCAAGCAGGCCATCGACGGCGACACCGCTCAGGTGGGCCCGGAGCTGGCCGAGCACCTGGGCTACCCCCAGGTCACCTACGGCCTGGAGGCCGAGCTGGACGGCGACATGCTCAAGGTGAAGAAGGAAGTGGAGGAGGGCGTCGAGGTCATCGGCGTGAAGTTCCCCTGCCTGGTCACCTACACCAAGCCCGCCTGGGACCCCCGCTACCCCACCATCAAGCGGAAGATGGCCGCCAACCGGGCCGAGATCCCCGTGCTGGGCGACGACGCCTTCCCCGACATCGACACCACCCGCATCGGCCTGAAGGGCTCCCCCACCAACGTGAAGAAGACCTTCGTGCCTCAGAAGAAGACCGGCGGCGTGAAGATCAAGGAAGAGGACAACACCGCGTCCGCCAAGAAGCTGTTCGAGCTGCTGAGCGCGGCCAGCATTATTTAAGGGAGGGGAAGCACAATGGAAGCCAAGACCAAAGACCTGTGGGTATTTGTTGAGACCAATGAGGACGGCACCGCCAAAAACGTGGGCATCGAGCTGCTGACTCCCGGCAAAATGATGGCGGGCAAGCAGGGCGGCGCTCTGGTGGCCGTTGTCATCGGCAGCGGCGTGGACGAGGCCGTGAAGGCCGCCAACGAGCACGGCGCGGACAAGATCATCGTGGTGGACGGCCCCGAGTTCAAGCACTACACCACCGACGCCTACGCCATCGCCCTGTGCACCCTGGTGGAGAAGTACGGCCCCACCAGCATGCTCATCGGCGCCACCAACAACGGCCGCGACCTGGGCCCCCGCGTCTCCTGCCGCCTGCACACCGGCCTGACCGCCGACTGCACCGCGCTGGACATCGACGAGGAGACCGGCAACGTGGCGTGGACCCGTCCCGCCTTCGGCGGCAACCTGATGGCCACCATCATCTGCCCCAACCACCGTCCCCAGATCGGCACCGTCCGCCCCGGCGTGTTCAAAAAGAGCGACGCCGTTGAGGCCAAGGCCGAGATCATCAAGGAAGACCTGCATGTTGCCGAGGACCAGATCCGCACCCAGGTCATCGAGCTCATCAAGGAAATGGGCGGCGAGAACGTGGACCTGGAGGGCGCTGAGATCATCGTGTCCGGCGGCCGCGGCGTGGGCGGCCCGGAGGGCTTCGACACCATCAAGGCCCTGGCGGACACCCTGGGCGCCACTGTGGGCGCTTCCCGCGCCGCTGTGGACGCGGGCTGGATTGCCCACGCCCACCAGGTGGGCCAGACCGGCAAGACTGTGGGACCCAAGCTGTACATCGCCTGCGGCATCAGCGGCGCCATCCAGCACCTGGCCGGCATGAGCGGCTCCGACGTGGTGGTCGCCATCAACAAGGACCCCGACGCCCCCATCTTCGACGTGGCCGACTACGGCGTGGTGGGCAACCTGTTTGAGGTGCTGCCCGTCCTGGTGGACGAGATCAAAAAGGCCCGCGGCTAAAACCGGGATACAACACCGGGCTGTCAAAGCGCGGGGACAAGCCGTCCGGGAGCTGGGGGCATCCCCTCCCCCGGCGGCCCTCCGAACTTGACGGCCGCGGCGTTTTGTCACTTTGAAAACGAAACTAAGAAAGGACAGATGCTCTATGAATTTCCACTTTAACGAAGAGGAACAGGAAATCCTTGACATGCTCCATGACTTCTGCCTGAAAGAGGTCGCCCCCAAGGCCGCCGAGGTGGACGAGGAAGAGCGCTTCCCCGAGGAGACCTGGCACAAGTTGGCTGAAATGGGCATGATGGGCGTGCCCATCGCCGAGGAGTACGGCGGCGCCGGCCTGACCTACCTCAACTACATCGGCATCTGCGAGGAGCTGGCCAAGCACTGCGCCACCACCTCCGTCATGGTGTCCGCCCACACCTCCCTGTGCTGCTGGCCCATCAGCCAGTACGGCACCGAGGAGCAGAAGCAGAAGTACCTGTCCAAGCTGGCCTCCGGCGAGTGGCTGGGCGCTTTCGGCCTGACCGAGCCCGGCGCGGGCACCGACGCCGCCATGCAGAAGACCATCGCCGAGGACAAGGGCGACCACTGGGTGCTCAACGGCTCCAAGATCTTCATCACCAACGCGGGCTTTGCCAACGTGTTCGTGGTGTTTGCCATGACCGACAAGTCCCTGGGCACCAAGGGCATCTCCGCCTTCATCGTGGAGCGGGACTTCCCCGGCTTCAAGGTGGGCTCCCACGAGAAGAAGATGGGCATCCGCGGCTCCTCCACCTGCGAGCTGGTGTTTGAGGACTGCATCGTGCCCAAGGAGAACCTGCTGGGCGAGCTGAACAAGGGCTTCAAGGTGGCCATGACCACCCTGGACGGCGGCCGCATCGGCATTGCCGCTCAGGCTCTGGGCATCGCTCAGGCCTCCATCGACGAGTGCGTGAAGTACACCAAGGAGCGCGTGCAGTTCGGCCGCCGCATCAGCCAGTTCCAGAACACCCAGTTCCAGCTGGCCGACATGCAGGCCAAGGTGGACGCCGCCCGTCTGCTGGTCTACCGTGCCGCCCAGGCCAAGCAGGATCACGAGCCCCACAGCCATCTGGCCGCCATGGCCAAGCTGGTGGCCTCTGAGACCGCTTCCGACGTGACCCGCCGCACCCTCCAGCTCACCGGCGGCTACGGCTACACCCGTGAGTACCCCTTCGAGCGCATGATGCGCGACGCCAAGATCACCGAGATCTACGAGGGCACCTCCGAGGTCCAGCGCATGGTCATCTCCGGCTGGATGGGCGTGAAGTAAGAGTCCGTTCCTCTTCAGGCATCCAAAAGAGCACTCGGCCAATTAGATGGGTGTCCATAAAGTAATCCAAAAAATTATAATTGCGGCATCTGTCGGCCAGGATTGGGCACAAAAGATGGGCAGAGAGTGGAATTTTATCCATTCTCTGCCCATTTTTCGTTTAGCCGCTTAATTCAATTTTTTGACCGACTGCCGTTCCTTCAGCCTGCACGGAAAGCTGAAGCGTATGTCCGGGCTGCCGCCCTCATTGGAAACCATTGGGGAAATCAGCATTTCACAAGCTGCGAAGCCAATGCTGTTGGATGGAAGTTCCACCGTTGTGAGGGGGGGCGAGATCATCTCTGCATAGGTGATGTTGTCAAAGCTGATTACGGATATATGATCCGGTACGGACAGCCCCCTTTGGGCCAAAGCTTGGATCACGCCAAAGGCGGTAATATCGTTGATGGCGATGATCGCAGTATGCTTCTTCCGATTTTGTAAGAACGTATCGACCAGCTGCCGGCCCAGCTCGAATTCATAAAGGCCAGTATCGGATTCAGACTCCGTATGGGCCACGAATACGTCGCTGTCTGAAAAGGCGATATTGGATTTCCGAAAGGCCTCTCGGACTCCGTCAAGGATCTGGCAGCGGTAGCTCTTCGTCAGCGGCGAGGTGAGCAGGGCGACCTTTTGATGCCCCTGGTTGGCCAGATACTGCGCCGCCAGACGTCCGGCCAACAGGTAGTCGGTCTGAGCTATGATCGCGCCCTCCAGCTGGAAATCCGCCTCCAGCAGGGCCACCCGCCCGCCGCAGTCAATATAGCGCCGCAGCGCATCCCCCTTTTCGTCGATTGATATGATGATAAGGGCCATGACCCGATTTTTCAGAAGGTTCAAAATATTATTATGTTCCTGTTCCGCGCTGCGGTGGGAGCTGTAAATGACAACCTCGTAATTTTTCTCCCGTGCGGCCGACTCGACGCCCAAAATGACCTGATTAAAGAAGGGGTTTTGAAGGGTTGGGACGATGACGCCCACCGCGTGGTAGGCATTGTTCTTGAGCATCTTCCCCAGCAGATTTGGGGTATAATTCAGTTCCTCTGCGACACGGATGATCCGCTTGCGCAGGGTCTGGCTCACGGGGTAATCGGAATTGCTCAGCACCCGCGAGGCCGTCGCGATGGACACGTCCGCCTTTTTTGCCACATCGCGCAGCGTAGATACGCTGCTTTTTCCTTTTTTCATTGTTAAAACCGCACCTCTCCTCCATGCTGTCTGGTTTTCCTCGGTTTCCAAAATATCAGACTTTGTTCTGTCTGTCAAGAAGGGCAGAAACATTTTCTATAAATCAACAGAATAAAATCCTTCGCGCCCTATGTCGTGCAGAATAAGTGCTTTTTTGTTGGAGATAGCTACAAAATACGCCATGATATTTTTGTATAAAACGGAAATCTCTGAACTATTTACAGAAAACGTTTTCTAATGTATGATTGAGATGTGGCAACCCCCACATACTATTCAAAATGGAGGGAAACGTAATGATGAAGAAAGTATTAGCACAGGTGCTGTCGCTGTCTTTGATAGCATTCCTTTTCGCCGGATGCACCGGAGGCGAGCCCCCCAAAGCGTCCTCAGACGCCCCGGAGGTTCCATCCTCGTCCACTGTCCCCACCGAAAAAACGCTCGACGTCAGCACTAGGACCATCCGGTTTGCCACCACGTCCTCTGAGGGAACCGCCATCGTAGACGCAATGCACGTCTTTGCCGACCTGGTGAGCGAGGCGTCCAGCGGGTTGATCACAGTGGATCTCTACCCCTCGTCCGCCTTGGGCGATGTGTCGGAGAGCTACCAGAATGTTCAGCTGGGGGTGCTGGACATGGCGGTTACCTCTGCGCAGAACGTGGCCGGAAGCGGCGCCTCTGACTTTGTCGCGTTGAGTCTGCCCTATGTTTTCAGGGATTCCAAGCATATCATTGATGTGATCCAAGGGGAAATCGGGGCACAACTGCTTGCCTCCGTCCAAGCCAGCGGCACCAAATGCGTCGGCATCGGCTTCTGGAACGCCGGGTCCCGCTGCTTCTTCACCAAGACCCCCGTGCGCTCCCTGGCTGATATGAAGGGAATGAAGATCCGCTGCCAGCAGCTGGATGTGGACACCGACATGACCAAGGCGCTGGGCGCCAGCCCCACCCCCATTGCGTTCAGTGAGCTGTATTCCTCGCTCCAGACCGGCGTTGTGGACGGGGCGGAAAACCCGCTCAGCGGCATCTATTCCGGCAAATTCTATGAGGTCTGCAAATATGTGACCTTGGATGAGCACAGTGCGCCTCCCGTGGTGATTGTTTTCTCCGAAACCATTTGGCAGACCATGTCCGAGGATGAGCACAACATCATCCTCAACGCATGGAAGGAGGCGTCCTCCACAAACTACGACTGCCTTGTGAACGAGCAGGCTCACTACATCGAGCTGCTGGAGGCGGAGGACGTGGAGGTGATCCGCCTTTCTGACAAAGACGACTGGTACGCCGCCATGGAGCCTGTGTACAAGACCTACGGTTCCGACTGCGCGGATGTCCTTGACGCCATTGCCGCCATCGGCTGACCCGGGCTCGGCGCATTGAGCCGCGGTGTACGGGCTCAAGGCGCCCCCGCTTAGCCCCGCACGTCCGGCAACCCGCCGGGTGAAAAAACGCGGTCCGCGTTTTTTCAAGTGCATTGCCTATACCATCTGGAGGTGAACGATTATGAAAAGCGCAGAGGAAAAACGG
>CATKZW010000012.1 GCA_949841465.1 uncultured Oscillospiraceae bacterium
TTTGGCTGGCTCGACAAATTCCGCAGACTTTGGAAAAATTGTGAACGCAAACTCTTTATTTCTGCTCAGATTCTTACTTTTGCCCTCATTGCCATCCTTATCAGAAGATTTTAAACAGGCTCTTACATTTTATCACTGGCGCTGACGTTGCAGACGACGGAGGCCACGCCCTTCTCCACCCCCTGGGGGTTCCGGACGGTGATGCGGTATTCCGCGCCCCGCCATACCCGGGTGATTTTGAATTTCTTCCAGTCCGCCGGGACGCAGGGGTCGATGAGCAGCCCGCCGAACTGGGGCCGCACCCCCAGAATGTACCGGGTGGCGGCAAAGTAGCTCCAGCCGCCTGAGCCGGTCATGAAGGGGTGGCGGGCCCGACCGAAGGCGGTGTGGTCGGGGCCCATGACAAACTGGCAGTAGGAATAGGGTTCGCTCTGCCGCACCTCAATTTTGTCGTTCTGCGCCGCCGGACACAAGGCCCGATAGAATTTCATGGCCCGCGCCCCCTGGCCCAGCGCAGCCTCCGCGCACCAGGCCCAGGGGTTGGGATGGGAGAAGATGGAGCCGTTTTCCTTCACGCCGGGGTAAACCCGGGTGATGAAGCCGATGGCGTCGTCCGGCTTGGTGTAGGATGGGGCGTTGAGCCTGAGGCCGTATTCCGTATACAGATGCTGGTCCACCGCGTCCATGGCCTTGACGGCCCGCTCGCGAGAGGCCGCGCCGGAGAGCACCGCCCAGGCGTTGCTCTCCAGGTGGACCCGGCCCTCGGCGTCGGAATGGGCGCCGATCTTCCGCCCGTCGGCGGTGATGCCCCGGATGTACCACGCCCCGTCCCACAGCTCCCGCTCACAGGTTTCTATGGCGGACCGGCGCATGGCCTCATAGCGGGCCGCGTCCTCATCCCGGCCCAGGGCATGGGCCGCGTCCACAAAGTGCCCCAGCGCCCACACGTGAAGGAAGGACACCATGGCGCTCTCCCCGCCCCCCAGGTTCAGGCAGTCGTTCCAGTCCGCCCGCAGGCCCTTGCAGACGCCGTGGGCCCCCACCTGGGCGGCGGAGAAGTCCAGAATCTTTTTCAGGTGCTCGTAGACCGTCCCCTCGCCGCCGTCGGCGTAGCCCGCGGTTTCGTCGAAGAAGGACAGCTCCCCCGTCTCCCGGACGTACTCGGCCACCGCCGCCACCAGCCACAGCGCGTCGTCGGCGCAGGCGTCCTCCAGGCCGTGGACGATGGACGCCTTGTCCGGCGTGGGAATGACGGTGGGGGACTTATAGGCGGGTTTTTCGGGCTGGGGGCCGAACCAGGCGGGGTCAAACAGGTGCAGGCCGTAGCCCTGGGTGGTGAGCCCCTGCATGAGCTGCATGATGCGCTTTCGGCACCCCGGCCGGTTGGAGTGGGGGATGGTCATGGCGTCCTGGGCGGTGTCCCGGTAGCCCAGGCCGGTGCGCCCTCCCACCTCAATGAAGGAGGCGAACCGGGAGAACATCACGTTGATCTCACTCTGGTACAGCGTCCAGGTGTTGAGCATCACGTCCATGTCCGGGTCGGGGGTGGACACCTGGAGCTTGGACAGCTTGTCGTCCCAGTACCGCGCCAGATCGGCCAGGGCGGCGTCCACCGCGGCGGGGCGGCGGTACTTCTCCCGCACGCGCCTGCCCTCCTCCCGGCCCCCCTCGCCCAGCATCCAGGTGAGCCGGGCGGTCTCCCCGGGGGCCAGGGTGAGGCGCTTTTGCAGGACGGCGCAGTGGTTGTCCCCTTTCTCAAAGGAGGAGAAGCACGTCCCCCGCTCCACCGCCAGGGGGTTGGCCTCCGTGCGGTAGGGGCCCAGGAAGCTGTCCCGGAGGCAGTCGAAGCCGTCCGGCTCAAAGGAGGCCGCCATGAACTGGTGGGCGTGCTCATAGAACAGCTCGTAATCGATGATGCCGTTGGCGTAATCGCTTCCGGCGCAGTACAGCGACATCTGGAAGTTCTGGTTGTCGATGGGAATCTGGTGGTAGGAAAACTCGGCGTAGGAGTATACGCTCAGCGAGCGGGGCCGGTCCCCGGCGTTTTCCAGGGACAGATCCCACAGCTCCACCGCATCCCCGCGGGGGATGAACAGGGTCTGGGCGGCGTTGATCCCGCGGCGGGCGCACTCGTACACCGAATAGCTCAGGCCGTGGCGGCAGCGGTAGTCCTTCAAGTCCCCGCCGCAGGGCTGCCAGGACGCCGACCAGAACTCCCCCGTCTCGTCGTCCCGGAGGTAGACGTAGTGCCCAGGGCGGTCCATGGGCACCCCGTTGGGCCGGAAGCGGGTGATCCGGTGGTGCTCCGGGCTCTTGTAAAAAAGGTAGCCCCCGGCGGTGTGGTTGACCACGGCGGCCAGATCCTCCACCCCCAGGTAGTTGGTCCAGGACACGGGCACATCCACCCGGTCGATGACATATTCCCGCTTTTTCTGGTCAAAGTGACCGTATTTCATAGCTGTCCCCCCTGAGCATCCGGTTTTTCTCACAAGTCCATGACCTTATTATAGCAGACGAGGGGCGGGGCGCTATGGTGATTTATGCGTTCTTTTGCCGCTGGTTGTCCAGCGGCAGGCGTTGACGGTCTCACGCGCTGGTGTTCAGGCCCCTGCGCACCCCGGCGGCGGTCATCTCCAGCTCCCGCTTTTCAGGCTCATATTTGGTCATATAGCCGGCATACGCCCCTGTCACGCGGACAGAGGCGGAATTGACCGGCAGATCGGACACGAGAAAGCCTCCTCATGTTCAAGGGAAAACCGCCCGTCCCCCCGTTGACTTTCCGGGCGGAACACAGTACAATACTAGGACTGCCAGCTTACAGGAGGAAACCGCCATGGAACAAAACCTCATCTATTTTGACTACGCCGCCACCACCCCCGTGCGCCCCGAGGCCGCGGACGCCCTGGCGGAAGCCCTCCGGCGGTTCGGCAACCCCTCCTCCCGCTACGCCTGCGGCCGGGAGGCCGCCCGGCGGGTGAAGGAGGACCGGGAGAGCGTGGCTCAGGCCATGGGCTGTGCCCCTGCCGAGCTGTATTTCACCTCCTGCGGCACCGAGAGCGACAACTGGGCCATCCGCCGGGGGGTGGAGGTCAACCACCGGAAGGGGAAGCACATCGTCACCACCGCCGTCGAGCACGCCGCCGTGCTGGAGACCTGCAAGGACCTGGAGCGTCAGGGGTATGAGGTCACCTATCTGAAGCCCGACCGGGCGGGAAGAGTGACGGTCGGGCAGCTCACCGCCGCCCTGCGGCCGGACACCGCGCTGGTGTCCATGATGCTGGTGAACAACGAGACGGGGGTGATCCTCCCTGTGGGGGAGTGCGTCAAGGCTGTGAAAGCCTGTGACCCCGCCATCCTGTTCCACTGCGACGGTGTGCAGGGCTTTTTGAAAACGCCGGACCCCCTGGCTCGCCTGGGCGCTGATCTTGTGGCCATCAGCGGACACAAGATCGGCGCGCCAAAGGGCATCGGGGCGCTGTACATCAAAAAGGGGGTGCGCCTGCGCCCCCTGCTCACCGGGGGCGGCCAGGAGGAGGGGCTGCGCTCCGGCACCGAGGCCACGGCCCAGATCGCCGCCTTCGCCGCCGCCGTCCGGGCCAACGCGGCGGACCCCGGCCGCCTGGAGCGGGCCGCCGCCATCAAGGAATACACCCTCACTCGGCTGAAAGCCGCCCTGCCCGGGCTGGAGGTCATCTCCGCCGGGGACGCGCCCCACATCTGCGCCGTCACCCTCCCCGGCTACAAGAGCGAGGTCGTCGTCCGGGTGCTGGGGGATCAAGGCGTGTGCGTCGCCTCCGGCTCTGCCTGCCACAGGGGGAAGCCCAGCCACGTCTTCGCCGCCATGAGCCTGCCCAAGCCCTGGCTGGACGGGGCCCTGCGGCTGTCCTTCTCCCCGGATTCCACCAGGGAGGAGGCGGACGGGCTGGTCCGCGCCTTGAAGGGCGCGGCGGACAGCCTGTTCACCACGCTGTCATAAGGCATCGCGTGCTCCTCGTCCCCCGCGGGGCGGAGCGCGCGCAAATCACGATTACCGGCACGAATCGCCGGTGAGGCAAAGGAGCTTCCAACCAACATGTTCAAACTATTCCGGCGGGAGGCGGGCTTCTACCGCAAATTGCTGGCGCTGGCCCTGCCCATCCTGCTTCAAAACCTCATCACCAACTCCCTGGGCCTGGTGGACACCTTCATGGTGGGCACCATGGGCCAGGGTCCCCTGGCGGGGGTCACCCTGGCCAACATCCCCGTCTTCGTGGTCCAGCTCATGATGTTCGGCATCCAGAGCGGCTCCTCCGTCCTCATCAGCCAGTACTGGGGCAAGGGGGACAGGGCGGCCATTAACCGGGTCATGGGTATCGGCATGTACGCCGCCGGGGCCATCGGGCTGGTGTTCGCCCTCATCATGGGCTTCCTGCCCAGCCAGTTCATGTCCCTGTTCGGCAGCGACCCCCAAGTCATCGCCACCGCCGCCCGGTACGCCCGGATTGTGGGCTGGTCCTACTTCTTCGACAGCTTCGTCCAGGTCTACAACGGCGTGCACCGGGCCATGGGCGACCCCAGGCGGGGGCTGTACATCCTGGGCGTGTCCATGGCCTGCAACACCTTCCTCAACTGGGTGTTCATCTTCGGCAATCTGGGCGCGCCCCGGCTGGGGGTGGAGGGCGCGGCCCTGGCCACCCTGCTGGCCCGGGTCGTCTCCTGTGCCATCGCCATCGGCTGGGCCGTCCGGGACAGGCGCTTTCGTATCGACCCCGCCCTGCTTTTCCGCCCCGGCGGGGAGATGACCCGGCGGTTCGTCCGCTTTGCCACCCCGGTGATGTGCAACGAGACCTTCTGGGGGCTGGGCACCTCCCTGTTCCCCACCATCATGGGCCACATGGACGGCTCGGAGGAGATCCTGGCCGCCTACGCCATCGCGGGCAACATCACCAACCTGTGCACCGTGGGCGTGTTTGCCATCGCGGGCACCGCCGCCATCTTGGTGGGCCAGGAGATCGGCTCGGGCAACGCCGACAGGGTGTACTCCCTGGGCGGGCTGCTGGACGCGCTGGCGTTCCTCTTCGGCATGGCGGCGGGGGCGGTGTTCCTGGCCCTGCTCCACTTCTTTATCGTGCCGGTGCTCTATCCCCTGTTCAAGCTCACCCCCTCGGCGGGGGACATCTGCACCATGATGCTCACCCTGGTGTTCCTTTTCCTGCCCCTGCGGTCCTTCGACACCACCAACATTGTGGGAGTGCTCCGGGGCGGCGGCGACGTGCGGGCCGCCACCATCATCGACCTGCTCCCCCTGTGGGTGATCTCCCTGCCCCTGGCCGCCCTGGCCGGGCTGGTGCTCCAGGCGGGCATTTTGTGGGTGTACGTGAGCATGATGAGTGAAAACGTGGTGAAGAGCCTGGTGGGCTTCCTGCGCTACCGGACCGGCAGGTGGGTCCGGGACGTGACCCTCCCCGACCTGCGGGAAAGGGCGTGACGGCTAAAAAAATATTTTTAGAAAGGTATTGCTTAACGCCCTCAAGTGTGCTACTATGACGATGGCAGTAGTCACAACCCAGTTAGTTCAAGATTATTTTGGAGGTCGAACCATCATGTTTGTCAAGCGTATCTTACTTTCCGCCTTGACGGCTGTGTGCGCCGTCTCCCTGCTGGTTCCCACCGTCTTTGCGCACGGCGGCTGTCACGGCCGCCGCCGGACCGCCCAGCCCTGCGCCGTGGAGGACTGCACCCTCACCGGCTGGCACTACCACGACCGGGCCCTGTACTGCGGCCACACCCACGGTCAGGAGCTGTGCGACGGCAGCTGCTTCCCGCTGTGCGAGGCGGAGGACTGCACCCTCACCGAACGTCATGTCCACGACGGCGTGACCTACTGCGGCGCCGACCACGCCGACGGCTATTGCGACGGGAGCTGCCCGCTCTACCAGTCTTCCGCCTCCTCCGGCGTTTACTGCGGCGGGCACCACGGCTGCCACCACTGAGCGAACGTAAACATGCACACATGAAGGGCGGGCCTTGAAAAAGGCCCGCCCTTTGCCATGCGTTTATGATTCCCCTTTGTATTTTTTCCTGGTGGCAATTCCACCCCGGATATGGCGCTCCGCCTTGTTCTCGTTGAGGATTTCCTTCACCTGCTGGTACAGCCCCCGGTTGATGACAGGCAGGCGCTCACTTAGATCCTTGTGCACCGTCGATTTGGAAATCCCGAACTTCTGCGCTGCCCCCCGGACGGTGGTCCTGTTCTCAATGATGTACTGGGCCAGCTCGATGGCCCGCTCCTCCATATTGCCTTTCACACCTGCACCACTCCCATGCTTCTTGCTGCATGGAAAATGGTATGCGCGAAGGCCCGCGGTTATGCCGGGGCTGTCAAACAGGACGCCCACATAGCGGCCGCCTGTGCTTGCGCACCCAGCGGGCTGACGGCCTGCTGGGTGCACAGACGCGGTTTTTCTTTTCTCAGCTGCTCAGCTATAGGCCTTGCCCGCCGCTGCTTACCGATACCAGCTGCCCGAGGTTTTGCTGGGACACACGATCCGGGCGTCGGTGTTGTCCAGACCGGCGGCAGAGAGGATGGCGGCGTAGTCAGTCCCCTTGACGGGGGCGGGCAGCCACACCCGCGCGGCGCACTGCGCCAGCCCTGCGGCGGTCACTCCGCTGAGGGCGTTGTCCCCCCGCAGGGCGTCCTCCGTGGTCTGGATGGACAGGGCCGTGCCCTTCTCCGCCAGCTCCTCCGACAAGCGCTGCCAGAAGGCCGTCACCGGCACGGTCAAATCCTCCGGGCGGTTGTCGCTGACGGCCAGCACCCGCACCTCGCCTTCGTCAGGGTAGCCCGCGCTGTCCAGCAGAATCTCGTCAAAGCCCATATCGGCCAGCTCCAGGCACAGTGCGGACAGGTAGTCCGCCGCCTGCTGGCTGGCCGGGCTGGTCCACCCCAGCCCCACCTTGTCGTACCACACGTTGCCGCCCCGGGTCATGATGGAGCCCACCCAATTCCGGGCCAGGACCGGGTCCCGGAAGCACTGGATCCGGGCCACCATATAAATCTGGCCGGTGTCGGCCAGGGTCCGCACCGCCTGGGCGGTCAGATCGTCGTCGGCGTTGGTGCCCAGCGTGGCGGCCAGCGGCACCTGAGACTTCCAGGCCAGCTTGCCGTACATGTTCTTCATCTCCACCACCAGGGCCCCGCCGCCGCCGTTCAGCACTGCCTGGACGGCGGTGCCGCTGCGCAGCTGGGCCGTGGTCACCGTCACCGCGCCGATGGCCGTATATTGGGGCGGCTCCGGCGTGGGCGGCGGGGTGGGGTCCACCTCCAGGGTGGGCTCCACGGTGATGACCACAGGATCGGTGACCACCTCCAGGGGGTCGGAGGCGATGACAGGCGGGGGCGTCTCCGCCTGGGCCCAGGGCCAGTGGACAATCACCCCGTTGGGGGTGTATTCCAGATACTGGCTCATAAAGGCCATAACGCCCACGCCCGCCGCCAGCAGCACCGCCAGCAGCGCGATGATAAACAACAGCACCGTCCGGGCGCGGCCTCCGCCCCGGCCATGGTATTCGCTATATCCATATGAGTTCCTGCGTCCGCTCATAATGACTCCCCCAGGAGGCCGCGCGCCGTACGCAGGCCCCGTGTGTGATGCAGCCCGCTGGGGAGGCCCGCTCCCGCACGGACATATGTTTCACATTTCTCCTGAAACAGGAAAAAGCGGCATAAATTTCCGCTTTTTGTATCAAATTTCCAATTCGGCATACGCTATGAAAATGACCGGTGATATTATACCACAATCCTCCGCCTAATTCCAACTGTAAAATGCGGATTTTTATGAAAAGTTTGCAAAATTCCTTTGGCGAAAAGGACAACGCGGCATCGCATAAACCATGCCGCGTGCGCTGGGCGGCGCAGAAGCCGCGTAAAGCGGAAGGGCTTGCCCCCTGCTGTCCACAGGAAACAAGCCCTTCCGGCCGATTCATTTATGCGTAACTCTCGAAAATATGCCGGGCTCTGCCCGCCGTCCCGCTCAATGCCCTGGCTTTGCCGCAGAAAGGCAGCCGTCTGCCGTCCTGCGGAGCAGCCGCGGGTTTTGTTTTACAGCAGCTCTTTCATCACGGCGTGCGCGCCCTGGGTCCGGATCTTGTCCAGGCAGGCGGCTGCGGCCGCCTCAAAGCCGGGGATCTGAGTCAGGTCCTGACCCCACATGCGCTCGTTGGTCATGACGGCGTGGGTCAGGCCGGCCGCGCTGTCGTCTTTATGCTCATAGTAGAACTCCAGCACCCAGCGGTCGTCGGAGCAGACATAGGTGTTCCCCTTGGGCCGCCTGCACACCAGGCCCTTGTCGTTCAGCTCCTGGATGTCGTTGGAGAAGAAGGCGATATAGGCCGCGAAGCTGGCGGTGAGGCAGGGGGGGAGCTTGCCGATCTTCTCCACGTACTCCAGGAAGGAGGGCATGTTCCGGGCCCGCCACTTGGAGGTGGAGTTCAGGGAGATGCTCATCAGCTCGTGGTCCACAAAGGGGTTGTTGAACCGGTCCTGGACGGCGGAGGCGAAGTCCTCCAGGTCCTTTTTGTCCAGGGGCAGGGTGGGGATGACCTCTTCATAGAGCATCTTGTTCATGAAGCCCCGCACGGCGTCGTCCTGCATGCAGTCCCGGACGATGTCGAAGCCCGCCAGGTACGCCCCCAGCACAAAGCCGGTGTGGGCGCCGTTGAGAATGCGCACCTTGCGCTTCTTGTAGGGGGTGACGTCGGGCACCACGGGGCAGTTGAGCCCTGCTTTTTTGAAGGGCAGCTTCTCCTCCAGCCACTCGGGGCCCTCGATGTTCCACACGCCGAAGATCTCACCCACGTCGATGAGCTCGTCATGGTAGCCGTTGGCCTCCTCCATTTTGGCGGCCTCGGCGGGGTCCTTCACCCGGCCGGGGACGATGCGGTCCACCAGGGTGGAGCAGAAGGTGCAGTCCTCGTTGACGTACTTTTTGAACCCGTCCTCCAGCTTCCACTGCTCCACGTACTGGTTGACGCACTTGAGCAGCTCCTTGCCGTTGTTGTCGATGAGTTCGCAGGACAGAATCACCAGGCCGCCCTTGCCCGCCTGCCAGCGCTTGTACAGCACCTGGGTCAGCTTGCCGGGGAAGGAGGCGGCGGGGGTGTCGCTCAGCTGGCAGGCGGGGTCGTAGACGATGCCCGCCTCGGTGGTGTTGGACACCACGTACTCCAAATCGTCGGAGACGGCCAGGGCCATCATGGCGTCGAAATCCGCCTTCTCGTAGGGATTCAGGCACCGGGACACGGAGGAGATCACCCGCTTGCGGTCCACCTTCTCGCCGTTCTCACGGCCCCGGAGATAGAGGGTGTACAGCCCCTCCTGCTCGTTGATGAGCTTGGCCAGGCCGGGGGCGATGGGCTGCACCAGCACGCACTTGCCATTCCAGCCCGCCTTCTCGTTGGACACGTCGAACCAGTAGTTTACGAAGGCCCGCAGGAAGTTGCCCTCCCCAAACTGGAGCACCTTTTCCGGCGCGTTTTCCAGGATATAGCCGTCGTAACCGGACTCTTTCAGGACCTGATAATTTAACCGTTTCATGATATTCTACCGCCTTTCCGTATATTTATAATGTGACGCCTTGCTTAAAAATCGCCATGTCGTGGAAGCCGGCCTGCTCGGCCTTGACCCCCCTGCCGGAGGCCACCTCCAGCACGTACTCAAAGAGCTTCTCCCCCAGCTCCGCCACGGTGCCGTCCTCCACCAGCACGCCGCAGTTGAAGTCGATCCAATTCTGCTTCTTCCCCGCCAGGGCGGAATTGCTGGCAATCTTCACGGTGGGCACCGGGGAGGCAAAGGGCGTCCCCCGGCCGGTGGTGAACAGCACGATGTGGGCCCCCGACGCGGCCAGGGCGGTGGAGGCCACCAGATCGTTGCCCGGCGCGCTGAGCAGGTTCAGCCCCCGGGTGCGGACAGGCTCGCCGTAGGAGAGCACCCCGGACACCGGGGCGCTGCCCGACTTCTGGGTGCAGCCCAGGGACTTGTCCTCCAGGGTGGAGATGCCGCCCTTCTTGTTGCCGGGGGAGGGGTTTTCGTAAATGGTCTGGTTGTGGCTGGTGAAGTAGTTTTTGAAGCCGTTGATGAGGGCCACCGTGTCGTCAAAAAGCTGCTCGTTCTCGCAGCGGTTCATCAGCAGGGTCTCCGCGCCGAACATCTCGGGCACCTCGGTGAGGATGGTGGTGCCGCCCTTGGAGATGAGCAGGTCGGAGAAGGCCCCCACGGTGGGGTTGGCGGTGATGCCGGACAGGCCGTCCGACCCGCCGCACTTCATGCCGACGACCAGCTCTGAGCAGGGGATGGGCTCCCGGCGGAAGCCGCCCGCGTATTGGGCCAGCTCCTCAATGAGAGCCAGCGCATCCTCCACCTCGTCCTCTGACTCCTGGCACACCAGGAACTTCACCCGGTTTTCGTCCCACTGGCCGATGTAGGGCTTGAGCACGTCGATGTTGCTGTTCTCGCACCCCAGGCCCAGCACCAGCACGCCGCCGGCATTGGGGTGGTTGATGAGGTCCGCCAGCACCTTCCGGGTGTTCTCCTGGTCGTCCCCCATCTGGGAGCAGCCGTAGGGGTGAGGAAAGGCGAAAATGCCGTCGATGGTCCCCGTCTTGAACTGCTGGGCCCGGCGCTCGATGGCCCGGGCCACGTCGTTGACGCAGCCCACGGTGGGGATGATCCAGATCTCGTTGCGCACCGCCGCCCGGCCGTCCGCCCGGCGGTAGCCCTGGAAGGTGCGCTCCTCCGTGGGGGCCAGGGGCCCGCCCTGGGGCTGGTAGGCGTAGTCCAGCACGTCCCCCAGGCCGGTTTTCACGTTGTGAACGTGGACCCAGCCGCCCATGGGGATATCCTCCTTGGCCACGCCGATGGCCGCGCCGTACTTGATGACGGGGCTGCCCGCCGGGATGGGGGCCAGGGCGAACTTGTGCCCCTGGGGGATGTCCTCCAGGAGGGTGACGGTCTGACCGTCCACCTGGAGCACGGCGCCGGAGGCCAGAGGGGTCAGGGCCACCGCCACCAGGTCGCTGGGATGGATCTTGATGAAGTGTTTCATAAGCGGTCTGTCTTCTCCTTTCCTTGCGTTTTAATATACAAATTTAAATTGCGGCTGAAACCAGAGGGGCGGCCCCCACGGGCCGGACCCAGGACACCCGGCCCTCCGCGGGCCGGTCCTCGTAAAACCGGGCGGTTCGGTCCCGGCGGGTATCGTTCCACTTGTCGAAGCCCAGGGGGGAGACGTGCTCTTCATAGGTGCAGTTTTGGAATACGCACAGCCCGTAGTCCCGCCAGGGCCGGGCCAGATAGACGGAGCCGGGGACCACCCCCTCCTGACAGGTGAAGCGGCAGCCCTGGAACAGGAATCCCCGGGTTTGGCGCAGCTCGTGGGCGGGGGCGGCGGCGTAGCCGGTGCCCCGGGCGTCCACCAGGGAGCGGATCTCGCAGCGGTCAAACACCGCCTCGCCGCAGCCGAAGATGAGGTCCACCGTTCCCTCGATCAGGCAGTCGGTGAAGCGCTGGGCACAGGACTTGGACGGCCGCAGCCAGTGGGGCAGGAAATCATCGTAGCGCTCAATGAGGTCGTCGGGCAGGGGGCCCAGAAACAGGGTGTCCTGGGTGGAGGTCAGCCGGCAGCGCTCCATGGAAAACCGGTCGCCGTAGACGGTGAGGGCCACCTCCTGGCCCTTCTCCTCGGGGCGGAGGGAGTCGTTGACCACAGACAGGTCCCGCAGGGTGACGCCGTCGGCGCACACCGCCAGGGTCCAGGTGCGGAAGGTGTTGTACTCCACGCCGCTGCTATCCAGCTTTTTGGCGTAGTCGTCCCAGACGATGCGGGTGCGGTCCGCCCCCGCCCCGATGAGGGTCAGACCCGGTGTGAATACCGCGGCTTTGGCCCGGTACTCTCCCTCAGCCAGCCGGACGACCGCGCCGGGCGGGGCCTTGTCCAGAGCCTTTTGCAGGTCCTGGCCGGGATGAATGTCAAGCATAGGAACGCCCCCTTTCCACAGGATAACTACTATTATAAACCGCATTTCTTGATATGCCCATAGCCTGGAGACCAGGAAGTCTTTTTTGTACATAAAATGGATTGTTTTCTCTATATACATGAGAGGTGACGACATTTATAATAATGCTAGGATAAAACAGACGGAATGCTGGCGATGTGCACAAATGCGGTTGTGTTTTTTTGTAAAAGGAGCCGAAATCGCCTTTTCGGACGGCGGCCGCTTGATTCTGAGGATGCCCTGATGCGGCAAAGAAATCCAATTTGTGCAGATGCCGGGCCGGTCGCGGCGGGGGTTCCTAATGAAAAAACAGCTCACATGGAAGGAATACCGGGCCATTGACCTGAGCCTGATGGCTCTGGCTCTGGCCGTTTTCGAGTTCATCATCGTCCGGGCGGCCAACTGGTGGTTTCCGGGGCAGCCCTTCACCGTATCCCTGGCGGCGCCCATTGCATCCATCGTCTATATGCGGTGGGGGGCCTGGGGGGTCATCCACGCGGCGGAGGCCGGGCTGGTTTTCTGCTGGTTCTCCGGGGGCACCGGAGAACAGTTTGTCATCTACTGCGCGGGCAACGCGGTGTCCGTGCTGGCGGTCCTTTTGCTGAAGCTGTGCGGAAAGGAGCGGGTGCGCACAGGGAACCTGGCCCTGGTGTTCCCCCTTCTGGTGCAGGTGCTGATGCAGGCGGGGAGAGCCGCCGCGGCGCTGATGCTGGGCGCCGAGCTGGGAAACGTGGCGGGCTTTTTCACCACGGACAGCCTCTCCCTGCTCTTTACCTTTGTGATCATCTGGATAGCGCGAAAGCTGGACGGTGTCTATGAGGATCAAAAACATTACCTTCTGCGCATCCACGCGGAGAAGGAATAAAAAGGAGGAGGTAAACTATGAAAGTTAGGGCAGCGGATTTCCTCGAGTACGACAAAGAAAACCAAGTCTACCGAGTAAGTCCGGAGCAGGCCGTCCGGGACGACGTGGAAAAGCACTACTGGCGCCATGTGGGCGTCACCATCCTGAAGGACTGGCGGCTGTATCTGATGCTGGTGCCCATGCTGCTGGTATTCCTGTTCTGGCGCTATTTGTCCATGTACGAGCTGCTGGGCTGCTTCAAGGTGTCGGACAGCGTGGTGCCCGTCTCGCAGCAGCTGTTTTCCGGCTTTTCGTACTTCAAGCGGCTGCTGGTGGGCGGGGACACCCTTTCCACCGAGTTCTGGAGGGCCCTGCGCAATACGTTCATCCTCAGCTTCTACGGATTGTGCTTCGGCTTCCCCATCCCCATCATCCTGGCGTTGTTCTTCAATGAGATCCGGTCCAACGCCGCACGGAGCGTCTACCAGGTGCTCACCTACCTGCCCAAGTTCATGTCCACCGTGGTCATGACGTCGCTGGTCACCATGCTGGTGAAGCAGGGCTCCCTCACCACCGGCATGGGCATCATCAGCCAGGCCATGGAGAGCTTGGGGCTCATCAGCCACGAGGTGGCCAACGCGGGGTTGCTGAACAACCCGTCCTTCTTCCGCTCCATCTATCAGATCAGCGGAATCTGGGAGAGCGCGGGCTACGACAGCATCGTGTTCTTCGCCGCCATCATCGCCATCTCGCCAACCAGCTACGAGGCGGCCCAGATCGACGGCGCGGACAAGATGGCCCAGATGCGCTACGTGGTGCTGCCCAGCATCCTGTCCACCATCGTCATCATGCTCATCACCCGCATCGGCTCCCTGCTGAACATCGGGTATGAAAAGGTGCTGCTGCTGTACAACACCAACACCTATGTCACCGCCGACGTGGTGTCCACCTTCGCCAACCGGCAGAGCGGCATGGCCGGCGCGGGGGCCAGCGCGGGCACCGGCATCGCCGCCGCGGCGGAAATGATGAACAACGTCATCGGCATGCTGCTGGTCATCGGCGCCAACACCATCGCGCGCAAGGCGTCCAACACCTCGCTGTACTGACGGGAGGGGCCACATGAAAAGAAAACTTGAGATCTCCGAGCTGATCTTCAAGATCATCAGCTACACCCTGCTTACGGTGTTCGCCCTGTGCTGCCTGTACCCCTTCGTATACGCGGTGTCCGCCTCCGTCAGCGGCCGGTCCGCCGTGGAGTACGGCTCCATTGTGCTCTTCCCCAAGGACGTGCAGTTCGACGCCTTTGCCCGGATGTTCAGCGACAACATGTTCTGGAACGCCTACTCCAACACCCTGTTCCTCACCCTGTACGGCACGCTGTGGTCCATGCTCACCGCCATCCTGGGGGCCTACGCCCTGTCCAAGCGGCGGCTGCTGTTCCGCAAGTTCTTCAACTTCTTCCTGGTGTTCACCATGTGGTTCTCCGCGGGTATCGTGCCCCAGTACCTGAACTACATCGCCACCCGGAAGGTGTTCAACGCCGCGGGCATCATGGACGACAAGTGGCTGGTGGTCATCGCCATGGGCATGGCGGCCATGAACATCATCCTGCTGAGAAACGCCTTCGAGGGCGTGCCCTCCGAGATCGAAGAGGCCGCCATTGTGGACGGCGCCTCCGAATTCCAGGTGCTCAGCAAGGTGTACATCCCCATGAGCAAGTCCACCATCGCCACCGTGGCCCTGTTCTTCGCCATCTCCCGCTGGAACGGCTACTTCTGGGCCCGGCAGATGATTTCCAACCAGAATGAGCACCCCCTGCAGGTGTTCATCCGTCTCCGCCTGGAGCAGTACACCGACCCCGAGGTGATCGCGGGCTGGAACGAGACCTTTGCCGCCGACTCCGTGATCTACGCGCTGATCGTGTGCTCCATCGTCCCCATCCTCATCATCTACCCCTTCATCCAGAAATACTTCGCCAAGGGCGTCAACGTCGGCGGCGTGAAAGAATAAGGCAGTCCGCAGGACTGCCGGGCCGGTCGTTGACGGTCGAAGACCGGCAATGACGTCCCACAGTATTCTGTATGGTTTACCCGGGCGCTGCCCGATAATAAAGCAAAGCTCATTCAGACATTTCATAAGGAGGACATCATGAAAAAGTTCAAATCCCTCACCGCGATGCTTCTTGCCATCGTCATGACCGCCGCCCTGATGACCGGCTGCGGCCCCAGCATCTCTTACGAGCAGTCCCAGCCCCCGGTGCAGAACAGCACCGCCGCCGACCCCGGCCCCCAGACCAGCGACACCCCCGAGGCTCCCCAGGACCTGAGCTTCGCCCCCGGCACCGTGCTGCGCATGGCCACCGGCTACAACAGCGCCAAGACCGGCCTGTTCTTCGACGCGGAGACCGCCGGCGACGGCGTCACCCTGGCCGACGGCAAGACCTACCACACCGGTGAGCTGAAGCCCACCTGGGCGGCCGTCCAGGATAAGCTGGGCATGGTCTTCAAAGACATGTACCAGGGCAACAGCGCTACCAAGGAGTTCGACTTCTGGAAAGAGCGCCTGGGCGACGTGGACATGGTCAGCGGCACCGCCACCAAGCTCACCGAGAACGGCGAGGTGGGCAGCATGGTGAACATCGCCGAGTACCTGGACCAGATGCCCAACTTCAAGGCCTATCTGGAGGCCAACCCCATCGTCCGCATGTCCATCACCGGCAACACCGACACCGGCGCCATCTACTTCAGCCCCTACTTTGACGGCGTAGACGACATCGAGCGCATGCCCCTGATGCGCACCGACTGGGTGGAGAAGCTGCTCAACGGCGAGGGCGCGTTCACCGCCTCCGCCAGCAACAACACCGCCGCCCCCGTGTACCAGCCCTATATGCCCACCTCCGGCAAGGTGACCGTGGACGTGGTCAAGCTGGACGGCTCCGGCGTGGAGTCCGTGACCAAGGACTATGACGCCGCGGGCAACATCATCGACAAGATGAACGCCGCCGGCTCCATGAGCGGCGTGGACGCCGTCAACATGCTGCGCACCTATATCGACGAGGCTTATGCCGGCTACTACGGCACCGACCGCGCCAACCTGTTCGTGGGCCAGAACGCCGCCTGGGACGCCGACGAGCTGGTGGCCCTGCTGCGCTGCGTGGTGGCCAACCCCCAGACCCTCAACGGCAAGGACTCCGTCCAGGGCCTGTTCTCCCGCGAGGACGACAACAACCAGCGCCGCGTGGATATGTTCCGCTTTGCCGGCACCCTGTTCGGCGTGCGCGGCCTGGAGTCCCGCCAGGACTACCTGTACGTGGGCAGCGACAACGCCATGCACGACGCCCGCCAGGAGCCCGAGGCCTATGAGGCCATGGAGCGGATGAACGCCATGGTTAAGGAGGGCCTGGTTTCCAAGGCTTTCGTGGAGAACTCCAAGGAGAGCTCCGCCACCTATCTGGAGAACGACCTGGGCTTCATGCACTACGACTACAACCAGACCCAGACCCTGATGAACGCCACCAAGCTCCAGGAGGGCGAGAAGTACATGGCCGCCATGGTGCCCGTGGCCCGCTGGTACGACGGCTCCAATGACGACGGCGTGTACATGCGCTTTACCGAGTCTTGGCGCTCCGTCAAGACCGACGGCTGGGGCATCTCCAAGGCCGGCGTGGGCGACGACAAGGATAAGCTGAACGCCTGCCTGGCGCTGATCGACTTCGCCTACTCCGAGGAGGGCCAGATCCTGATGAGCTACGGTCCCGAGGCTTGGCGCTCCAGCGAGACCTTCACCTTCAACGGCAAGGTCATGCCCCAAATCTCCGATGCCTGCCGCGAGGAGCTGTGGAATCCGGATCTGGGCGCCAACGGCAACTACACCAACTATGCCCGCTGGTATCTGGGCTCCACCCTGTCCTTCCTGAAGAGCCAGGCCTTCGAGTATCAGTGCACCCATGATGTGGGCCGCGAGGGCGCGGGCTACATCTCCACCGCCATCGGCCTGGGCACCATCAAGCACCCCGAGCTGGCCCTGGCCTCCAACCCCTGGTACACCATCGTGCCCACCGTCCTGCCCACCACCAAGGTTGAGAACGATACCATCGCCGGCTACACCGACCTGCAGGACCGCTTCAACCAGCAGAAGGACGGCGACAACCTGCTGCTGAACATCATGGTCAACGGCTACACCGAGGCCGGCATGCAGGACGCCGCCAGCTGCGCCGACACCGTGACCAACACCTGGTCCGGCAAGCAGTACCTGGCCCTCAAGCAGGGCGCCTGGGAGCGGGACGTCGCGTTCTACGATACCCTGAAGTGAGACAGCCCCATACCCCGCGCTGAGACCAGACCGGCATCAGCCAACGTAACCATCCCGGTTTCCCGCCCGGGCCGGGGAGCGCACGCTCCCCGGCTCAGGGGAGACCTGATTCCCCTGGGAGGAGGTCGTCATGTATAAAAAGCAAATGACCGCACAAAAGTTCCTTTGTATGGCGGCTATCATTGTGAGCGCGATCTTTTTCCTCTATACGCTCGGGATCATGACCGATCTGTATGATAGCCTCTACGACACCATGCGCAACCCCAACGATGTGACCCAGACCGACGTCCCCGGGTCCATCCTCTACTACGCCATGCAGGCGTTCAACCGCAGGTTCCTCATCCTCAGCATCGTCCAGATCCTGCTGGGCGCGCTGCTGTTCCTCACCAACACCCACAGCCGCCGGCGCTACTACATCGGCAACTTCACCGCCACCGGGCTGTTCGTGGCGGGCGCCATCTACAATTCCGTATACGCACACGTCAACATTGAGGACGCCAAGCGTCAGTTCGTCAACAACATCGACTTCGCCGCCCTGAAGGAACACGCCGAGATGTGGGGCACGCTGTACACCGAGTCCACCTTCTGGTTCGACGCGCACTACCTGGTCTTCGGCCTGCTGCTGCTGGTCAGCGTGCTGCTGGTGGCCAACGCGGTGTGGAAGGTGCAGCTGATGAAGGACGAGGCCGCGCTGGTGGAAGAGGGAAGGAGGGCTGCCGGATGACCGCCGAGGAACGTACCATTCAACGGGACCGGATGCGCTTCATCAAGAATTCCCTGTCCTCCAATCTGGCCATCCTGGGCATCCTGTTCAACGTGTTCTACTTTGTGAGCCTCTACAAGTCCGATGTGGGCACCTACTATTACAATTACCTCATCGGCATCTCCATCGTCTATAACCTGGTGTTCATGCTGGCGGTGTTCCTGTCCTCCGAGGGCGTGAAAAATTACAAGCGGAACTATTCCTATCTGCTGGCCGTCATCGGCGTGATGCAGATCGTGCGCATCTTTATCATCCCCGTCCAGGCCCACAGCACCAGTACCATCGTCAACGGTGAGTCCGTGGTGGTCATGCAGGACGCCCAGTTCATCCGGATCCTGGTCTACCTGATCATCTCGGCGGTCTGCCTCATCGGCTCCGCCGTGGTGAACTTCATCCGGTGCAGTGAGCTGGAGGCGCACCTCAAGACCCTGGACACCCAGGGCGCATAAGGAGGCGAAGACATGGCAACACTGAATTTGCAGCATATCGACAAGATATACGACAATAACGTGCAGGCGGTCTTTGACTTCAATCTGGACGTGAAGGACGGTGAGCTCATCGTGCTGGTGGGCCCCTCCGGCTGCGGCAAGTCCACCACGCTGCGCATGGTGGCCGGCCTGGAGGACATCTCCGCGGGCAAGCTGCTGCTGGACGGCCGGGACATCACCGCCACCCCCGCCAAGGATCGCGACATGGCCATGGTGTTCCAGAGCTACGCCCTGTACGGCCACATGACCATTTACGAGAACATGGCGTTCTCGCTGACCCTGCGCAAGGAGAACCCCAACGTCATCCACAAGAAGGTGCTGGCGGCGGCGGAGATCCTGGGCCTGACCAGTCAGCTGAACAAGAAGCCCGCCCAGCTGTCCGGCGGCCAGCGCCAGCGGGTGGCCATGGGCCGCTCCATCGTGCGCAACCCCAAGGTGTTCCTCTTCGACGAGCCGCTGTCCAACCTGGACGCCAAGCTGCGCGGCGCCACCCGGCGGGAGATTCTGCTCCTGCATAAGCGCCTCCAGGCCACCATGCTCTACGTCACCCACGACCAGACCGAGGCCCTGACCCTGGCCGACCGCATCGTGTGCATGTCCATGGGCCATGTCCAGCAGGTGGGCACGCCGCTGGAGCTGTACGACTCCCCGGCCAACGTGTTTGTGGCCAGCTTCATCGGCCTGCCCCCCATGAACTTCTACGACGTGCGGGTGAACGGCGACAAGCTGGTGGGCGAGGGCTTCCAGGTGGGCCTGACCGCCGAGGAGCAGCACACCCTGCGGACCTACAACAACAAGGAGATCACCCTGGGCGTCCGCCCGGAGAACATCGTGGAGGGGCCGGATGTGCCCGTCACCGTCAGCTCCAACGAGAACCTGGGCATGAACACCCTGGTCCACGGCCACATCGGGGCCTCCAAGGCCCCCAGCGCCAAGATCTCCGCCAAGCTGAAGGGCTGGCGGGATTACAAGGTGGGGGACACCGCGTCCTTTACCTTCAACCGCAAGCACTTCTTCGACAAGGAGACCACCAACGCCATCCGGGGAGGTGAGGGCAGATGACAAAGAAGCAGAACCGTGGATTGAAAGAGGTTTGGCGCAAGTTCCTGGTGTCCATCAAGCGCCGCCCCCAGATGATCCCCCTTGCGGTGCTGGTGATCGCTTTCGTGTTCTACTCCCTGAACCTGATGCACATCTCGGACACCACCGCCCGCATCCAGGGCGCGGGCATGGGCCTGGCGGGCTTCGCCACCATGCTGTTCTCCATGCTGTCCTTCATGTGCTTCCTCAACGCGTTCCCCTACCGGAAGAAGCCCAACATCCCCATGGTGGTGCTGATGTTCATCATGCTGGGCATCGTCATCTTCTCCGATCTGTACTACAGAAGCGCCATCCTCGCCGCGGTGAACCGTCCGGACAACCCCATTGTGGTGACGGCGGAGACCGCCTACATCGCCCTGGCGGAGTGGTATCTGCAGATCCACGTTGCCATTTTGCTGGTGGCCATCGTGCTGATTCTGCTGCTGCCGGTGTATTCCAAGCTGCTGCGCAAGATCAAGACCTCCGTGGAGGTGGAGGACAACGGCAGCCTGGGCGCCATCGACATCTCCGGCGAGGCGTGAGCCCGCGCAGTCAACCACCGCTATCAATCCAACGACCGGATGACAGGATCTGGGAGGCCCGGCGTCCGGGCCTCCCATCTGCCAAATAGGAGACTTCATGAGCAAAAAGCGTAAAAACCAGCCCGAAAAGCCTGAGATCGAGAGGCAGTCGGACTACTACAAGCTGAAAACCGACGCGGTGAACGACCTGGTCACCGCCAGCGAGGACAACTCGCCGGAGGTGTCCGAGGAGGAGCTGCGCGCCTACCGCTCAGGGCCCAAGATGAAGGTGGCCGACTGGGTGAAGATGCTGTTCATCAAGGCATGGTTCGCCGGTGCGGTGTGTTTTTTCTTCCTGTGGGGGCTGGGCATCTTCCTGCCCAGTGAGCTGGACCTGCTGGTGGTCACCGGCTTCGCTCTGGGCGTGGTCACCGACCTGATGACCAACCCGGTGCTCCGCTTCTTCGAAAAGACCAAGGGGGAGAACGCCCGGTGGATGATGGTCACCCGGAAGAGCTATTCCGGGCTGTTTCTCAATATTCTGTACGGCTACGTAATCCTGTTCCTGGTCTATATGCTGTATAACGTCATCAATCTGGTCATCATCCATTTTACTGGTCCGGCGGACACCGTGCCTCTGGGGGTAGAGCCCGTCCTGTTTGGGGCGTTCTGCCTGGGGTTCGATCTGCTGCTCATCCAGCTCAAGCGGGCGATCGGCCAGATGGTCCACGGCGCGGCGAAAAAGCCGGCCTGATCGAGGTTTTGAAACATGATACAAACTGTTTACTGCGCGTCCAGCTCCGCCTGCTTTGAACTGGAGGGCAGCTCGCCCTACTACGCGAAAGCCGGCTACACCGTCCTGGTGGACGGGGAGGAGCGCTTTACCGGCGATACCAACGTCTTTTCCCTGTTCGGGCTGCGGCCGGGCGCCGAATACACCGTCGCCGTCCGGTTTGAGGACGGCGGGGAGGAGCAGGTTCAGCTGACCACCAAACCGGAGACCTGCTGCGTCAACGTCAGGGACTTCGGCGCGGCGGGGGACGGCGTCCACGAGGACACCGCCGCCATCCAGGCCGCTGTCAGCTTCCTGCCCGAGGGCGGGCGGCTGTGGTTCCCGGCGGGGACCTACCTGACCCTGCCCCTGTCCCTGAAAAGCCACATCACCCTGGACCTGGACGAGGGAGCGACCATTCTGGGCTCCACCGACCGGGCCCGCTACCCCATCATCCCCAGCTTCACCGTGGACCCGGCGACGGGGGAGCACACCCTCCAGGCTGGATTTGAGGGCCAGGAGCTGAACTCCTATCAGTCGCTGATTCAGGCGGCCTACGCCGAGGATATCGCCATCGTGGGCCGGGGCGTCATCGACGGCAACGGCCAGAACGGGGACTGGTGGGGGGATTTCAAGAGCTTTCCCGCCTCCCGGCCCCGGGTGATCTTCCTGAACCACACCAAAAACGTGACCCTCCACGGCGTCACGGTGAAAAACGGCCCGTCCTGGCACATCCACCCCTTCTATTCCCAGAACTTCTCCATGCTGGATGTTTTCATCACCGCGCCCAAGGTCAGTCCCAACACCGACGGCATCGACCCGGAGAGCTGCGATGGGGTGGACATCATCGGCTGCAGGTTCTCCGTGGGGGACGACTGCATCGCGGTGAAGGCGGGCAAGATCGACATGGCCCGGAAGTACAAGACCCCCGCCGACCACCACACCATCCGCAACTGCCTGATGGAGTTCGGCCACGGGGCGGTGACCCTGGGCAGCGAGCTGTCCGCCGGCATCCGGAACCTCAGCGTGACCCGCTGCTGGTTCCACGCCACCGACCGGGGGCTGCGCATCAAGACCCGCCGGGGGAGGGGAAAGGAGAGCGTCATTGACAACGTGCTGTTCGACGGCATCCGGATGGACAAGGTGCTCACCCCAATCGTGATCAATATGTGGTACAACTGCTGCGACCCGGACCGGTTCTCTGAGTACGTCTGGTGCCGAGACCCGCTGCCCGTGGACGACCGGACGCCCCATCTGGGCTCTTTCGCCTTCCGGGATATGGAGTGCACCGGCGCGGAGGTGGCCGCCTGCTACATCGACGGCCTGCCCGAAAGCCCCATCGACGAGGTGACGCTGGAGAACATCAGCGTGTCCTTCGCCCAGGACGCCAAGCCCGGCATGCCCTCCATGAAGAACCAGAACCAGGAGCAGTGCCGCCTGGGGCTGTACCTGGACAACGTGAAGACCATCCGTGTGAAAAACGTGAAGCTCCACGGCGTGGAGGGGAAGGCCCTGGCGGCCGACCACTATGAGACCGTGGAGACCGAGAATTTTGAGGAAAACTGATGGATTATCAAAGAATTGACGACTACGTCCTCCAGCTGGTGGAGCAGTCCACTCCGGAGCGCACCGTGTGGAACATGGAGAAGATCCGGGAGGGCAAGCCCGCCTCCTGGAACTACATCGACGGGTGCATGCTCACCGCGCTGATGGAGATGGAGAGCCTCACCGGCGACCAGCGCTATTCCCGGTTCGCCCGGGCCTGCGTGGACCACTTCGTGGGGGATGACGGCTCCATCCGCACCTTCAAGCCCGAGGCCTGCAACCTGGACGACATCAACGAGGGCCGGGTGCTGTTCGCCCTCTATGAGCGCACCGGGGAGGAGAAGTACCGCAAGGCGGCGGAGTTCCTCCGGGGGCAGCTGGAGAAGCAGCCCCGTACTGTGGAGGGGAACTTCTGGCACAAGGCCATCTATCCCAACCAGGTGTGGCTGGACGGCATCTACATGGCCCAGCCCTTCTACGCCCTGTATGAAAAGCACTTTGGAAGCGAAAACTATTCCGACACCGTGGGGCAGATCAAGAACGTGCGGGCCAAAATGTTCTCAGAGGAAAAGGGCCTGTACTTCCACGGCTACGACGCATCCAGGACCGCCTTCTGGGCAGACCCGGCGACAGGGTGTTCCCAAAACTTCTGGCTGCGGTCCCTGGGTTGGTTCGCCGTGGCGCTGGCCGACCTGCTGGATATCCTTCCAGATGGGAAGGATCGGGACAGCCTGCGCGGCATCTTTACTGAGCTGATGGCCTCCATTGACCGCTATGCCGACCAAGAGACCGGCCTGTACTGGCAGGTGCCCGACCAGGGCGGCCGGGAGGGCAACTACCTGGAGACCAGCGGCAGCGCCATGATGGCCTACGCCATGCTGAAGGGTGCGCGGCTGGGCGTGCTGGACAAGGAATGTGCCGCCAAAGGCCAAAAGACCTTTGACGGCATCATGGAAAAGTATCTGACCTTTACGGAAAGCGGGCTGAACCTGGGCGGCATCTGCCTGGTGGCCGGGCTGGGCCCGGAGAACAACCGCCGCCGGGACGGCTCCTATGCGTATTATATCTCCGAGCCGGTGGTGGAGAACGACGCCAAGGGCGTGGCCCCCTTCGTGCTGGCCTACACCGAGGTCAAGCGGCTCAGAGCATGATTTTTACGCTGTCCGGATTGGAGGCCTCCGGGAGAGCAGGTTCCCCGGCGTAGCTCCGGGGGGAGACGCCGTACTTTTTCTTGAACAGCCGGGAGAAGTACAGCGGGTCGGCAAAGCCGCACAGCCGCGCCGTCTCCGAGACGTTCCCCTTCCCATAGAAGGTGGACAACGTTCTGGCCGCGTTTTCCAGCCGCTTGTCCGTCAGGTATTGCAGCGGCGTCAAACCCGTCTCCTTTTTAAACAGCTTTTTCAAATATTCCGTGTTGAAGGGGAGAGAACCGAGGTAGGCGTTCAGATCGTAGGAGCAGTCCGGGTAGTGCTGGAGGATGTTGTCCTCAATCTGCTGGACCACCTCGCTGTGCCGCCGGAAGGACTGGTAGGTGGTGAGGAAGGCCGTGATGAGCTGGCCGTAGATGGGCAGCAGGGCCCGCCCTACGGCGGCCTCCGAGTAGTAGTAGAACGCCGCCCGGAACGCGTCCAGCAGGAACCCGTTGGAGTCGGCCCGGATAATGAGCGGCTCCGTGCTGGGAAGGGCCGCGTCCATCAGGTTCATGTGGATGTTGGTGAAGCCCTCCGCACTCTGGTTCTCGTGGGGCAGCATGGGCGGGATGACGGCCACGTCATTGGCGCTGTAGCGCAGCGCCCGGTCCTCGAAGACCATCTCGCCGCTGCCGCCGGTGCAGTAAATCAGCTCCCAGCCCCTGTGGACGTGGCGGGAAACGGTCCACGTGAGGGCATGCTTGCCCACATAGATGATGTTGTTCATGCGTGTCCCCTCCGTATCAAGTTATGTTCCCAACATACGAATTATATCGCATTTGGTCGGTTTTGTCCATATGGGGAATCAAGGAACCAGGCAAAGCTCCCGCGGCTTTCCGCGTGAGCCGGAAATCCATGTGTAAGGAGACAAAGACTATGGCATATTTGACCTTGAAAGACATCAATAAAATCTACCCCAACGGCTACCACGCGGTGCACAACTTCAACCTGGAGATCGACAAAGGGGAGTTTATCGTCTTTGTCGGCCCCTCCGGCTGCGGAAAGTCCACCACTCTGCGGATGATCGCCGGCCTGGAAGACATCTCCAACGGCGAGTTCCTCATCAACGGCAGCCGGGCCAACGAGCTGGGCCCCCGGGAGCGGGAGGTGGCCATGGTGTTCCAGAGCTACGCCCTGTACCCCCAGATGACGGTGTTCGACAACATTGCCTTCGGCCTGACCCTCCAGGGCGTGGACGAGGAGGTCATTGAGGAGAAGGTGAAAAAGACCGCCGCCATCCTGGGCCTCACCGACTACCTGGACCGCCTGCCCCGGGCTCTGTCCGGCGGCCAGCGCCAGCGCGTGGCCATCGGCCGGGCCATCATCCGCAAGGTGGGCGTGTTCCTGATGGACGAGCCGCTGTCCAACCTGGACGCCAAGCAGCGCGTCACCATGCGCTCCGAGATCGCCCAGATCCACCGGGAGACCGGGGCCACCACCATCTACGTCACCCACGACCAGACCGAGGCCATGACCCTGGCCGACCGCATCGTGGTGATGAAGGACGGCTATGTGCAGCAGATCGGCACGCCCTATGAGCTCTACCACAACCCCGTCAATGTGTTTGTGGCCGGCTTCATCGGCGAACCGCCCATGAACTTCATCCGCGGCACGGTGAAGGGCGGGAAGATCAGCTTCGGCGCCAACACCCTGGACCTGACCCACAAGCTGGGGAACAAGATGCGGGACTACGAGGGCAAGGAGATCGTCTTCGGCTTCCGCCCCGAGGCCATCGAGCTGGGCAAGCGGGACAACGCCTACGTGGTGTCCGCCGACGTGGAGCTGACCGAGATGCTGGGCGACAACACCAACGTGTATATCACCACCCAGGAGGAGAAGGCCATCCTCAAGGTGGACCCCCACGACACGCCGGAGATTGACAGCGCCATCGTCTTCTCCATCCCCTACGCGGATGTGTATCTCTTTGACGGAGAGACAGAACAGGTCATCGGCAAAGTCCTCGAAAAAACCACGAAGTAAAGGAGAGCAATATGGATATCCGTTATTCCGCCAGTCCCAAAGACGTCAAGCGGTACACCACCCAGGAGCTCCGGGACGAGTTCCTCATTACGGACCTGTATGAGCCGGACATGGTGAAGGCCACCTACTCCCATGTGGACCGTATGGTGGTCATGGGCATTATGCCGGTGAAGGAGACGGTGTCCATCGACAAGGGCATCGACGTATGGGCTAACTTCGGCACCGGGTATTTCCTGGAGCGCCGGGAGGCCGGGGTGTTCAACCTGGGGGGCAGGGGCTTCATCCAGGTGGACGGCGCCCGGTACGAGCTGGGGTACGAGGACTGCCTGTATATCTCCAAGGGGGCGAAAGAGGTGCTGTTCGGCAGCGAGGACGGGGCCAGCCCCGCCCGGTTCTACCTGGCCTCCACCCCCGCCCACAAGGCATGCGAAACCACCCTGCTCACCATGGAAAACGCCAACCACCGCCCCTGCGGCGAGGCGGCCACCGCCAACAAGCGGGTCATCAACCAGTTCATCCACCCCGATGTGCTGGAGACCTGCCAGCTGTCCATGGGCCTGACCCAGCTGTCCGAGGGCAGCGTGTGGAACACCATGCCCAGCCACACCCACGAGCGGCGCATGGAGGTGTACACCTACTTTGAGATCCCCGAAAACCAGGCGGTGATCCACATGATGGGTCAGCCGGAGGAGACCCGGCATCTCGTGATGCAGAATTTCGACGCGGTAATCTCCCCCTCCTGGTCCATCCACAGCGGGTGCGGCACGGCCAACTACACGTTTATCTGGGCCATGGGCGGCGAAAATCAGGCCTTTGACGACATGGACAATTTAAAACCCGTCGATCTGAAATAAGCGCGCCAGCGGCGCGGGACAGACAATCACTTTGACAATGAGAGGAGAAGCAATTATTATGGATATGAACGCTTTCAGCCTGAAGGGCAAGGTTGCCCTGGTTACCGGCGCGTCCTACGGCATCGGCTTCGCCATCGCGTCGGCCATGGCGGACGCCGGGGCCACCATCGTGTTCAACGACATCAAGCAGGAGCTGGTGGACAAGGGCGTGGCCGCCTACAAAGAGGTGGGCATCGAGGCCCACGGCTACGTCTGCGACGTGACCAGCGAGGACGCGGTCAACGAGCTGGTGGCCAAGGTGGAGCAGGAGGTCGGCGTCATCGACATCCTGGTGAACAACGCCGGCATCATCAAGCGCATCCCCATGCTGGAGATGTCCGCCAAGGACTTCCGTCAGGTCATCGACGTGGACCTGAACGCCCCCTTTATCGTGGCTAAGGCCGTGATCCCCTCCATGATTAAGAAGGGCGGCGGCAAGATCATCAACATCTGCTCCATGATGAGCGAGCTGGGCCGGGAGACCGTCTCCGCCTACGCCGCGGCCAAGGGCGGCCTGAAAATGCTCACCAAGAACATTGCCAGCGAGTACGGCCAGTACAACATCCAGTGCAATGGCATCGGCCCCGGCTATATCGCCACGCCTCAGACCGCGCCCCTGCGGGAGATCCAGCCCGACGGCTCCAAGCACCCCTTCGACCAGTTCATCCTGGCCAAGACCCCGGCCAACCGCTGGGGCGAGGCCTCCGACCTGAGCGGCCCCGCCGTGTTCCTGGCCTCCTCCGCCTCCGACTTCGTCAACGGCCACATCCTGTATGTGGACGGCGGCATCTTGGCCTATATCGGCAAGCAGCCGTAATGGAGACGGTCTCGTTCCAGGCGCTGGAGGCCCGGGTGAGGGGATATCTCCTGGACGATTACGACACGTTAGCGGCCCACAAGGTGCGCCCCGCCCTGGTGATCTGCCCAGGCGGGGCCTACCGCTGGCGGTCCCCCCGGGAGAAGGACGCGCCTGCTTTGGAATTCCTGTCCATGGGATATCAGGTGTTTATCCTGGAGTATTCCTGTGCCCAGCGGGCGGGGGAATACCGCCCCCTCCGGGAGCTGGCGGAAGCGGTGCGCCTGCTGCGGGAGCGCCATGAGGAGTGGCACATCGACCCGGATAAGATCGCCGTGCTGGGCTTTTCCGCCGGAGGGCATCTGGCGGCCAGCCTGGGAGCCTTGTGGAACGACCCCCAGCTGGCCCTGCCCCAGGGGGCCAGGCCGGACGCGCTGGTGCTGTGCTACCCGGTGGTTAGCACCAGGGAGTTCGCCCATGAGGAGTCGGCGGAGTGGGTGTCCGGTGGAGACCCGGCCCTGCGGGAAAAGCTGCACCTCTGGGACCGGGTGACGGCGGATTTCCCGCCTGCCTTCCTGTGGCATGGCGGGGCGGACGACAGCGTCCCCCCGGAGAACAGCCTGCTGCTGGCGGTGGAGCTGAAACGCCATGGGGTGCCCTTCGAGTACCATCTGTTTGGGAGCGGAGCCCACGGCATCTCCACCTGCACCCAGGAGGTGGAGACCCCCGACCAGGTGTGCCGGGCGTGGGTGCCGCTGTGCAAGACCTGGCTCAACCGGCGGTTTGGGTATACGCCGTAAATATGCTGAAAATTGGGGTGCGGCCGGCTACGCCCCAATTTTTGTTGGAGGGATTGAACATGATGCAAATCGGAATCAGACTGCATGACGTGAACGCCGGGCTGGCCCCGGAGCTCCAGACCATGGAGGCCAGGGCGGCAAAGGCCCGGGAAGAGGGCTTTTCCTGCGTCCATCTGGCCTTCTCCAAGGTCATCAAGGGTGTGACCTTCGACAGCTGCGCCCTCACCGAGGGCCTTGCGGCGCACACCAGGCGGGTGTTTGCCCAAAACGGCCTGGACGTGGCGGTGCTGGGGTGCTACCTGAACCTGGCCCACCCGGACCCGGACAAGCTGCGGGACATCCAGAGCCGGTATTACGGCCATCTCCGGGCGGCGGCCCTGATGGGGGCCGGCGTAGTGGGCACCGAGACGGGCGCGCCCAACCCGGAGTACAGGATGGACGCCAACACCCACTCCGACAGGGCGCTGGAGACCTTCATCCGCAATCTGGCCCCGGTGGTGGAGCGGGCGGAGCACTGGGGGGTGTCCATGGCCATTGAGCCGGTGTGGAAGCATATCGTGTACAACGCGGACCGGGCCCTCCGGGTGCTGGAGGCCATCAAGAGCCCCAACCTGCGCATCATCCTGGACCCGGTGAACCTGCTGTATCCCGGCAACGCCGACCAGAAGGAGAAGGTCATTGGGGACGCCATTGACAAGCTGGCCGAGCACGTGGCGGTGGTCCACCTGAAGGACTTCGTCCGGGATGGGGACGAGCTGCGCTCCATTGCCGCCGGGACGGGGGAGATGGACTACACCCAGATCCTGCGCTTCATGAAGGAGCGCAAGCCCTACATCCAGGCCACCCTGGAGAACACCACTAACGACAACGCCGTGTCCTCCCGGGAGTTCCTGGAGCGGCTGTACGACGGGCTGTAACAGGGGGCGGGCCATGAGATACGAAGCGCACAAGGTCAGCGGCATCCGGCTGGCCTATATCGGCGGCGGCTCCCGGGGCTGGGCGTGGAAGTTCATGACCGACCTGGCCATGGAGCCCGCCCTCAGCGGGGAGGTGGCGCTGTACGACATCGACCGGGCGGCGGCCCAGGCCAATGAGATCATCGGGAACAGGATCGACCACATGCCCCAGGCGGCGGGCCGGTGGCGCTACACGGTGGCGGACACCCTGGCGGAGGCCCTCACCGGGGCGGACTTTGTGGTCATATCCATTCTCCCCGGCACCTTCGACGAGATGGCGGTGGACGTACACCTGCCCGAGCGGCTGAACATCTGGCAGTCGGTGGGGGACACGGCGGGGCCGGGCGGCATCATCCGCGCCCTGCGCACCCTGCCCATGTTCGTCCCCATTGCCCAGGGCGTCCGGGATATCTGCCCCGACGCCTGGGTGATCAACTACACCAATCCCATGTCTCTGTGCGTGCAGGTGCTGTACCATGTGTTCCCGGAAATCAAAGCCTTCGGCTGCTGCCACGAGGTATTCAACACCCAGATGGTGCTGGCCGCGGCGGCAGGGGAGGCGCTGGGCGTCCCCGCCCCCGCCCGGCGGGACATCCACGTTAACGTGCTGGGCATCAACCACTTCACCTGGTTTGACCGCGCCTCCTATGAGGGGCTGGACCTGTTCCCGGTATACCGGGACTTTGTGGACCGGTACTATGAGGACGGCTTCAACGAGCCGGACCAGAACTGGGCCAACGCCTCCTTCGCCTGCGCCCACCGGGTGAAGTTCGACCTGTTCCGTCGGTTCGGGCTCATCGCCGCCGCCGGGGACCGCCATCTGGCGGAGTTCATGCCCGGAGACGAGTATCTCAAAGACCCGGACGCTGTGCGGGATTGGAGGTTCGGCCTGACCACCGCCCAGTGGCGGAAGGACGATTTGAAAGAGCGGATGGAAAAGAGCCGCACCATGGTCTCCGGGGAGCGGGCGGTGGACCTGGAGCCCTCCGGGGAGGAGGGCATCCTGCTGATGAAGGCGCTGTGCGGCCTGGACCGGGTGGTGAGCAACGTGAACCTGCCCAACGCCGGGCAGATCTCCAACCTGCCCCTGGGGGCGGTGGTGGAGACCAACGCGGTGTTTGCCCGGGACAGCGTCCGGCCGGTGCTGGCGGGAGCGCTGCCGGAGGAGATCCGGCGGCTCATCCTGCCCCACGTGGAGAACCACGCCCTCACCCTGCGGGCGGCGCTGGAGTGCGACCGGGAGTTGGTGGTGCGGGCGTTCCTCAATGACCCGAATACCAAAGCGAAGTGCGCCGACGAGGCGGCCGTCCGGGCCCTGGTGGACGACATGCTGGCCGGGACGGCGAAGTACCTCCCGGCGGGCTGGGGGCTGTAACACAAAAAACGGGGGAGGCCGAAGCCTCTCCCGTTTTGTCATTCACCTGGAGCGGGTCGGAGCTTCCTCCGGGCCACCAGGAAATAGCTGGGGATCAGCACCAGGTCCGCCCCCAGCCAGGCGGCGATTTCGGCGAAGAAAATGCCCGTGGAGCCCATGACCATGGGCAGGAGGAAGGCGGCGGTGGTGCGCATGAGAAATTCCACGATGCCGGACACCATGGGGAGGGCGGTGTTGCCCATGCCCTGGATGGCGGAGCGGACCACATGAAGTATGTACAGCACGGGCAGGCAGAGGCTCATGATGGACAGATAGGTGTAGGCCACCTCCATGGCCTGCTCCACCTCCTCGGGGGTGCCGGAGATGAAGCGGCCCAGAATGATCCGGCCCAGGGCCAGCATGACGGCGGCGATGACCAGCGAGGTGCCCAGGGCGATGGCGGCGGCGGACCGGGTCCCCTGGCGGACGCGGTCGTATTTCTCCGCCCCCAGGTTCTGGCCCACATAGGTAATCATGGCGTAGCCGTAGGAGGTGGCGGCAATCTCCAGCACGCCGTAGAGCTTGTTGGCGGCGGTGTAGCCCGCGATGAAGATGACGCCCACCTGGTTGACCATGAACTGGAGGATCATGCCGCCCACGGCAATGACGCAGTTCTGAAAGGCCATGGGCGCGCCCAGCCCCAGCAGCCGGAGGGACACCTGGGGCTGGAGGCGGAGGTCCTCCCGGGACAGGCGCAGAATGTCCAGCCGGGCCACCCGCCCCAGGCAGAACAGGCCGGACACCCCCTGGGCGATGAGGGTAGCGGCAGCGGCCCCGGCGATGCCCCACTGAAAGACCATGACAAAAATCACGTCCAGCACGATATTGGTGACGGAGGCCACCGCCATGGCCTGCAGGGGCGTCTTGCCGTCCCCCAGGGAGCGCAGGATGCAGGCCAGCAGGTTGTAGAACATGACGATAGGGGTGCCGGAGAAGATGATGCGCAGATAGAGCAGGGTGCCGGGAAGGATGCCCCCAGGGGTCTGGAGGAGCAGGAGGATGGGCCGGGCGGCCAGCTGCCCCGCCCCCACCAGCACCAGAGAGAAGGCGGCGGCCAGCACCGCAGAGTTGCCCACCACCCGGCGAAGCCTGCCGTACTGCCCCGCCCCGAACTCGTGGGACATGAGGATGGCGAAGCCCTGGGCAAAGCCCTGAACAATGCCCAGCATCATCCAGGTCAGCCAGTCGGAGGCCCCCAGGGCGGCCAGGGCGCTGACACCCAGGTATTTGCCCACCACCATGGTGTCCACCACAGTGTAGAGCTGCTGGAACACGTTGCCCAGCATGAGGGGCAGGGCAAAGGTGAAGATCAGCCCGGCGGGCCGTCCCTCGGTCATGCTTTTGATGCGTGAGGTCATGTTCTCCTCCCATGCTGCGGGGCGGCTGGCCCCGGGAAATGTCCCATTATGCTATCATAAAATGGGGGAAATGTCCAGAGTGGACGAAAATAAAAACAGCCGGCGCCAAAACCGGTTGTTTTTACCCTTGACGGGAGGGCGATGATTCAATACAATAGAAAGCAGATCGACACAGAGAAATGAAGTGACATAGATAATATGATCGTTTTGGATCTGGAATGGAACCGGGGCTATGACAAAAAGCCGCTGAATGAGATCCTCCAAATCGGCGCGGTGCGCATTGAGCGGCTGGGCGGGCCGGTGGTGGATGTATTCAACGCCTGCATCCGGCCCACGGTGCATAAGAAATTTGACCTGGGAGCCAAAAAGCTGCCGGAGGGAAAGGAATTCCGGTCCTCCCACGTCCGCTTCCCCGGGGCGGCGGAGGCCTTCCGGACCTGGTGCGCCGGGGAGACGGCTTTCGCCGGCTGGGGCGTAGGCGATGTGGAGGTGCTGAACGAAAACTGCAAATACTGGGGGCTGGCTCCCTTCCCGGCGGAGACGGTGTACGATTTCCAGCGGGCCTTCGGCCACGCGGCGGGCGCCGACCAGCAGATCGCCCTGTGGCGGGCGGCGGAGTACTGCGGCATCCCCGACGTTTTTGACTACCACAGCGCCGTGAACGACGCCATGTACACCGCGCTGCTCAGCGCCTGGATCACCCCGGAGGACCTGGCCTACCGGCCGGAGCCTGCCCCGCCCCGCCGCCGGAGGCTGGCGCTGCGCATGTCCAAGCTGCCCTTTCCCAAGCAGCCCAGGCAGAAGGTGGGGCCGCTGCCTGCGCCGGAGGATGTGCTCAACGCCAAGGGCGGGCGGAACCCCGCCTGCCCCCTGTGCGGGCAGAGGTACAGCGTGGCCCGATGGTTCACCCCCGCGCCGGAGGAGGGCGCGGCCGGGCAGTATTACTCGGTGTTCACCTGTCCGGAGCACGGACGGTTTCTGTGCCGCATGGCCCTCAGCCAGGGGGAGGACGGCCAGTGGTCGGGGCGGTGGTCCGTCCCCGCCATCACCCCGGAGCTGAAGCTGGAGTATGCCGCGGCCCTGGAGGGGAGCGTCCACATATGCAGAGGGCCGGGCAGACGGCGGAAAAAGTCCAAAACCGGGCGCGGGAAGCGCCATGAGAAACCGTAACAGAAAACCACCAGCATAAGACAAGCCCCCGCCTGACGGCGGGGGCTTGTCTTATGCTGGAAGCGCTCCCCAATGCCCGGCGGCCTGCGGGCATATCCTGTGTGCGGCGCACAAGCTCGGGCGCACTTTGCAAAGGCGTGGAAGCTCTACCCATCGTGTCCATCCAACAGCCATCTCAGCTCCAATTCCAGCTTTGCAAGCCGGATATCCGGCTTCACCTGTTCCCCGTGGAAATCGCTGCCGCCTGACTGATTGAGGTGGTACTTTTCTGCCAATTTGAGATAAAACCTCTGCTGTTCCGGCGTGTATTTAGGATAATAGCATTCAATGGCATCCAGACCCCAACCCTTGAGCCGCCCCACCAAAGCGTCCAGCTCATCGTCGGGCAGACCCATTTGATAGGGGTGGGCCAAAGATACTTTCCCGCCCGCCGCCTTGATGGCCTCCACGCAGGTGCGGGCGTCCGCCTTGAACCGCTTTACATTCTGCCGGAACTCCTCCGTGTCCAGATAGCGGTCGAAGGCTTCCCGGTTGGAAGAGACGTACCCGCACCGTACCAGCACCTGGGCAAAGTGCGGCCGGGCAATTACCTCGCCCCCCGCCAGCTCCTCCACCTCAGCCAGGTCGATGTCCACGCCCTTTCCCCTGAGAAAGTCCACAATTTTGTACTTTCGTTCATCCCGGCCTGCCCGGAATTTCTCGCACAGGCGGAACAGCTCCGTTTCTCCATCCTGAAATCCGTAGCCCAGTATGTGAAAATTGTGATGTTCCCTTGCGCTCAGCTCCACGCCCCGGATCACCCGGAGGCCCAGACTTTTTCCGGCGGCGATGGCCGCAGCTGTCCCGGCAATGGTATCGTGGTCCGTCACAGCCAGCACGTCAAGGCCCTGCCCTTGAGCCAGTTCCACCAGCTGCGCGGGCGTGTACTGCCCGTCGGACGCCGCAGTGTGGGTGTGTAGGTCGGCAAACAGCTTCATCAGGATAACTCCTTTATAAATTCCCGCTCATAGACCTTGATATCCTGCTCGGAGTCGCACTCCAGCCAAAGCGCGTCGGTGGAGATGGCCCGGATGGGGTATCCCAGCTGGAGCATCCCCTGCAATAGCGTGGTCATATCCAGCTTTTCCACCGGCTTGGGCAGAGGATGCCTGATGGTCTCCGTCACCCAGCCCCAGCTCTCCGGCGTGAATCGCAGCAGGCCCATGAACTGCCCCTGTATGTCCGCGGGGCCGCCCGGCTTCAAGCCGATTTCCAGCAGTCCGCCGTTCCCGTCCGTGCGAAAGCTCTCCAAATCCTCCAGTGGGTCGTCCATGCGCAGCTTCCACAAATCCCAATAGCCGCTGTAGGACGTGACGGCCAATGGGGCGCCGCTCTCCCGCAGTCTGACGATGGCCTCCGGCGCGAACACGATGTCGGAGTAACAGACCATGCAGGTTTCCCGCTCCAGCCATTCCCGGGCCATGGTCAGGGACCAGAACATATTCGTCCGCTCCCAATCCGGGTTGTGGAAACAGGTTACGCCCTCCACCTGGAACATGCCGCTCCGGTAGCCCGTTACGATGCCGATGTCCGAACGAGAAATTCCCGCCTTCTCCAGCGTGTCCAGGCAGCGGTCCAGCAAGGTCCGGCCCGCCAGCTCACACATGCACTTAGGCCGGTCCTTTGTCCGCGCTCCCAGGCGGCTCCCCCGCCCGGCGGCCAAAATAATGACTTTCACAGTGAAAACACCTCTTTGATTCGCGCAATGTCCTGCGGCCGGGCCGGGTGATACCGTTCCGGGTGCCACATGATCCCTTTGATCCAGGGATAGTCCTGATGACTCACCGCTTCCAGCACGCCGTCGGTACTCCGGGCTTCCGGGACCAACGGGCTGCGGCACTCCGCCGCTCCCCAGCCGTGGAAGCTGTTGACGGTTTCGCCGCTGTCCAAAGCGTGCTCCACCCGGACGTGGCCGTCCACCCGCCGAAGGGGAGTGCCGAAATAGTCCAGCACCGTCTGCATCCCCCGGCACACCCCCAGCAGAGGGATGCGCCTGTCCACAGCGGTCTGTATCAGATGCCGTTCCACCTCATCCCGCTCCGGAGCGTCCCCGCCATAGGCAGCCAGGTCATTGCCGCCAGTGAGCAGGAGCCCCTCCACCGGCAGCGCCGCCAGCAGCTCTTGGACCGTGGGCAGATGGTTGGGCAGGAGCAGCGGGACAAATCGGCAGGCATCCGCCAGCCTGGCCCACTCCTGGGACAGCGCGTCCCGGCGCTCCCCGATTTGCTCCATGTATTCCACCCGCTGGGTGATTGCAATCAGCTTTTTCATAGGATGGCCACCGTCCGATTCCTGCAGTCCACTTCCAGGCACCGCGCCGCCGCGTATCGGGCGAACTGCTTCTCCCCCACGCCGATCACGGCCGGTATGCCGAACTCTGCCGCCCGGATGGCCATGTGGGAGTTGGCTCCGCCATAGGCGGTGATGAACCCGGCGATGGAGTGGGAGAAAATCCAGTCATAACCGGGGTCGGCCCCACGGATGAGCACCAGCTTCCCCTCCAGCGGCTTCTCCGAGGGCAGCAGGACTGTCTCCGCCGCGCAGCGGTTCTGAGTGATGAAGTTGGGGCTTCCGTCCGGCAGGAAGAAGCTGTAAATCTGCTCCTCCCCCCACAAAAGGGGCGGCAGGGTCAGACCGGCGGATTCCCGCTCCAGCGCCCGGCCCTCCCGGATGGTGTCCCTCAGCACCGTTTCCAAATCTCCCGCGCTGGAATAGGCCGTCGTCACCCGCTGGATGGTCACATGGGACATGTCCTCCCGGCTCAGGCCGAAGTTCTCCCCCAGCTCCACCAGCAGCTCCAGTACATCCGACAGGGTGTGGGTAAACACAAATTTTGCGTACTCACGCCCCTCAATGGCATGGCGGATAAAGTGGAATAGAGATAGAACATCAACATTCAACTGATGTTCTTCCAGCATATGCTGGAAGAATTCGTACTGCTTCAGGGTGAGCCTGAACTCGCCCTGCGCCTCCTCCAGCCCGTCCTGAACCCGGGCAAAGTCGAAATACAATTCCCTCCCCTGGTCGTACCGGGGAGAGCAGATGTCATAGGTGCCGGGGCGCAGATGGCCGTATTTGGCCAGAAACCCGGCGGGAGACAACGCGGCCAAATCCTGGGTAATGTTTTTGCCCACCGTGGACAGGCCGTTCATGTACAGGGAGCGCTCCTCCTCGGTGATGCCCCCCACCGCCACCATGGAGCGCAGCAGCTCCACCGCGATAAACCCGGCCCGGGCCAGGCCCGCGAAGGGCAATGTGCCGTACCGCTTGCAGTATTCCAGCAGCCAGTAAATCTTGTCCGCCGTCCCCAGGGAGCTGGTCATGATCTCCCGATGCTTTTCCTTCAGCGTCTCAATCTTCTGGGCGTCCTTCCGCCACAGCCCGTCCTCCCGGATGATGGAATTGGTCAGCTCCCGCAGAGACTGCACCAGGCAGCCCCGCTCCTGGGCCGTAAAGCCGCGTTTCTCCAGCACCTCTACCCGCTCCTGCAGGTCGAAGGTATAACAGGTGAAGGCAATCTCGAACTCCACCTTGTCGTGGTACTCCGGATGGGTGCGCAGCCGGTCCAGGTAGTAGTCCACCAGCTTTTCCGCCAGCGGCTGGGGCAGTGTTTTGGGCAGGAACGAGTTGAAGCTCACCCGCGTGTCGATATACGGCAGACCGCAGAAGTCCACCATCAGCGGGAAGGAGCGCAGGTTGCGGTAGCCATAGTTGTCCCGCTGATAGGCCCATACGCCGCTGGTGATGATCTCCTTGTACAGGCTCAGCGCCAGCGCCCGGGGCCGAAGGCCGATCATCTCCGCCGGGTTCCAGTCGGGCATGACGCCGTAAATTGTCTTTTGCCCGCACAGATCCGGGTGGGGCAGCATGGACGTGCGAAGCTTGTCCCGGATTTGCCGAAGGCCGTTTGCCTGTGCCTCCAGATCCACCAGCGGTTTGGTGATGACCAAAGGCCGAACCTGGAGCAGGTACAGCGTTTCATTCGCGACTGCAAATTCCAGGTCCAGGGCGGGACGCTGGAACAGCCCCTCCAGCTCCCGGCACAGGGCAATGACCCGGTCCAGAGGCGGCGGGACCGACGACATATCCGCGCCCTTGAAGTGGTAGAAGGTCTGCAGATGGGTACCCGTCCCGTCTGTCACTGAGCTGGTGGAGCCGGTGGTGTCGTCATAGTTCAGGATGTAATAATTCCCGCCGGTGTTGGGGTCCATGGTGAAGGCCACGCCGCACATATCCACGTCCGTCAAAAAGGGCTGGATGAACACCTGGTTGGCCGGGTCCGGGCCCATGGCTTCTGCCACCTGTGCCACAGCAGCCAAAATCGACTCTTCGCCCGACACATCGGCGATGGACAGAAATTTCCCCGCGTTGGAGCTCTCCGCGGTGTCCTCATTTTGTGCGCTGCTGCGTACGATGAGCCGCCGGCCCGACAGTCCGGCCTGCTCCAGAAGGGCCGAAATGCGGCGGGAATCGCTCCGGATTTCTCCGACGCTCAGACACACCTGGGGCAGGACCCGGGCGGATGTGAGCCGTCCGGCCAATGTGCGCAGTGTATCAGCTTTTGTGGTAAAGGTCAACATAAATCAGTGTTTTTTGCGTGCCATCCAGATTCGGGTTGTATAAGGCACTGTGATCGTCTCCTGGTGCAGTGCCTCCACCACCTGTCGAATCTCAGACACGATTTTCTCAAACACCTCCGGAGACTGGCGGTAGACGGTGCCATGGGACTTCCAGCCCTCAATAAAGTCTTCCGCGCGTATCTGATGCTTCACCTGTCCGGAAACAAACTCCACCGGCTCAAATAAGCCGGAGCTCTCGATGACCTCAGTTTGATCCTCCCGGCGGGTGCCGTAGCTGTAACCCGCAATATTCTTCTTGATCACATCCTCAATCTGCTTTTGAAGCGGATCGTCCAGGTTGCGGTGATTCCACATACAGGCAAACCATCCGCCGGGCTTCAAAATCCGGCTGGTTTCCGCCAGCGCCTGCCGACGGTCGCAGACGTTGAAAGAGGAGCCAAATGTCACCAGATCAAACTTCCCGGCCTCCATTTTGGTGTCCTCGCCCACCCCCTCAAACCACTGCACATCGGGATACGTCTCTGTGCGCTTGATCCCGTTTGCCCGCATGGCGTCGTTTGGCTCCACGGCCCAGACGCGCAGGCCGAATTTTGCCAGCTCCAGGGTCAGGTGGGCCGCGCCCGCCCCCACGTCACACGCCGCGTCGCCAGGGTTGACGCCGGCCCGGGACAGCATTTCGGCGATGGCATCCGGCGCGTATTCCGGACGGTGAAGATAGGCTTCGGCCAAATTTGTATAATCCCACTCGGTTTTCATAATAGCTTGTCCTCCTGATTTTTATCGATAATGCTCTGGGCCAAAAGCTCCGCCTGCTCCGCCGGCGTCCTCTGTCCGTCGTTTTCCAGGATCAGGTCCGGTGTTTTGGGCTCCTCCACCTGGAAGTGAACGCCTGCAACATCCTGCGTTCCCTTGCTGTACAGACCCTTTTGGTTCCGCCGGCGGAGGGTGTCCATAGATGCTTTCACGTAGACCTCAAAATATCCCGGGATGTTCTCTCGGTTCCATTCCCGCACGCTGTCAAACATGGAGATCGTACAGCAGACCACGGTGATCCCCTGACCGGCCAGCAGCGCGCACAGCCGGGCGTTGCGCATGGCGCTCTTGCGGCGGTCCGCCTTGGTGAAGCCCAAATCATCCCCGAGCACCTGACGCAGCTCGTCGCCGTCCAAGAAAACCACGGCTTCGCCGGCGGCTTTCAATTTCTTGTACCAGAGGCGGCCGATGGTGGTTTTACCTGCGCCGGAGAGACCGGTGAGCCAGTAGACACGGTTCATGTATTCACCTCTTCTTCCGGGATTGCATATAAAACAGTCCCGTATAAACTGCTCTCATGATGACGCAAAAAGTAGCGATATGGGAGTTGTAGGCTATGAATATACTCCGGGATCTCAAATATATCCTCAGGCTTATGGTAAACACAAATCGCCAGCTTTGGCTGGCACTTGCGTATTGTGCACTCTGCACCACGCAGCGCCGACAGTTCCGAACCTTCAATATCCATTTTGATAAAAGTGACGTCCGGCTCACACTGCGCAATCGAATCAATGGTTACGGACGGAACGCTGACACAACCATCTTTCGCTTCTGACGTAACATGTGAGCCCGTCGTTTCCTCTGTATTTTCAAAATACAGGGATCCCACAGTATCGGAAAGGCACTTGGGAATCAGCTCTATCCGGCCTATCTGCAAGTCGTTGGCAAAGAATCGGGAAAATGCCCGTGTCTGCTGTTCACCCGGCTCAAAACAGACCGCTTTCTTCATCTGTCCACCGGTACGCCTGAGAAATTCCCTCACCGTATCGCCTTCCCACGCTCCGCAGTCAAAGAATACTTCGTCCCTTTGGAGCCGGATGATATCTTCCGGAAAATACTCGTTTCCAACACACACATCCTTCACATAATCCAAATTCCAGCTTAACCTGGCCTTTAACAGAGCCAGCAGTGTTTTTTGAGACAACTCGTCTTGAAAGAATCCGTTCACCCTTTCAATCCTGACAGCATTGCTTCTCAAAAAAGACCTGTATTCTTCTGCGGAAGGAACTGTCCCCAAAGAGATTGTCAGTGGGAAGGTGAAATAGAACACTTCACAATCCGGTGCGATCCTGCGTATATCTCGCTCAATTTCATCTCGATACGCAACAGATGCTATAATAACCTGGTAATATTGTAATCCCCGCGTTACTTCCTTGAACTCTCGTACCTCTCCAATACCGGGAACAGTTTGCCCTGCCAAATTCTTGTCGCACACGGCGGCCACAGGGATGCGGTAAAACTGGCACCACCGCAAATATAGCCGCCCTATATAGCCGGCACCGTAAATTACAACCGGTTTGTTGATGTCATTTTGAAAGTGATGCAACTCTTCATAATTTGTATCCAAATCCTCTTTCAATAACTCTTCTATATCCAATTTTAAGAAACTCATATTGCATTTCTCCCAAAGAAATCGTCATCTCCGCCTTGAACACGTTCAAACAGGTAAATATTATCCAGTTGATGGCGCTCTTTAGCCGCGGTGAGCTGATAGCCCAATTTCTGCATATATAGAATCAACTCATGGGGATAAATGTTAGTAAGAAATCCATGTTCAAACCGGGTGCGCATTGTCGGATATCCTTGGTTAAATATGTCTGCTGTTACAATACTAATAATCATCCTATGGGTAATTTTGCTTGTTTTTTGCAAAAGCCATTTCCAATCTCTGACCAGTTCAAGTGTGCCCGAAAGAATTGCGCAATCTATAGAAGAGCCTTCTATTGACGGATATTCATATGCATCCAAATTGCAAACAATTGTCTCTTTTGAATATGGAATAAAATCAATCGGAATGTATTTGCAGCTTTCAGAAAGCGGTAAATATTTCTTTATCAGCATCGCCCCCGCAGCGAGGTCTAAAACTGAGTGAAATGTTTCCCATGGCAACATTTTTGAAATAATTTGGGTTCGCTCTTGAAAATATCCCTGGTCAATCAAATCCTTGTTTTTCTTATAGAGTTCCGTCCAATGATTTTTATCGTAGTAAAAAGGCGGAACAACTTCATCGCCGTGCCAGTTCGGTGCCCAGAACAGATTATGCCCCTCCTTGAAGCCCATGCCCGCAAGCTGGTTTGAAATCACAGCCCGGTGTGCTAGGCTGCCGATAAAAACCACAGTTTGGTTCACTTTTTCTGCCCGCAGGACTTCCGGCGCCCTTATTTCTTTGCCCATAAATGTCTTTCCGTGCCACATCGGATCATTATCCACAAAATAGTCCAAACATGAAAGAGCCTCATCTCGCATATTGTAGCGGACTTCCCAGCCAACCGTAAACATTACATAAGTTTTCTTTGTCTCCATATTCATTCAGCGCTCCTCCGTATCGAACTTTTCCGGCCAAAACACATCCGAAAACAGCTCGTGTCCGCTCTGAGCCATATATCCCGTCAGCAACTCCGCGATATAGTCATGGCTGACAGGGCGTTCATCTGGAAGCAAATATCCTTTCTTCATCGCCTCTTCCCCCGCGCGGTCGAGCGCGGCCTCAAACCGGAACGGATGCCGGTACAGCTCATCCAAAAACGCTTCGGAAAACTCTGTATAGTGTGGAACATCACAGTCATATCCGAACGTGCGCTTGAAATTCTGAACCGCCAGGTTCAGACGAAAAATGTCATAGGAGGTCATCAGCGCGGAAAAATCTTTTCGGTCAACTGCCGTCGTGTCCCGCGACGAAATGGTTCCCTTTCCATTTCCAGAAGAGGGGAAATACACCGGAAAGCCGTTGGTTGTCGCCTCTAGTGTTTTCTCATCAAATGGGAGGTCCATCCATTTGAATACGGCTCGCATTGTCGCCTCTGTTTTCAGCTTCACGTCCTCAAAGCGAACAACTTTCACAGTCTTTCCCTGGTTGCATCTATTTTTTTCCAGCATGATCCCAAGATCGCAGGAAAGCCGGCCCACATACTGTTCAGGCCGCCCCGGATACCAGAGACTTTCCGGTTTTTCCTCCAAAACAAAACGTTTCAGCCAGGAGAACCAGTGCTGGATCGGCTCGCGGACAATAAACCAGTACTCCAAGCGGTCAAAGTCCCCTGGCGTCAATAGTGCATCCATCTCGCACATATCATAATTTTCCTTGTGCCGCATAAAAAACATCCAATAAGTCTGGCTTGGGCAGCATCTCCTGCCCGTACTGTTGGCGTAGGCGGCAAAAATTGCTTTCATCAATACCGCGAAGGAGACGCGGCCGCGGTCAAAAAGCTCCGCACTCAGCGCAGAGACAAATTTTGCCGAATCAATATATACGCGCTCCTCCGGCTGTCCGTCTTCATTCAAGAAAAATCGGGAAGCAAGCCGGGATATCATTGGGAAATAGGCCTCATCCGGAACCTGCGAGACAAAATATGGCGACATCTGGCTGGCGGTTTCCAGCACTAGTTCCTTCCCCTCCAGATATTGAAGCCGTTCCAAATAAATGTCTTTCAGCGGAACCAAATTGCCCAGCATGGCAATGTTGATGACATTGGGGTGTCCATCCATCAAGGTCCCGAAGAAAGCGCTTCCGCTATTGGACATATGATTAAAGACCACCATATTTCTGAGGTTCTCCACCCGAAATCCATCTTCCTGCGGCGTTTGTCCCTGTTCAAACAGGTCCAAGCCACAGTCCAGCAAAAATAAGTAACGGACAGGATGGAATCCGGAGCATTCGCTGAGAAGTCCCCGCTCCTTCAGCCGCCGGTTCATCACCGCCCGCGGCGCGTCTTTCCCTCCGCCGCTGGCCACCGCCGCAAAATAAATGGCATCAGGATATTTTTCTGCTGCGTCATCCAAAGCTAAGACAGGAATTGTTCTCCCGGCATTCGTAACCATAGTACCCTGTTTTGCCGGGTCGTCGTCACAAAAGCAGATGGGACCTACGCCAAACAGGGAAAATATCCGCAAGGAAGCCTCCCCCCAATAGCCTGCCCCGTATATAACCAGGCCGTTTGCTTGAACCCGCTCTACAATATCGTAAATGCTCCGGTAAAACTTTGTAACGCCGGAAGTTAAAATTTCCATGCCGGACCCTCTCCTCACTTTTCAAAATCAAGCTTGCGCACTTTGGAATACCACCCAAACAGCCGGGGGCACAGGCGAATCAGGCAGAGCCGAAGCCTCGTGGTGGGACTCCAACGCTTGTCCTGCATTAAAATCGGAAAATTTTCACGTATTACCCGATAATGATAGTCAATCACTTCTCTATGCGCATGGTTTTTCTTCAGCTGATCTATGTGCTGTGCGGAGACATAGCAGCAACGTTTCCTGTTCAGCGCAGCCAATTCCTCTTCGCCGCGGCAAAGGAAGTATTGAGTTTTTTCCTCCCAGGCACAGATCATATCCATGCAGTTTTCTGACGCGGTATCCGCCAGCGAGGTGCTGCCGCCGTGGATGACCCAGTAGTACAGCACATTGGGAATTAGTACAATTTTTTTTGCGGGGTAGATTACCTGATAGCTGGTAAATATATCCTCAAAAGCATGCGTTTCATCAAACCGGATGCCGTCCCACCGTTCCCGACGGAAAATTTTATTCCAGATAATCGAACTCGGTGTATACATTCCAACAAAAGATACCTGCATACGGCTCAATTCCCGCCCATTTACACATACTTTCCTGTCGATTGGAACATATGCCTTGGAAATGGCATCTGTGACACGGGCATAACAGCACTGGACAATATCCGCGTCCTCCCGGCGTAGCGTCTCCACCATTATTTCCACAAAACGGCGATCCACATAGTCATCGCTGTCTACAAACATTAAATAGCTGCCTTGGGCGGCGCTCAATCCGCTGTTTCGTGCCCTTCCAGCCCCGCAATGCCGGTTCAGGATGACCCTGACTCTGGAATCTCGTTTGGCAATAGACTCTAAGTATTCCGCACTGCCGTCTGTACTGCCGTCATCCACCACAATAATTTCAAGCTCTTTCCAGCTCTGGCAAAGCAGACTTTTCAGGCAGGTATCTAAAAATTGAACTCTGTTGTAAACGGGGATTATAATGCTGACCAAATCAGATTCTCCTGCTATGTTGGACATCTCACACCCCGGCTTTCAACGTTATATTTGAAAATTCAGCTTATGCCTTAAAGAAAATCCCCCAAATGTGGTTGGGAAGATTCGGATAAATATGATGCGCAGCTTTGTTCGCAATCCAAAATACGACATTTTCATTAGTTTCGGGAAATATTCCCGAATCAATCCGCAGAAGTCATCCAGCACAATCTGATCGCCATGAATCTTTTTGATATTATAAATGTGCTGCGCCGCAACATAATAGCAGCGTTTCATATTCAGCGCGGTTAGCTCGGCATCCCCCACCGACTGGAAAAAGCGGACGCGGTCTGCGTAATTATATATTTCAGAGGCCCTGCCCATACGATAAGCAGGCGCTGTAGTTCCGCTTTTGTCGTGGATCACCCAATAGTAAAGCTGATCCGGAATCCATGCCACCCGCTCTTGGGGATAGATGAGCTTGTGCGCCAGGGCAATGTCCTCATATTCCCTCTCCTCACTGAAACGGAGCCCGTCAAAAACCTTGCGGCGGTATATTTTGTTCCACAGCACCGTCTGAGGTGTGCTTAACCCCACAAAGGAAGCCTGTAAGACGCTTAATTCCCGCCCAGAATAGACGCCCGGCTGTTTATAAGGAAGGTATTGCCGCGCCGCGCCCTTTTCCACGCGGTAAAAGCAGCACTGTGCAATCTCCGTGCCGTATTCCTGCAGCGTGGATAATAAGCGCTCCACATAATTGGGCGCTGCATAATCATCGCTGTCCACAAACATGATATACTGCCCTGTGACGGCATTCAAACCGGCATTGCGGGCAGAACCCGCCAGGCCGTGTTCTTTGGTTACAACGCGCACGCGGGAGTCCAAATTCGCAAATTTCCCCAAAATAGCGGCACTGTTGTCGGTGGAACCGTTATTTACCAGCACGATTTCCAGGTCTGAATAGGTCTGACACAGCAGTGAGGTGATGCACTTCTCCAGAAAGCCGGCAGTGTTGTAAACCGGCACGATGATGCTGACAGTGCCTTCCTTCAGACTGCCTATTTCTTTTCCGTTGACCATATTTCTGTCCGTCATCTACTAAAAGGTGGAAATCAACAACGCATCTTCTTTGGAAAAAAGAGAGAAAAATGGAGTAACAGGTATTCTATTTTCTCGAGCACTTACAATCATGCGCTGTATCATATTTAAGGTCTGCTTTGGCAATGCCGCAAATCCATCTTCAAAATTTCTAGAAATCGTGATTTCTCTTACATCAACTTCTTTGGCCAGCGCAATAAAGCCGTCCACATCCTCATCTGTGTCATTGATGCCAGGTAAAAAGACATACTTGATGTAAATGCTATTACCAAATCTGCGATATTTTTTTAAGTTCTCCCGGACATTTTTAAAGGCAGGTGTTCCCTTTACCTTTCGGAACGTCTCTTCTGTACCGGCATCAACACTGACCAAAAGTTGCAATGCATTTCCATTTTTGATTTGTGCTGCAATTCGCTCACTATAAATTCCGGCATTTGTAAATAAAAATGTAAAATAATTGTCCGCAACATCAAATATTTCATTCTGACGGGGATTCACACAGATTTCTCCCGTCCCAATTTCAATTATGGCATCTGGGTGAATCAGGTTGTTTTGTTCCAAATACTCCATGACCTCGGGAAAGGTGGCGCTCTTTTCCCATGTCTCTGAAATCATAGTGTGTCGAGCCACTGACCCACAATATACACAGTTAAATTGGCATCCGCCCCCAACGCTGTAAGCAATCCTTCGGAATCGTTGGTCAACAGGCCAATAGTCCTCTACTGCCCAGCGGCAATTGCTGCAATATTGGGCTAATTCCTGCGCCTCTCCGTTCAAATCACTCAAAACACCCTCTCGGCGGGTAAAAAAAGCATCCAAACTATCAGCAATACTTCCATTGAATCCAACACAATGAGACTTATAAATCGTCTCTGTTGAATCACAAGAGCAACACATCAGAAGCCGTTTCGAATAATGAAAATCAATATAACCGCATAGATCGTGACAGCTTTTCCGCTTTGTCCAGGGTTCATAATTCAGAATCTGGTCCTTTGTGACCAGGCCCCGCTCCAAAAGGTCTTCCATAATGTGAAACCGCAGCGGATAGCGGGGCGTAACTACCATGAGGAAATCCGGATATTGCTTCACTGCCTGCTCAAGGGAAATACAGTCAAACCCTAAAAATTTTGTTCCCCATTTAGCGGCGTCACGATCACAAAAGCAAGCCGGTGCAACACCCTTTTTGTGGTACTTTGCAACTTCAAAAAAAGCCTCGTGTCCGGCGCCATAAAAAATGACCGGACGGCCTTTCGTATCAATTTGATTAACAATCACAAAAAATTCCCTCCTCGTGTCCTTGATATACTGGTCGCTTCATGGCTGCCAGCCAAAAACGGTGAAGCAACCGCTTCGATAACAGAATTACGCGGCGCCGTGCGACTTCAAAGCGAAACGGAATTCAGCAGCTTGATTTCATCGTCCGTAAAAAAGCCGCTGGCCAAAATGGCGGCGATCCCATTTTTATGAGCACAGGAAATCATGTATTTCATCAATGAAAATATATGCGCTTCTTCAGATACGACCCCATTCCGATGATCCTTTGAAATGCTGATTCGATTTACGCCAAGCTCTTTTGCCAATGCCACAAAACCTTCCACATCCTCGATCTTATCGTTGACACCCTTTACAAAGATGTATTTCAAATCTACCAGCGCTCCCAGCGCGATATATTTTGCCAGATTTGCTTTAACCTGATTGAAATTGCCTGCGCCGCCTTTCACAATTTGAAACGTCTCTGCCGTTCCGGCATCCAGGCTGACAAGCATTGCGCGCACTCTTCCCATTGCAATCAATTCAGCCAATCCCGGACTGTACTGTCCCGCATTTGTAATAATGACTGAATCGTAATGCTCCAGCACCCCATAAATTTCCTCCTGATTGGGCGCCACGCATATTTCACCGGCAGCATATTCAATTACAGCCTCTGGATGAAGCGCGTCTATCTGCTTTAAGCAGGCGGTCAGCTCCGGCAGCCGCGCTTGCTTGGACCATTCCGGTTCCACCATGTTATGCCTGGCGGGGGAAAAGCAATAGGTGCAGTTAAACTGGCATCTCCCGCCAAAATCGTATTTCAGGGTCCTGATACGGGTATCGACCGGCCAATAGTCAACGGTGGCCCACCGGCAGTTATCACAAGCACAAAAATTGTCTTTCGGATTTGGCGAATTTAAGTTTTCAAGTATCTCTTGTCTATACTGTTCTATTTTTTGTATGTTCTCCACCAAATTCCCATCAAAGGGGATTTGGGGCCTGCGGCTCGACTCAATCTGCCCACAGCATATCGCGAAAACCTTTGCCGCATTTGCATCCAGAATTGAGTGCAGGCTGAGGCAGCTTTTCATCTTGATATAGGGCTCATAATTCAACAGCTGATCCTTTGTAACCGTTTTACTGTTTAAAAGCTCTTCCATAATCCGAAAGCGGAGCGGAAAGCGCGGCGTGATCACCATCGCGAAATCCGGGTATTTTTTAACCGCCGCCTCCAAGGGAATACACTCGACGCCCCAAAAAGATCTGCCCCATTTTTCTGTGTCTTTGTCGCACAAACACACAGGTTCTACCCCTATTTTGCGATACTTTGAAATCTCAAACTGCGCTTCATGACCGGCACCATAGAAAATGACGGCTTTGCCTCGCGTGTCAATAGCATCCATATAGATTCCCCATTTGCGTATTCAACGAACAATTAAATGTTCTGCATTTCCGGGCCTAAAATAAACCAGCACAGCTGCTGCATTTCAACATCCTGTCCAAAAAGCACCCGGGCGCTTGCCGCCAGAACTACCGCCAATTCATGTTCGCCAATCAGTTCTGCCAGCTGGATACGATAATAGATCCCTTCCCGATGAAGGGGGCTTTTTTTGCTGAGCTCTGACAGCAGTTCGCTGGCTTGCTCATACTGTTCCTTCTGAAACGCCTCGCGGATCTGCTGCGCCAGCACATCTGCCCCGCTGCTTTCGCCATCCAATCGCTGAATCTGTTCCATCCACCAATTTCGCAGGCTGTTGTGCCGGTTTGTCCAGTCCATATAGACTTTGATCTGGATGGATTTTTGAATTCCTGAAAACGCTTTTCCCAATAGAGGCAGCATGTCAAATCCCAACAGATTTTCGTTCTCCACATCACTGAGGATTCCCACAATTAGGATCGGCAGTAAATCGCTGTCCGGGCATGCGTTTGCCACTTTTCGCGCATACATCAGCCGGATCGGATAGCGCAGGTATAATTCCATTCTCTGCCTGCTCTTTGTAAACGCCGCCTGCAAAACCGGCTCCAGCTGCTTGCAGATCTCTTGACTGTTCTGCGCGAGGTAGCTTGAAGCCACCCGATTGTTCAGCACGGTGATGACGCGGTCCAAATTCTCCGGCGCGGCCTCAGTCGCCCGCTGAAGTCCCTCAATCGTCTCCCAGCAAAAGGCCCAGTTCAGCTGAAAAAGGAACTGATGGTTGGCCTGGGTCAATGCGTCCACCGACTCGAGCCAAGATCTCGTCTCCGCATATAAAGCCTCCGCCTGCAATGATTTTGCCACGCTATATATTGACAAAAAGTTTGAATAGGTAGAACCGCTGCTTACTGTAAACAAATACATTGGTTTTGTAACACATGACAGGCGTTTACACCGTTTTAGATATCTCAGCATGACAACGGTATCAAAAAAGTAGTGCCCAGCCACAAGCGGCCACGCCTCGTCGTAGTGCCGCAGAAAGAACTCACGTTGAAACAGTTTTCCCCAGTAGGTGCGAAACGAGTTGTACAGCTGGGCAAACGTATCAAAATTTCTCAGCGCCGGCCCCCAGTCTTCCTTCTCTCGGAGGCAGAGGGATGGCGGCAGGCGTACACCCACGGAGGTTTTGCCGTCCTGCATAAAGAAATTCCCGCATACGGTAATTTCCGCGTGGCTGCGCTCTGCCGTATGCAGCATCTCTTCCACAAAAGTTGGCTGGAGACTGTCATCCGCATCCAGAAAGGCCACATAATCGCCCAATGTTTCCCGATTGATGGGCCAGATGTCAAAGGCTCCCTTTTCGTTCGTGAAGGGAATTTCTCCCGCCTCATCCTTCCGCCAGTTGATCTTGTTTTCCACCAGATGAACCCGGCCATCCCCCTCGGCAATTTCCCTGACAATCGCTCCGGTCCGGTCCGTGGAGCCGTTGTTGCGCACATAAATCTCAATGTCCGGCTCCGTCTGGTCCAGGACACTCTGAATTGCCCGGCGAATGAGCTTTTCCTCATTGTAGGCGATCATGAAAAACGTCACCTTAGCCCGTCCCATGCCTCGCCCTCCTTTCTAAAAACCCAAAACTCGGGCAGCTTCCATCGCCGCCCAGATAACCTCATCCATGTTATAGTACCGGAACTCTGCCAGCCGCCCGCACAAGTACAAGCTGGGAAGCTTCTCCGCCAGCGCTCGGTATTGATCTGCCAGATGCTGTGTTTTTTCCGTCAAAATCGGATAATAGGGCTCCGCTCCATCGGTGTAGGGGATTGGATACTCCCTGGCAATCACTGTCCGGCCAAGCCCGGTCTGCACGGGAAGCTTGGTATATTCCGTGATCCGGGTAAAGCCCTTTGCCTTGGGGTGGGCCACCCCGCACGCCTCCTGATAGCTCTCCATCTCCAGCGTTTCGTACTCAAAGCGCAGGGAGCGGTACTGGAGGCGGCCGAACCTGCACTCAAACAGCTCGTCCAGCGCCCCGGTGTATACCATGGGCACAGACAGCGGTTCGCCATCCCAAAGGATGCTATCCCCTTGGAGCTTCAAATGCGCCAGAATATCCTCACCCAGCCGCACCTCGATAAGCGGACTGGACAGCATCTTTTCAAAAAATACGGTATATCCGTCCTTTGGCAGGCACTCCCAGGCATCATCAAAATACCCGTCCTTGTAGGTCAGCCGCACCGGTACCCGGTTCCAGACGCTTTCGTCCAAATCCTCCGGCGCAATGCCCCACTGCTTCGCCGTGTAGGGGCGGTAGTCCTCTTCGATGAGAAACCGCGCGTATTCCCGCACCAGCGAGTCCTCGCACTGGGCCAGCCGCAGCACAGGGACCTTTTCCTCCCCGGGGAACGCGGCCTGCAAACGCTCTTTTAACAGTTCCGCTTGCTTTGGGGGCCAGTAATCGTCAACCGTCTTGAAATTGAACGGCGAGGGCGTCACCTTGCCCCGAATCATCACCCTGGCCCGCAGGGTATAGGGTTCCCATCCGCTAATCTCTTCCAGCAGGTCCATGACCTCTTTTCGGTTGGTGTGCAGCGTATGAGGGCCGTACCGCTGAACCAGCACCCCATCAACGTACTCGTCGTACATATTCCCGGCAATGTGGTTCCGGCGCTCATACAACAGGGCACGCTTTCCCGCCTTTGCCGCCAGATAGGCGATGACAGAACCGGCAAAGCCGCTGCCCGCAATTATGATGTCAGGTTTCATAGTTCTCTACCCCTAATTGCATTCGCCAATAGTCAATTGATCTTCGAATCCCTTCCGAAAATGATATTTGGGGCGGCATACGCAGTTCTTCTCTTAGCAGCGAATTGTCGGCTGTCAGTATCGTTTCGGCTCCAAACTTGTCGTTATAGTAAACCTCGTTAGGGCAGTGAAGCTGACTTGCAATTTCAGAAAAAACTTCTCGCATCGAACGAGGGACACCAGAGCCGATATCCATTGATCCAGCAAAACGACTTTTCAACAGACGCGTTATCGCTTCCACCGCGTCATCAATATAAATATAATCTCGAATTGCTCTGGGATTTTTGCATATGAATTTTTTCCCCTTGAGTAACGAGCAAATAGCAGTTGGAATTGCCCCAAATCGATGGGTATCCCCCGGTCCATAGACCGTAAAGCAGCGTGCTACCTGCACCTGCACATTTGAGTTGGATCTTAAAAGCAGGTCAGATACCGTTTTTTTACATTGACCATACAAGGACATATTTTTGGGGCATAAGGTTTCTGATATGCCTTCTGAATAGTCCTCGTATTCGCCGCTGCTCCCAGCAAATAAGAATTGCTTTCCCCCACCATTCTGAAACTGCGCAAACATTGAAATGCTTGTCGCCAACCACTGATAATTTGAAAGAGCGTTACGATAGCTGCTTTCGTGCTGCCCCCAAGCCAAATGTATACAGATCTCCGGTTGAATGTGTTTCATCAGCCGTTCCATTTCCCTTATATCCAATAAATCCACTGTTTCAACCACAATTTGCTCCGGAAGCTTCAAGTTTTTTGGCCGGGATGTAGTAACCACCAAATCGTACTCCTTCTCGTCTGCCAACTTGCGGATGAGCCTGTGGCCCAGAAATCCGCTAGCACCTGTTACCAAAACTCGTTTCATTCTTCACCTTCATACATTTGCATTTTTTACATGGAACTAGGTCTTTGTTTGCCGCATTTTCCACCAACTGATTGTTCTTTGCATACCCTCTTCAAAACTGAATTCAGGCAAAAATTTTACCCTTTTCCTTAAACAATCAGCATTTGCGACCAGCACTTGTCCAGACTTGTCTTGGTTCAGGAAGGTTACCAAATCTGGTCGTCCACAAAGGTTTGCCGTCGTCAGAAATACTTCTCGCATGCTTATTGGTACTCCGGAGGCTATGTTCACTGACGCAGTAATTTTACTTTTTATTAGTCTGACTGTTGCCTCAGCTGCGTCTCTAATATATAAGTAATCCCAAACTGAATTCGGAGCCTTGCAAATCGCTCTTTCTCCCGCTAACAGCTGTTGAATCGCATACGGAATTGCCCTGGCCGGCCGCACATCATACTCCCCATATATGGAAAAGTATCTGGCACAGGCAAACTGAATTCCATGCTGTTCAGCAAATTTCAACGCAGTTTCTGTAAAAGCACGCTTGCTCACACCATATAAGGAACTGATCGGAGCATGTGGATCCTCGTGCAGCTCGCTCTCTAAAGCGCCATACTCTGAACTGCTTCCGGCAAAAATAAACCGCTCTCCTCCGTGTTTCACAAATTGTTGGAGAAGATCAATACTTGCCCGCAACCAATCCAGGTTTTTAGAGGATTGCTGAAATGCGTCATCGCCCGGCAATTCCCAGGCTAAGTGTACGCAGACATCCGCCTTTACACGGCTCATAAGCGTCGCGACCTGCTCAGGGCACAGCAGGTCTGTTTTGATCACAGCAACATCCTGCCCCAGAGAGACCTCCCTGCGCCCGGAAATAACTGCGTATATGCAAAAGTCATGTTCCTGCGCCAAACGCTGTGTTACTGCACGACCGATAAACCCGCTTGCCCCGGTCACCAATACCCGTTTCATGCCGTCCCCTTTACCGCGTCCAGGATGCTCTGGGCCAGCCTGCCGCCGGACAGCCCGTATTCCTCCGCCTGCTCCTGCCAGGACAGCACCGGACCGGCGAACTGGTCCGGGACAGCAAAGCTGCGGAATGTTTTCAGCTGCGCCCCGCCCTCCAGCAGGATCCGGGCGATATCGCCGCCCACTCCGGCGCTGCGCTGCTGCTCCTCCACCACGAACACCCGGCCCGTATTGGCCGCAGTACAGATTTCCCCTGCGTCCAGCGGCTTGAGGGTGTGCAGCCCGTACACGCTCATGTGAACGCCCTGCCGCTCCAGCTGCTCCGCCGCCCGGAGGGCCTCCGCCGCGCTGTGTCCCACGGCAAAGATCGTCCCGTCCGCCCCCGTGCGGTAGCACACCGGCCTGCCCGGAACAAACTGGTGCTCCGGCAGCTTCGGCGAGGCGGTTTTTGGCATGCTGATATAGGTGGGGTGCTCCGATTTCAGCCCGTATCGGAACATCTCCCCCAGCTCCTCCCCGCAGGCCGGGAAGAAAACCGTCAGGTTGGGCAGCGCCCGCATCAGCGCGCTCTCCTCCGCGGCGTGGTGGGTGGCCCCCAAATTGCCGTAGGAAAGCCCCGTGCCCGTGCTCACCAGCACCACCGGCAAATCCTGATAGCATACATCGATTTTGATCTGCTCGAAGCCCCGGCTGGGCAGAAACGCCGACATGGAGTAGGCCACCGGCCGCAGTCCGCCCAGAGCCATCCCCGCCGCGACGGAGACCAGGTCCTGCTCCGCGATGCCCGTGTTGTAAAAACGGTCCGGAAACCGCTGCTGAAACGGCTCCACCACCGAAAATCCAGTCTCCGCCATCAGCAGCGAGACCCGCTCATCGGCGGCAGCCCCCTCCAGCATTGCCTGGAGAAACGCGTTTCTCATTGCCCTTCCAGCTCCTTCCTCGCCTGGAGATAGTGCGCCTCCTCCGGCCACTTGTAGTGCCACAGGACCAGGTTTTCAAACAGGCTGCACCCCTTCCCCTTCACCGTGTTGGCAATCAGCGCCGTGGGGCGCTCTTTTTCTGCCCAGGCGTTTGCCAGGGCGGCGTGGATGGCCCTGTGGTCGTGGCCGTCCAGCTCCACGGCGTTCCAGCCGAAGGCCTGGAACTTCACCGCCATATCGCCCATGTTCAGCACGTCCTGGTCCGAGCCGTAGGACTGAAGCCGGTTGCGGTCCACGACGGCGATCAGGTTGGACAGCCCGAACCGGACGGCGAACATGGCGCTCTCCCAGACGGAGCCCTCGTTGCACTCCCCGTCGCCCAGCAGGACGCAGACCCTGCCCGCTCCGCCCCGGATGCGCTTGGCCTGGGCCAAACCGCACCCAAGCCCCAGGCCGTGGCCCAGCGAACCGGAGGATGCCGCCACGCCCGGCAGCCCGCCCCGCTTCGGGTGGACGCCCAGATAGCTGCCCGAGGTGTTGAACTCGGACAGCCGCTCCCTGGGGAAGTACCCCACATTGGCCAGCGCCGCATACCACGCGCTGGCGCCGTGTCCCTTGCTGAGCAGGAAGGTATTCTCATCCGGGTCCTGGGGATGAAGCGCCTCCCGCCCCAGAAAGCCGCCGTACAGCACGGCCAGCACATCGGCGCAGGAAAACGACGTGCCGATAAACCCGGCCTTCTTTCGATAGGTCATCTCCAGCACGTCCAGGCGGATCGCCTTGGACAGGCTGCGGTAATATTCCAGCTGCCGGCCGTCACAGCTCCGCGCTGCAGGCTTGGACATATCGCTCCAGCTCCTCTCGCATCAAATCGTCCGTCCGTTCTCCCCCGCGCTCCCGGCGGCAGAACTCCAGCGTCCGCGCCAACCCCTCCTCCAGGGGCACCCGGACCCGCCAGCCCAGCTCGGCCGCGCTTTTCTCCGCGTTCAGGCACAGGGTTTTGGCCTCCGCAAAAGCGGGGGTATCGCCGAAAACGGCGGCCCCGGACAGCAGCTCTACAATCCGACCCACCGTGACGCACTGGTCCAGGCTCGGCCCGAAATTCCAGCCCTCCACCCGCTCCGGCGTCCGCGCCAGCAGCTCCTCCGCCAGCCGCAGGTAGCCCTCCAGCAGGCACAGCACATACTGCCACGGCCGCACCGCGCCGGGATTGCGGATGGGCTGGGGCTGATTCCGCAGCAGCCCGTCAATCAGCCCCGGAATCAGCCGGTCGTAATGGTAATCCCCGCCGCCGTAGACGTTGCTCCCCCGGGCGGCGGCAAGCCCCACGCCGTGGGGCAGGAAGTAGGAGGCCCCGTAGGCCGCCGCTGCCTGCTCCTGGCAGACCTTGCTGGCGGAATAGGGCTCCGTCCCGCCCAGAGGATCATCCTCCTGAAAGGGCCTGCCCGTCTCCAGGTTCCGGTACACCTTGTCGCTGGTGACCACCACCACCGCCCGCAGGTCGGGGCAGGTCCGGAGGGCCTCCAGCAGGCGGACGGCGCCCATCACGTTGCTCCGGAAGGTCTCCAGCGGCCGCTCATAGGCCCGGCCCACCAGCGCCTGGGCCGCCAGGTGGAACACCACCTCCGGCTTGAACCCAGCCACTGCCGCCTCCAGGCCGTCCGCCGAGGCCAGGTCCATGGTCAGGGATTTGGCCCGCGGGGAGAGCTTCAATTTTTCGTAAGCGCTGAACCCGTCCGGGGCCAGGGAAATCCCCAGGGTTTCCGCCCCCATCAGGTCCAGCCATTTGATCAGCCAGCTGCCCTTGAACCCGGTGTGCCCCGTCACCAGCACCCGCCGGTTCTGCCACAGACTCGGATTCATGGCCGCGCCTCCATTTCCCGGCGCAAAGCGGAGATCTCCTCCGTGATGCCCTCCGCCAGGGAGATTTGGGGCGTCCAGCCAAAGCTCCGCAGCTTGGACACGTCCGCCCACACGCCGGCGGGCTGATTTGCGCACTCCGCCGCGCTCCGAAACACCACCTGTCCCGGTCCGCCGATCTGCCGCCACACCTCGTCCGCAATCTCCCCGATGGTGGTCTGACGGCCGCCGGCGATGTTTACCGCCGACACGCCCTCCTGCTCCAGGCAGCAGCGCAGGGCCCGGGCTAAATCGGACGCATGGACATAATCCCGGACGAAGGAATTACAGGAGCAGGTCACCGTCTCCCCCCGCAGCAGACCGTTGATCAGGGAGGGCATCAGCCGGGCGGGCTTTTCCCCCGCGCCGTAGACGAAGAAGATACGGCACCAGGCAAAGCTCCCGCCCCGTATCCGGCTGTTCTCCAGCAGGGCGCGGCCCAGGCTCTCCTTGCAGACGGCGTAGAGGGATTGCGGGGCCAGGGGGCTGTCCTCCCTCAGGGGCCGGTCCGTCCGGGCATACTCCTGCTCCGTGCCCACAAACACCGCCCGCTGCCCGCCGCAGCCGTAGAACGCCCGGTACAGCTCAATGCTCTTTTGCAGGAAGATCAGGTTTTTCTCCGAATCGGAATACCCTGCTCCGGTGACCCAGGCCAGGTGCACCAGAAGGTCGGGCCGTACCCGCGCCATATAGTCGTCCCAGTCCTCGGTCAACACGTCCCCGGAATAGGGCAGCCACTGATAGCGGCCCTCCAGCTCCTTTCGCAGATAGCCGCCGATAAACCCGCCCGCGCCGGTTACCAGCACCCGTTTCATGCCCTGCTCCAATCGGGGGAGAAGGTCTCCTCCAGCTGCAGGAAGGATTCCCTCCGGTTCCAGCTGCAGTGGGAGGACTGGTAGCACCGGCGGCAGGGACCGTCCATTTTGAGCCGGTCGTTCACCGCTGCCCGGTACTGTTGGAACTCCGGCGCGTTCCAAAGCTCCTCAAAGGGTTTGTCCATCGTGAAGGGGAAGAACTGCACCGGCGTGGACATACAGGGCCGCACCATCCCGTCCGACCCCAGGAAGAAGTCCCGCCAGGCCACGAAGCAGTCCTTGTGCAGAGCGTCACCCGCCGGGTCCTCCCCCTGGAGGTGGGGCAGCTTCAGGGCGACGCCCAGCTCCCCGCCCAGCTCGGCGGCCTCCTGGAACACCTCCTCCACTTCCGAGCGGCAGTCCCACAGGCTCTCCCCGGCCATCGCCTGGTCGAAGGCGGTGAGGTAGACCGCCTTGACCTCCTCCAGGCCGATGTCGGCCGCCAGCCGGACCAGGCCGGGCAGCTCATGGAGGTTGGACTTCATGGCGCAGAACACAAAGTTGATATACGGATAGCTCAGCCCCTGGCTGTGCTGAATCCGCTTGATCTCCCGCAGGTTTTTCACGATATAGTCCAGGTCGGACCCCCGCCGGACCCGGCCGTTGGTCTCTGCTGTGGCCCCGTCCACGCTGACGGCGAACACGTCCACGTGGTTGTCGAAAATCGCCTTCTGGAGCTGGCCCAGCCGCATCCCGTTGGTGCAGAAGTAGGTGCGGGCGTCGTGGCGGTGGATGAGCTCCAGCATGTCCGTAAAATTGGGGTGGATGGTGGGCTCGCCCCAGCCCATCAGGGTGACCTCCTCCACCGTGTCCAGCATGGGCTCGAAATGGCGCAGCCAGTCCATCTGAAACACGGTGGGCTTAAACTGGGCGGCGTTGCGCCCGCACATGACGCAGTTCAGGTTGCAGGCGTTGGTCAGCTCCAGCACCAGCCGCCGGGGCAGCGATTCCAATACCGTGGCCCCGGCCTGTATCTCGGCCAGGTTGCGGTCGGAATTCTCCTGCTGCCGCGGGGTGAGCGGCCGCCCCTGAAACAGGTATTTTGTTTTTGCCCGTATAATCATGTTGCCAGCTCCTCCGTCAGGTTTCGTCCCACCGCTTCCACGGCGCTTTTCCGATGCTCCACAGGTGCTCCAATATGCCCCGGTCCCGCTGGGTGTCCATGCACTGCCAGAACCCGGAGTGCTTGTAGACCCCCAGCTTCCCGTCCCGGGCCAATGCCTCCAGGGGCCTGCGCTCCAGGACGCAGCTTTCCTCCACACTTAAATAGCTGAAAACCTCCGGCTCCATCACCATGAAGCCGCCGTTGATCCAGCCGCCGTCCTCCCTGGCCTTCTCCCGGAAGCCGGTGACGGCCTGCCCCTTGATGTCCAGCACGCCGAAGCGCCCGCCGGGCTGGATGCCGGTGAGCGTCACCGCCTTGCCGGAGGCGCGGTGCTGCGCCAGCAGGGCGTCCAAGTCCACATTGCTGACGCCGTCCCCGTAGGTGAGCAGGAACGGCTCGCCTCCGATGTATTGCTCCACCCGCTTTACCCGCGCACCGGTCTGGGCGTTCAGCCCGGTGTCCACCACCGTCACCCGCCAGGGCTCCGCCACGTTTTCGTGGATCGTCATGCGGTTCTCCGCGGAGAAATCGAAGGTCACGTCGGAGCGGTGCAGATAGTAGTCTGCGAAATACTCCTTGATGACATGGCCCTTGTAGCCGCAGCAGATGATGAAGTCGTGAAACCCATAGCTGGAATAATACTTCATGATATGCCACAGGATGGGCTGGTCGCCGATCTCAATCATGGGCTTGGGCTTTAAATAGCTCTCCTCGCTGATGCGGGTGCCCAGGCCGCCGGCCAGGATGACTGCCTTCATTGCAGCTGTCCTCCCACGATAGGCGGCTGCGTCCCCTCTATCAGGCAGGCCACCTTTTGATAGGCCTCGCTCTGCTTCAGCATTTCCACCGCCGGGTCGTCCGGGGCGAAGCGGGACAGTACCGCTCTGACTTGCTCCGCCAGGGCGCACAGCTCGTCCGCAGGAGTGGGCGCGTGAAGCTCCGGCGTGTGGTCCAGGAGAAATTCCACCATCGGCTTCATGCCCTCGCAGCTGGACAGCCCGTCCCGGAGCAGGCGCACATAACCGGCGGTATCGCCGGCGTCCAGCGCCGCGAACGCCTGAACACAGCACCAGCCAAAGCGGTGCAGAGGGGGAAGAATGAACAGGTTCTCCGCCCGCAGGACTTCCGCGGCAAAGCAGCGGGGAAGGAACAAGCCCTCTGTCCGCGCAAACAGCCGGGCCGCGTCCAAACCAAGCTCCGCGTCGCTTCCCTCCGCCTTCCAGCCTAGGACCTGGATGGCAGCGATGGCGATTCCTCTGGTCCAAACCAATTTTTGCATATCCTCGGGAACCGGCTCGTGCATAATCTGACGGATCAAGGACGCAAACATGCTCGGCTCATGGGTCAGGCGGCTAATCAATTGGTCTGTCTCCTCAATATTCAGCGGCCTGTCTTCCAGAGGAAAGCTGACGCCAAATTCCAGGGCGTGAGCCAAGGCGGAAATAGGCAGCTCTTCCCAGTTCTCTACCCGTTCCAGAAGCTCCTCAATTTCCGGTCTGCTGTACGATTCCAAAATAGCCGCGCCCCGGCCTGTCTCGCATGTGTTTTTCAGCGGCAGGAACAGGGTGTACGCATGCCGGAAGCCCAGCCCGTCTTCCGAATCCCGGTATCCTTTTTCGAACACCAGCTGCGCCGTAGCAAGCGCCGCTTTTTTTCGCTGCTCCGCCCTCGCTTCATCCGGGACGGGCGCGGTGATCTGATTCCAGAAATCAGCGATTCCCGAAGACATATCAAGCCCGCTTTGGGCGTGGAGATTCAGCATGATGCCGAGATAGTTTCCGATGCTCCCAACCTCCAGCTTCCCCGGCTCCAGGGTGAGCAGCATTTCCTTTGCCTCCTGAAATCTCTTTTCGGCAAAATACGCGTTGGCGAGAAAATACCGCACCTGCTCCTCCCGGGATTTTGCCGCCATCATCAAGGTGCTGAAGAAAATGTCGCGGACGTCAAAGCGGCCCTCCTTATAGTTTTTTAAGCTGCGCAGATAAGCCTCGCCCACCGGGATCGCCTGGGCATACGCTTCATCCTTGACCAGATTGCAGAACTCCAGGCACGCCACATCAATGGTGGTAAACGGGGAGTCCGGAAACCACTCTTTGGCGCGGCTTACCCATGCCTGAAAATCAGGCAGCATATCCAGGCTGGCGGCATTGGCCGCGTAGCGCATAATTGGGGGGCCAAATTCCTCCCAGCCCTCTCGCTTTTCCTCTACTGCCGCCGCCGCCCTGAGGATATAGTATCCGTGCTCCGAAGTCCCCGCGCTGCTCTCCACAGCTTGAAGCAGGGTCGATGTTTTGTTTGGATTCTGTTCCAGCTCCGCTTTCAGCAGCTCCATGTTCCGCTTTTTCTTGGCGGCATAGACACTGCTTCCTCCCACATAGCCATCGTGCTTTAAAATCGTTTTTGCCAGGCCCAGCAAATTGTGCTCAAGGCCCTCCCAATGCTCATGAATCGCCCCTACATACCGCGCTCCCGTATCCATCCGCGCAATCCGGATGGCAAAAAAATCATTGCTGTCCCCGGCGAAGTCCTCTGTAAGAAAATTGCGCACCATCACCCCGACGCCGGTAAATCCGCGCTGACTGCGGTTGTTCAGAAACGCCGTCAATTCCGTGATATCCTCATCCAGCCACTCGTCGGCGTCCACCGTGAGATACCAAAATCCGGAGCAGCGGTCCATCACTGCGTTGCGGGCCGCGGCAAAGTCGTTGATCCAAGGGAAGTCAAATAGAATGTCTGCATACTTCTCCGCGATCTCCCGGCTGCCGTCCGTGGAGCCGGTATCAGCCATCACCAGCTCACAGGGCACGGCGGCGCGCAGGGCCTGGAAGGATTGCAGACAGCGCTCCAGGCAGCGAATCTCGTTTTTGAAAATAATTCCAATGGAAAGAACAGGTTGTGACATGGCAGCTACGCTCCTTTTCAGTTGAGGTACATGGAAAAAACGCCGGAACCAGCGGCTTTTCCGCAAACCTCCACAGCATGGAATGGGGGCGGGCTTCGGCCCGCCCCCATTTGTGCATTGGGCTGTGTGCGGCAGGTAAGAACTGAGCTGGCAGCTTTTTACTGGAGGAGCTGCAGCACGCCCTGGGGCACCTGATTGGCCTGAGCCAGCATGGCCTGAGCGGACTGGATCAGGATGTTGTTCTTGGTGTAGGCCATCATTTCCTCGGCCACGTCCACGTCGCGGATGGTGGACTCGGCGTCCTGGATGTTCTCGGTCATCACGGACAGGT
>CATKZW010000013.1 GCA_949841465.1 uncultured Oscillospiraceae bacterium
GCGCCCAGCGGACGCTGTAAACGCTCAAAACGGCAAAAAAGCACGGCGGCATTTCAAAATTATCCTTACTTATTGTAAAGGCCGCGGGCAGTCCTGTCAAGTGGAAATGTGAAAGTTTCATGAACATTCCAAATTTTTTCTGTGCACAATGTGCAGGCCCGCCGCGGAGGGCCTGATACCCGTCAGGGCCGGGCCACAGTGAGCGCCTGTCCCTGACGGCTGAGGGTGAAGCGCCCCTCCAGCCCGGCGGTGACGGTGACGGACCCGTCCTCAGACACAAACACCGCCTCAAAATCCCGGTGCTGCCGCCAGTGGTCCAGCGCACCCTCCAGCCCCATGACGAACAGGGCGGTGGACAGCCCGTCGCAGGTCAGGCCGCTGTCCCCCACCACGGTGACGGACGCCAGCCCGCTCCGGGCCGGGGCCCCGGTGGCCGGGTCCAGGATGTGCCAGTAGCGCACGCCGTCCTCCTCGAAGTACCGCTCGTACCCGCCGGAGGTGACGACGGCCTGATTGACCACCTCCACCACGCCGATGTTCCCGTCCCCCTCCGGGTCCCGGACGCCCACCCGCCAGGGGGAGCCGTCCGGCTTAGCCCCCACGGCCTGGATGTTGCCGCCCAGGTCCAGCAGGGCGGAGGCCGCGCCGCCGTCCGCCAAAAGGGCGGACAGCACGTCCCCGGTATAGCCCTTGGCCACGCTGCCCAGGTCGATCTCCATCCCCTCCGGCAGGGAGGCGGCGGAGCCGTCCAGCGTGATCTGCGCATAGTCCACCAGGGGGAGCAGGGCGGCGATGGTCCCCTCATCGGGGACGGCGTACTCCCCCGTGGTAAAGCCCCAGGTCCGCAGCACCGGATAGACGGAGACGTCCAGCGCCCCGCCGGTGCGGGCGCACAGGTTCACCGCACTGCGCAGAAGCTGCTCCGTCTCCGGGGACAGCTCCGCCGTCCCTGTCCGGTTCAGGGCGTGGATCTCGCTGGCTTCATCAGTGACGGACAGCAGGGCCTCCAGCTCCTTCACCCGGTCCTGGGCGGCGTCCAGAAGGTTTTCGTCCCCGCCCTGGTACAGCCGCAGAGTCATCACCGTGTCCATGGCGAAAAAGGTGCTCTCCGCCGCCGGCTGCGCCTGGGCCGGGGCGGGTGCGCACCCCGCCAGCAGGGCAATGGCCAGCGCGGCGGCCAGAAGCCGCTTCGCGCGAAGCATCCGCTTCATTCCCGTCACCGCAGGTGCTCCGGGGCGGAGTCGTCCTGGTCAATCCACTCCGACTGCACGTCCACCACCCGGTAGTCCGACCGGGTGTCCCGGATGACCACCTTGGCAATGCCCGCGTTGATGATGAGCCGCCGGCACATGGAGCAGGAGGTGGAGCCGGGGATGAGCTCCCCCGTATCCGGGTGCTTGCACACCATGTACAGCGTGGCCCCCAGCACCTCCCGCCGGGAGGCGGAGATGATGGCGTTGGCCTCGGCGTGGACGGAGCGGCACAGCTCATACCGCTGGCCGGAGGGGATGTTCATGGCCTCCCGGGTGCACCAGCCCAGGTCACCGCAGTTCTTCCGCCCCCGGGGCGCACCGTTGTAGCCCGAGGACACGATCTCGTCGTTCTGCACGATGATGGCCCCGTAGTGGCGGCGCATGCAGGTGGAGCGCTCCAGCACGGTGCCGGCGATGTCCAGGTAATAGTTTTCCTTGTCGATGCGGGCCATGACAGTCCCTCCGCTTCCTCTGTTTTTGAGATAGAGTATACCAGCTTTTCCCCTTGACGGCAAGGGGGAGCGGCGTCCACCGCATAAAAGGCCCCGGACACAGGTCCGGGGGCCTTTCTGCTCATTGCCGGCAGACAATTCACATTTTGTTTACGGTTACCCCATTGACTACGCCAAATCAGCGCGCTATATTTATAATAATCCCTAAAAAAGTCCCGAGACCCGGTCCCTGCAAGGAGGTGAGCGCCGATGATCCGCCGCTTTATGACCGGCTTCATGGCTGGGCGTTACGGGGGCGATCAGCTGAATGCCCTGCTGATGGCGCTGTATCTGCTGCTGTATGTGGTCTTCCTGTTCACCAGAATGATCGTGTTCGAGGTGCTGGCCCTGATTCTGATCCTGGTGAGCCTGTACCGCGCCCTGTCCCGGAACTTGGTGCGCCGCCGGGCTGAGAACGCCCGCTTCCTCCAGCTTGTCCGGCCCGCCGCCCGGCGCTGGGCCTCCTTCCGCACCCGCGCCCACGACCGGGAGCACCGCTACTTCAAGTGCCCCAACTGCGGCCAGCAGATGCGGGTGCCCAGAGGCAAGGGGCGCATCACCGTCCACTGCCGGTCCTGCGGGGCGGTGTTTGAGGAAAAAAGCTGAGCGCCAGGATAGACGCGCCCAGCGGACGGACCGGAGCGAGGACAGGCGCAGGACCGCGCAGCGGTCCAAAGGCCGGCCCGAGGCAGAGGGAAGCCGCCGGGAAGCGCGTCCAGTCCGGGCATGACAACAGGCATGAACGCACGGGAACGACTGAACTAAATCGGCAAGAGCGATTCGCGAGAGCTCCCCGCCGCCGGCGGGGAGCTCTTTTCAGCGTCCGGGACCGGGTTCAGGCTCCCTCGGGGCGGTTGACCACCACGCTGTCCCGGGTCATCTTCTGACGCAGGAGCTGGAAGCTGGGCATGCCCCCGGCGGCGCACACCTGCTTGGCCAGCATCTCGGCGTAGGGGAACAGCTGCTGATAGCACATGACGTGGAAGTCCCGCTTGTCCTCGTCGGTGAGGTCCCCGGAAACCTCGAAAATACCGATGAGCTCCACCGACACGAAAAAGCGGTGGTCCGGGCTGTCGGTCTTGTCCTTCACGCACTGGTACAGCTTGGCCATGCAGCGGGTGTTGTCCTGGCTGTAGTTGACGGAGAAGGAGAAATTGTTCTCCAGCTGAATCTGGCCTGGGGTCTCCAGCTTGTTGAAAAACTGCAGGTCCTGGAGCTTGTAGGACAGCATATTGAGTTCCGCCATGGGAATCCCTCCTGACTGTATTTGGGATAGTATACCACAAATCGGGCCAAAGACGCAACCTCCGCCGCCCCGCATTGAAAATCCCGCCGGGCTGTGTTAAGATAAGGTTATGCTGGGGCGCGCATCGTGCGCCCGCACGGGCCGAAAATACGCGGGCGCATACGCTGCCGCCCCACAGTCAAGGTGAACCGCCATGAACGATACCATCGCCGCCATCGCCACCCCCCTGTCCCCCTCCGCCATCGGCATACTCCGCCTGTCCGGGCCGGGGGCGGTTTCCGTTTTGGACGCGGTGTTCGCCCCCTTCCGCGGCGGGCCCATGGCCGCGCGCCCCGACCGGACGCTGGTGTACGGCGCGCTCCGGGACCGGGAGGGCGCGGTCATCGACCACTGCCTGGCCACGGTGTCCCGGGCCCCTCACAGCTACACTGGGGAGGACACCGCCGAGCTGCAGTGCCACGGCTCCCCCGCCGCCCTGGCCCTGGGGCTGGAGTCGCTCTTCAACGTGGGGGCGCGGCAGGCAAAGCCGGGGGAGTTCACCCGGCGGGCGTTTTTGAACGGCAAGCTGGACCTGACCCGCACGGAGGCGGTGGCCGACCTGATCCACGCCGAAACCCCGGCGGCGGTGCGTCAGGCGGCGGGTCAGCTGGGCGGGGCGCTGGCAGAGGCGGTGGACGGCATCTACGGCGATTTGGCGAACCTGTGCGCCCACTTCCACGCCGTGCTGGACTACCCCGATGAGGACATCGAGCCCTTTGAGGCGGAAGAGCTGTCCGCGACGCTGGACGGGGCGGCGGCGCAGCTGGACGCTTTGGCCGCCACCTACCGGCGGGGCCGTCTGCTCAACGAGGGGACGCCCTGCGCCATCGTGGGGCGTCCCAACGCGGGGAAGTCCACCCTGTTCAACGCGCTTTTGGGGTATGAGCGGGCCATTGTCACCGACGTCCCCGGCACCACCCGGGACACGGTGGAGGAGCGGGTGAATTTCGGCGGGGTGCTGCTGCGGCTCATCGACACGGCGGGACTGCGGGAGTCCGCCGACCAGGTGGAGCGGCTGGGGGTGGAGCGCTCCCGGGCCGCCGCCGGGCGGGCGGAGCTGATCCTGGCGGTGACGGACGGGTCCGACGAACTCACCCCGGAGGACCGGGAGACGCTGGAGCTGTGCGCCGCGTCCGGGAAGCCCTGGATCTGGGTGGTGAGCAAGCGGGACCTCACCGGCCCCTGCGCCCTGTGGAGCGCGGACCGGGAGGAGCATGCCCCTGCCGCCATGGTGTCCCTGTCCGCCAAAACAGGGGCGGGGCTGGAGGAGCTGGAGCGGGCGGTGGCCACGCTGTTCCCGGCAGATACAGGTGTAAAGGCGGGAGCTTTACTCACCAATGCCCGGCAGGCGGAGGCCGCCGGCCGCGCCCGCGCGGCAGTGGAGCGGGGGGCCCAGGCCCTGCGGGCGGGTTTCTGCCCCGCCGCGGTGGGGGCCGACGTGGAGGCGGCCATGGCCGCCCTGGGGGAGCTGACGGGCCGGACCGTCAGCGAGGACGTGACCGCCCGCATTTTTGAGCGATTCTGCGTGGGAAAGTGATTTCCCAGGAAAATAGGGAATGACAGGACCACTTTTTCGGTGTATAATGGAAGAAAAACGGGAGGTGCTTTTATGGAATGGGGGCTGCGGATATTTCTGTTCGTATGCAATCTGATTCTGCCCCTGACGTTCATTGGGCTGGGCCAGCAATTCACCAAAAAACCCCCGGAAACCATTGATCCCATGCGGGGCTACCGGACGGTCATGTCCATGAAGAACCAGGACACCTGGGCCTTTGCCCAGGCGTACTACGGACGGACGTGCTATAAAATCGGCTGGGCCGCGCTGGCCGTGACGGCGCCGGCCCAGGTGTGGCTGATGCGGTGGCCCGCGGGCTCCATCGAGGGCGGCATCCGGCAGGCCGGGTTTATCCTGTTGGAGGCGGTGGCGGTGTGCATTGCTGTGTACGCTCCGGTGGAGCGGGCGCTGAAAAAAACCTTTGATAAAGCCGGAAACAGACGATAAGGAGGACTGCCTATGCGGGCCGTGGTAACGCGGGTGAAAAACGCCCGGGTGGAGATCGACAACATAATCAACGGGGCCATTGACCGGGGCTTTTTAGTCCTGCTGGGGGTGGGCCCGGAGGACACCCAAGCCGCCGCCGATAAGATGGCGGACAAAATCTGCGGCCTGCGGATTTTTGAGGACGAAAACGAGAAGATGAACCTGAACCTGGCCGCTGTGGGCGGCTCCCTGCTGGTGGTGAGCCAGTTCACCCTGTACGCCGACACCTCCTCCCGCCGCCCCGGCTTCTCCCACGCCGCCAAGCCGGAGCTGGCCGTCCCGCTGTACGAGCGTTTCATGGAGCAGTGCCGGGAGAAGGGCTTCCGGGTGGAGCATGGCGAGTTCGGGGCGGATATGCAGGTGTTCTCCCAGAACGACGGGCCGGTGACTATATTACTCGAGGTATAACATGGCGACGATAAAACAATTAGACCCCCACGTGGCCGACCTCATCGCCGCCGGCGAGGTGGTGGAACGCCCCGCCAGCGTGGTGAAGGAGCTGATGGAGAACGCCATCGACGCCGGGGCGTCCGCCGTCACGGTGGAGATCAGCCGGGGCGGGATGGCCCTGATCCGGGTGACGGACGACGGCTGCGGCATCCCGGCGGACCAGGCGGCCACCGCCTTCCTCCGCCACGCCACCTCCAAAATCTCCGATGAGCACGATTTGGAGGCCATCGGCACCCTGGGCTTCCGGGGCGAGGCGCTGGCGGCCATCTCCGCCGTGTCCCGGGTGGAGCTGCTCACCCGCACGGACGACGCAGACCTGGGCGCGTCCCTCACCGTGGAGGCGGGGGTGGTCACCGGCCAGGAGGAGGCAGGCTGTCCCCGCGGGACAACCATGTCGGTGCGGGATTTGTTCTTCAACACCCCCGCCCGGCTGAAGTTCATGAAGAAGGACGCCTCCGAGGGGGCGGCGGTGTTTGGCCTGGTCCAGCGGGTAGCCCTGTCCCACCCGGAGCTGAGCGTGAAGTTCATCCGGGACGGCAAGCAGGAGCTGCTCACCCCTGGGGACGGACAGCTCAAGAGCGCCGTCTACGCCGTCATGGGCCGGGACATCGCCCTGGGCTTCCTGCCCGTCAAGGGCTCCGGCGAGGAGATGAGCGCGGAGGGCTTCGCCTCCCTGCCCACCTGCTGCCGGGGGAGCCGGGGGTATCAGCACTTTTTCGTCAACGGGCGGTATGTCAAGAGCCGGGTCATGATGGCGGCGGTGGAGGAGGCGTACAAAAACCAGAAGATGGTGGGGAAATTCCCCGGCTGCGTCATCCACCTGACCGTGAAGCCCGGGGATGTGGACGTGAACGTCCACCCCACCAAGACCGAGGTGAAGTTCCAGCGGGAGCAGGCGGTGTTCTCCACGGTGTACCATGCGGTGCTGTCCGCCCTGGACAGGGACCACACCCGCCCCCAGGCGGTGATGCCTGGGGTGAAGGCGGAGGACAAGGTGACCCCCAATCAGACCAGCCTGCCCTTGAACGACGGGGCCAGAGGGCTGGCGGGGACCCGGTTCATGCCCTCGTCTCGGTTTAAGCCGGTCTCCGGCCTGGGGCCGGGCGCCCAGCTGGAGCCGGCGACCATGCCCCCGGTCCAGCCCAAAGCGCCGGCCCCTGCGCCGAAGAAAAAGGATTCCCCCTTCCAGTGGGTGGAGCCCCTGCCGGAGGAGGAACCCCCAGTCAGGGAGGAGCATCCGTCCTCCGCTCCCAGCCGGAAGGAGGCTGCCCCGGCCAAGGAAGAAGAGCTGTCCCCCGCCCCCGGCCGGAAAGAGGCTGTCCCGGCCTCGGCGGAACGGGAACAGCCCGCCCCGGTACATAGGGAAGCGGAACGGCTCGCCGCGGCGGAGCCGTCCCCGGCCCCGATTCGGGAAGAGCGGCCCGCGCCGATACATAGCGGGAGGGACAAAACCGTCCCGGCGGCGGGGCCGTCCCCGGCGCGGGAGGAATGGCCCACCCCTGTCCGAGGCCAAGCCCCCCGGCCCGTCCAGGCGGAACCGCCCGCGCCGCCCCCCCGGCCCGACCTGGAACCCGCCCCCGATCCCGCCCCCGAGGAGGAGCCCTGGGTCATCCGGGGGGAGCTGTTCCGCACCTATGTGGTGGTGGAGCAGGGGGACAAGATGCTGCTCATCGACAAGCACGCCGCCCATGAGCGGGCCAACTTCGACCGGCTCAAGGCGGCGGACTACCAGCCCATGGTGCAGGAGCTGCTCACCCCGGCGACCTTCTCCCCCGCCCCGGAAGAGCGGGAGGCGCTGCTGGAGCAGACCGAGCTGCTGGCTCGGTTCGGCTTCGAGGTGGAGGAGTTCGGCTCCAGCGCCCTGGCGGTGCGCTCCGCGCCGGACTACCTGGACGCGGGGGACATCGAGCCCGCCCTGCTGGAGCTGGCCCGCCGTCTGCGGCTGACGGGCACCGCCGACCCCGCCTCCGCCCGGGACGAGCTGCTGCACACCATGGCCTGCAAGGCGGCCATCAAGGGCGGCTGGCGCAGCGGCAGGTCGGAGCTGGAGGAGGTGGCCCGGCTGGTGATGAGCGGGGCGGTGAAGTACTGCCCCCACGGCCGGCCGGTGGCCATTGAGATGACCAAAAAACAGCTGGAAAAGCAGTTCAAGCGGGTGTGAGCACGGGCGTTTATGAAATGGTATTTCTCCCAAGCTTGGGAACGGGCGAAAGCAAAGAATACAACAGCAAAATAATAAGGAGGCATCACAAATGGCGTACAAACTGTCCGACATCAACGCCGCCGTGCGGCGGGACCCGGTGGGGTTCATGGAGGAGTGCGACCAGGGCTATCAGGACAAGATCGCCCAGGCCGCGGCAAAAATCTGCGAGAATATGAAGAAAAGCCCGGTGGTGCTGCTGTCCGGCCCCTCCGGGTCGGGCAAGACCACCACGGCGGAAAAACTCAGCCGGGAGCTGGAGCGCCGGGGCGTGCGCACCCACGCAGTGTCCATGGACGACTACTTCATCCGTCCCGACCCCGACCGCATGCCCCACACCCCCGACGGGGCCATCGACTATGAGTCCCCGGAGATGATGGACCTGAAGCTGCTGGACGAACACTTCGCCAAGCTCACTCGGGGGGAGTGGATCCTGGTGCCCAAGTTTGAGTTCGCCCGGCAGATGCGCAACGACAGCCGGGGCACCCCCCTGAAGCTGGGCCCCGACGAGGTGGCCATCTTCGAGGGCATCCACGCCCTGAACACCCAGCTCACCAACCGCCACCCCGACGCCACCCGGCTGTACATCTCCGCCCGGAGCGACATCAAGGGCGACGACGGAAAGGTCGTCTTCAAGCGCACCTGGCTGCGCCTGACCCGCCGGGCGGTGCGGGACTACAACTTCCGGGGCACCGACGTCAGCGGCACCCTGGAGATGTGGGCCAATGTGCGCCGGGGGGAAAAGCTGTACATCTCCCCCTATAAGGACACCGCCCACATCAAGTTCGACTCCGCCCACGCCTATGAGACGTCGGTGATGGCCAGCTACGCCAAGCCCATCATGGCGGCGGTGCCCGAGGAGAACCAGCGGCGGCACGAGCTGCTCAACCTGGTGAAGGCCTTCGACTTGTTCGAGCCCATCGACCCCAAGCTGGTGCCTCCCGGGTCCCTGATCCACGAGTTCATCGGGTAAGTGAATACGCTCCTGAAAAAAAGAGGGAGGCGGGCTTCAGCCCGCCTCCCTCTTTTTGGGGCCTATGCAGTTTATGTCAAAAATTCCAGATAAAAGCACAATGTATTGTATTTTTACATAATCTATGCGTGGAGCGAATCTGTGGTCCCGTCTCTGTCCGGCGCGGCGGCAGGCCGGTCATCCGCGCTCTTCGGCAGCTTTGCACGGCCATAAAGCGCCGCGGCCCGCAGAATCTGCCGCTGCAGCTCCGGCGTCAAGTCGGCTTTCCCAAGCCGCCAGAGCCAGTTTGTGCCCACGGTGGACGGCTTATTGATCCGGCTGCCGTTGTCCAGGCCTATATAGTCCTGCATGGGGACGACGCAAAGCCTGGCCGCGCTGCGCAGGACGAGGGCGATGAGCGGCCAGTACAGGTCCTCTTGGGGGGTGTGCCGGTCCCAGAGATATTCCCGCGCCGCCTGCCGGTCCTCGGGGGTAATGCTGCTGAGCCAGCCGGTCAGCGTCTCGTTGTCATGGGTCCCGGTGTAGGCCACGCAGTTCTCCGGATAGTTGTGGGGCAGATAGTCGTTGGTCTCGTCGGAGCCCCGGCTGTCAAAGGCGAATTCCAGCACCTTCATGCCGGGGAAGCCGCTCTCCCGCACCAGCCGGCGCACGGTGTCGGTGACATAGCCCAGGTCCTCCGCGATCACCTCGTGGCGGCCCAGCTCCTGCTCCGCCCGGCGGAACAGCTCGATGCCGGGACCCTTTTCCCAGCGGCCGTTCACCGCGGTGGTCTCCCCATAGGGGATGGCGTAGTATTCGTCAAAGCCCCGGAAATGGTCGATGCGGGTGACGTCGTACAGCTGGAAGCAGTGGCGCAGGCGGGAGACCCACCAGGCGTACCCGGTGTCCCGGTGATACTCCCAGCGGTAGAGCGGGTTGCCCCACAGCTGGCCGTCCGCGGCAAAGCCGTCCGGCGGACAGCCCGCCACCGCCGTGGGAAGGTTGTCCCCGTCCAGCTGGAACAGCTCCGGATGGGCCCAGGCGTCGGCGCTGTCCATGGCCACGTAGATGGGGATGTCGCCGATGATCTGAATCCCCTGGGCGTTGGCGTACTCCTTCAGCTTCCGCCACTGCTGGAAGAATTTGAACTGCAGATACTGCTGGAACTCAATGTCGAAGTACAGCTCCCGGCGGTAATAGTCCAGGGCGAAGCCCCAGCGCAGGCGGATATCCTCCGCCCACTCCGTCCAGGGCGCGCCGTTAAAGCGGTCCTTCACCGCCATGAACAGGGCGTAGTCGGACAGCCACCAGCCGTTTTCCGCCAAAAACCGCCGGTACTCCGGGTTATTGGCCACGCCGCTGCGCTGATAGGCCAGGCGCAGGAGGGGATAGCGGGCGTGATACATCTTTTCATAGTCCACCCGGTCCGCCTCCACGCCGAAGTCCGCGCCGTCGCACTCCTCCCGGGTGAGGACCCCCTCGTCGATCAGCGCCTCCAGGCTGATAAAATACGGATTGCCCGCAAAGGTGGAGAAGGATTGGTAGGGGGAGTCCCCAAAGCTGGTGGGGAACAGGGGCAGAATCTGCCAATAGGCCTGCCCCGCGTCCCGGAGCCAGTCCACAAAGTCAAACGCCTCCTGGGAAAAACAGCCGATGCCGTATCGGGACGGCAGGCTGGAAACGGGGAGCAGTATACCCGCGCTTCTTTTCATCATCGTTCCTCCTCGCGTTATTCTGAACTTTTTGCGGGGCTTTCGCCGTCTCCGGCCAGAATCGCCAGCACCCGCCGCCAATCCATCCCGTCCAGCACATGGTCCGCGCCGGGCAGCGGTTCGTCGGGGGAGAGGCCGGTGCGGACATAAACCGTATCCAGCCCCACCGCCCGGGCCCCCGCGATGTCACAGGTCCCGTCGTTGCCCACCATCACGGCCCCGGCCGGGTCGATCCCCCGCTCCCGGAGCAGGATTTGAAAAAACCGTGGGTCCGGCTTTTTGCAGCCGTGGTCAGAGGAGAGGTACACGCCGTCAAACAGCGGCGCGATCCCCAGCCGCTCCAGCTCCCATCGGGTAAAAATGCTTTGGGCATTGGACAGCAGCCACACCCCGCGGCCCCGGGTGCGCAGGGCGTGGAGCAGCTCCGCCGCCCCCTCATACAGGCGCAGGTACTCGGTGGAGCAGCGCCGGAAGGTCAGGGCGGTGCGGGCCGTCAGCCCCTCGTCGGCCTCCACCCCTTTTGAGCCGTAGAGCCGGCGGAACACCCGCTCGATCTGGATTTCCGGGTGGGCCTCATGGGCGTCCTGCCCCGGCGCGTCCCCCCCTTCCAGCTCCTTAACCGCGCGGAAATAGGCGTCCCGCAGCTCTCCGGGCCGGTAAAGGGCCCCATGCCGCCGGTAGACCTCCGCCATGCGCGCCCACAGGCGGGGGGAGCGCTCGTCAGTGTGGATGTCCACCAATGTACCGTACAGGTCGAATATGCAGTGTTGATATCTCATCGGGCCAGCACCCGGATCTCCCGGTAGGGGCGGTCATAGCCCGCGTGGACGGTTTCGGTGTCCACGCTGCCGTCCTTGTGGACGGTGAAGCGGTACTGGTGGTATTTCCCCTCCCGGTAGTCAAAGCTCTCCCCGTCGTCCAAGTAGTGGTCCCACACGCCCTCGCCGGGGTAAACGTCCAGCAGCAGCGTGTCCGGCTCCGCCTCGCCCACCCAGGACTGGGGCGGGGAGAGCGGGATGACGCTGCCCGCCTTCACGTAGATGGGGCACACGTCCAGCGGCGCGTCCTGGATGACGGACACCGGGCCGGTGAGCGTTTCCCCCGTCCAGTAGTCGTACCACTCCCCCTGGGGAAGGTAGACCAGCCGCTGCCGCACGCCCTGCTGCACCACCGGGGCCGCAAGCACCCGGTCCCCCACCATGAATTCGTCGTTGCAGGTGCGGGCAGTCCGGTCGCCGGGATAGTGGAACACCAGGGGCCGGAGTATGGGCGCGCCGGTGCGCTCCGCCTCCCAAAACAGGTCGTAGAAGTAGGGTAGCCACCGATAGCGCAGCTTGACGTACCTGCGGTAGACGTCCAGCACCTCCGGGCCGAACCGCCAGGGCTCCTGGGGCCGAGTGCCCAGGGCGGAGTGGTTGCGGAACAGGGGGGAGAAGCAGGCGGTCTGCACCCAGCGCAGCAGCAGCTCCGGGGTGGTGTCTGAGCCGAAGCCGCCCAGGTCGGTCCCGGCAAAGGGAAGGCCGGACAGCCCCAGATTGCACAGCTGGGGGATGGACATCTGCAAATGGGCCCAGATGCTGTGGTTGTCCCCCGTCCAGACGGTGGAGTACTTCTGCGTTCCCGCGTAGCAGGCCCGGGTGATGACGAAGGGCCGCCGCCCGTCCAGCTCTTTGAGCCCCTCATAGGCGGCCTTGGCCATGAAGTGGCCGTAGACGTTGTGAATCTCAGCGTGGGTGGCCCTGCGCGCCCCGTCGGAGAACACCGTGTCGTCGGGGAGGGGCCCCTTGAAGCTGGCGGGCTCGTTCATGTCGTTCCAGATGCCCCGGACGCCCAGGTCCAGCAGAAACTTCTGATTCCGGCCCCACCACTCCTGCACGGCAGGGTTCCCAAAGTCCGGGTAGGCGGCGTCTCCGGGCCAGACGGCGTTGATGTACACCTCGCCTTCCGGAGTTGTGGCAAAAAAGCCCTTCTCCACCCCCTCCTCATAGATGGGATAGCCCGCCTCCTGCTTCACCCCCGGGTCGTTGATGACCACCGGCTTGAAGCCCCGGGCCGCCAGGCCGGACAGGAAGGACTTCGGGTCGCCGTGGTAGCGCTCCTTGTTCCAGGTGAACACCTTGTAATCCTGCATGTAGTCGATGTCGAAATGGATGGCGTCGCAGGGGATGTCGTGGTTCCGCAGGCCGTCGGCAATTTCCTGCACATCCTCCTGGGTCATGTAGCCCCACCGGGACTGGTGGTAGCCCAGCGTCCACTTCTGGGGCAGGGGGCAGGCGCCCGTCAGGTATGTATACCGCTCCAGCACCTGGGGCAGGCCGTCCCCGGCGATGTAGTAATAATCCAGACTGCCCCCGGCCGCCCCGAACCAGTAGTAGTCCTCCGACTCCTGGCCCATGTTGAACCAGGAACGGAAGGTATTGTCCAGGAAGATGCCGTAGGCGTGGCTGTCCGTCAGCGCCATAAAGAAGGGGATGGACTTGTACAGCGCCTTGAAGCTGTCCACATGGGGGTCGGGGTTGTCGGTGTTCCACATCTCGTAGTCATAGCCCCGCTTGTCCAGAAAGCCGGTTTTGTCCCCCAGGCCGTAGAAGTGCTCTCCGCCGCTCAGCTTCTTTACCACCTCAAAGGCCCGGTCCGGCTCGGCCAGCTCCGCCCCGTGGCCCTCGGCGATGAGCAGCTGGGCCCGCTCCGGGGTGATCCGCTCCAGGGGGCGGCGCTGCCCGCGGTAGTCCATGCAGACCTCGCCGCCGTCGGCGTCGAAGAAATCCACGGTAAAGCCGTCGCCCACCCGGACCTTCACCTCGTCCGTCTCCAGCCAGAGGCCGTCGTCCCGCCGCTCCAGCCTGAAGGCCACAGGCCGGGATTTGTCCCCCTCAATGGCCTTGGAGCGGCGCTCCGGGCCGGCCAGGGGGGCGAACACGTTGACGATGCCGGGGGCTGTCAGCCCGATTTCCGCCGTTCCGCCCTCAAACTCCAGCCGGACGGTCTGGCCGGACAGGGAATAGTGTTTCAGTACACCGAACTCCATATTGTCCACTCCTCTCAAAGCGCCGTGAGGGGCTGGGGCAGCCGCCCTTCCAGCGCGTCATATACCCGCAGCAGCTCGCCCACGCTCCACGCCTGGGCAAAGCAGCCCTTGGAGGCCACCGGGTTTTCGCCGTCGTAGATCTCGGGCAGCTGCCCCGCGCAGCCCTCCCGCAGGGCGCTGTGGACGGCCTCCAGCTGCCGCCGGACGGCGTCCTTCGCCTGCCAGGAATACCCGTTCACCTTCAAGTACGCCAGATAGTACCCCCCCAGGGGGAACGCCCACACGGTCCCCTGGTGGTAGGCCAGGTCCCGCGCCAGCCGGTCCCCGCCGTAGAAGGGCCGGAACTCCGGGTCCGCGGGGTCCAGGGTGCGCAGGCCGTAAGGGGTGTACAGTTTCTCGAACACGGTCTCCACAACCTGCCGCTCCTGCTCCGGAGGGAGGATGGAAAAGGGCAGGGACACCGCCCAGATCTGATTGCAGCGGATCTGGCTGTCCGCCTTTGTCCCCGACAGCACGTCCCGCAGGCAGCCCGCCGGCCCGTTCCAGAACTTCTCCCGGAAGCCGGCCCTTGTGCGCTCCGCCATGGCGGCGTACCGGGAGCCGTCCCCCCGGCCCAGCAGGGGCTGGAGCCGCTCCATGATCCGCAGGGCGTTGTACCAGTAGGCGTTGATCTCCACCGGCTTGCCGTGGCGGGGGGTGGGCAGGATGCCGTCCACGCACACGTCCATCCAGGTCACCTGGTCCAGGCCGCCGCCGGCGGAGATGAGGCCGTCCTCCTCCATGCGGATGGAGAAATCCGTCCCCTTCTCGTACCAGTCCACGATGTCCGCCATGGCGTCATAGGCCCGCTGGGCAAAGTCCCGGTCGCCGGTGCGGCAGAGATAGTCCCAGGCCGACAGGATAAACAGCAGGGACGCATCCACTGTGTTGTACCGGGGGGCGTCCGCCCCCTCGGGGAACAGGTTGGGCATGAGGCCCCGGCGGCAGTGGGCCAGGAAGGTCTCCAGGATGCTCCGGGCCTCGTCATACCGCCGCGCGGCCAGGCAGCACCCCCCCAGGGCGATCATGGTGTCCCGGCCCCAGTCCTCGAAGAAGGGGAAGCCGGCCAGGATGGTCTGTCCCCCGGTGGACTCCCGGAGCGAGAGGAACTGCCCCGCCGCCCGGACCAGCGTCCGCGCCGCCTCGTCCTCAAAGCCCGCCTGACGCTCCAGCGCCCGGCTGCGGGCCTCCAGCCGGGAAAACACCTCCGCCGCCGCGGGCAGGGGCAGGGCCGTGCCGTACACGGCCTCCAGCGTCCGGCTCTCCCCCGGGGGGACGGACAGCTCAACGCAGTGGTTGACGGCGGCCCAACCGGCAGCGGGCTTGCCGTCCATGGCGTCCTGGGCGAAGTGGAACGGCCCCCGCAGGGCCTGGGGCAGGGGGCGCACCGCGCCGTTGGTGCCAAAATACAGGGCCCGCCCATTGGAGCGGACGCAGTTCCCCTCCAGGGCAAACTGCTGGTTGGGGGCCATAGCCTCCCCCTTGGGCACGAAGCGCAGGCAGGGGGTCACCCGGAGCAAAGCCTCGGTGCGGCTGCGGTTGTGGACCTCATAGCGGACCGCCGCCGTGTTTTCCCCCGGGGCCAGGGCCAGCTCCTTGACGACCTCCACACCGCGGACCAGATAGGTCCACCGGGGATAGTCCCGGAAGGTGAAGCCCGCCTGATGGGCCCGCCCGTCCTCCCGGAGGGCGTGGTCCTCAAAATCCTGGCTGGACAGGGGAAACGCCTGCCCGGCCAGGGTCAGCGTGTCCTCCAGGCGCTGGAGCATCTGCACCCGGCGGTTGGGCGCGTGCTCACAGGCCATCAGCAGCCCGTGCTCGTTCCGGGCGCAGGAGCCGATGGCGGTGAGGGAGCAGAAGCCCCCCAGGCCGTTGGTCATGAGGAAGCAGGTCTCCTCCCCCCGGTCAAAGCTCAGCCAGTCCTGTTTTCCATAGATGAATTTCATAAAAAGCACCCTTTGCTTTTCCTTAGTTCTCCTCCCGCGGGAGCAGCGCGCCGCCGCACGCGGGGATGGTGGTTCCCCCTCGCCGGCGGGCCGGGGGAGGGGAGCTGCCGGCGAGGGGAGCTGCCGGCACATACAAAGAGGGCATAGCCCGCGCCTCTCCATACATCAAACCGCCATATAGTCAAAAACCCGCAAAATCCGAAGTTGTATGATTATACCGCAGTCAAGGGGAGACGCGGGCCATGCCCAGTCAGTCTTGCGTTCAGACGGCAAAGATTGTCGAGACGTTCCCTGCCGCTTGTGGCACGTTATGCGCGGGACAGCGAAGCGGCGTCAGCCCTTCACGGCTCCGGACACGCCCTCCACATAATATTTCTGGGTCAGCACGAACAGGATGGAAATAGGGATGGAGATCAGCACACACCCCGCATAGAACTGGGTGTAGTAGGTCTCGATATACTCCTTCTGCAGCATGGTCCAAAGCCCGATGGCGATGGTGTAGTACTGGTTGTCGCTGCCCATGATGACCTTGGCGAAGATGTAGTCCACCCAGGGGCCCATGAAAGCGGTCAGCAGGGTGTAGGTGATGATGGGCTTGGACAGGGGCAGGGTGATGTGGATCAGGGTCTGCCACTTGGTGGCACCGTCGATGTAGGCGGCCTCGTCAATGGCCTTGGGGATGGTGTCCAAAAAGCCCTTTGCGATGTAGAAGCCCAATCCGGCGCCCCCGGAGTAGACCAGGACCAGCGCCACCTGCTTCAGCAAGCCGGTCTCCAGGAAGCCCAGGCCCTTGAGGATGTAATACACGGCGATCATGGACATAAAGCCGGGGAACATCCCCAGGATCATGGCCAGGTTCATGAAGGGCTTGCGCAGGCGGAAGCGCAGGCGGCTCATGCAGTAGGCCACGCAGATGGTGAAGAACGCGGCGATAATGGTGCTGAAAATGGCGATGATCAGCGTGTTCAGGAACCAGCGCTTGAAGTCGATCATGCTGTTGCTAGTATTGATCAGGTTGATAAAATTGTCAAGGGTGTAGCCCTTGGGGAAGATATAGCTCTTGTAGGAGCCGGTCTCCTCACGGAAGGCGGTCAGGATGACGTAGAAGATGGGCAGCACCCAGATGAAGCCGAGGACGGCCAGCAGCACGTGGCAGAGCACGTTTGAAATCATTCTTCTCTGTTTCATTATTGGAACGCCCCCTCATCCTTGTATGCGCCAGTCTGGTGGTAGGTGAGCAGCGATGTGATCGCCAGCACGATAAAGGTCATGATGCCGATCACCGAACCCAGGTTGTAGTCCTTCTGCGTGATGGTCAGCCGGTACAGCCAGGTGATCAGCAGGTCCGTCTTGCCGGCAAAGTAGTAGTCCAGCGAGTCCGGACCGCCTCCGGTCAGCAGATAGATCACGTTGAAGTTGTTGATGTTGCCGGTAAAGGAGGTAATGAGGGTGGGCGTCATCACAAACATCATGTAGGGCAGGGTGATCTTGCGGAAGATCGTGGGCGGCCTGGCCCCGTCGATGCGGGCGGCCTCATACAGCTCAACGGGGATGTTCTGCAGGATGCCGGTGGTGGACAGCATGGTGTACGGGATGCCGATCCACATATTGATGCCGATGATGGTGATTTTGGCCGTGGTGGCGTCGGTAAAGAAGGGCACCGACTCCGTGGCCCCGATCAGCCCGATGGCCCGCAGCATGACATTGACCGGGCCGTTGGCGTTGAAGATGGTGCTCATGCTCAGCAGGGTGACGAACTGGGGCACGGCAATGGACAGCACAAACACAAAGCGCCAGAAGCCTTTGATGCGGGTGCCCTTGCGGTTGATGAGCAGGGCCAGCAGCATGCCCAGAATGAAGTTGCTGAAGGTGGCGCACACGGCCCAGATCAGGGTCCAGCCCAGGACGGGCCAGAAGGTGGCGGCCAGCTTGCTGCCGCCGCTGAACAGCTGGGCGAAGTTGGACAGGCCCACCCAGTCGAACAGGTTCCCGGGGGGCTGGTGGTCACGGTCGTAGCTGGTGAACGCGATGAGGATCATGAACACCAGCGGGACGATGGTGAAGGCCAGGATGCCCACGGAGGGGAACGCCATCAGCAGGCCGTGGATGTTCTCCTCCAGCAGGGAGCGCAGGTCGTCCCGGAAGGTGGGGATGTGCATGCCCCGCTCCTTGCGCTTCTGGGTGCAGTAGGCGCTCTTCATGGACATATAGGCCACGGCGATGACCACGACCGTCAGTACGATGGTGATGACGCCGTACAGCATGCACAGCATGGAGTTGTCGCCATCGGTATACACGAAGATGCCCAGCTCGTCGCTCCAGACCTCTTCCTGAAGAGTGGTGCCCAGGGTGAAAAAGTTACCCATGGCCGCAACGCCGAAGGCGGCCATGTAGGCGATGTAGCCGACCTCGATTGCCAGCAGGATGAGGCCGCGGCCGATCTGTCTGTTGAGCAGGTTGCCCAGGCCGAAGATAAAGAAGGACAGCTTGGAAATGGCATCGCTCTCACGGATGACCTGGGACGGATGGGCGGTGTTGGGCAGCACGGCGCGCAGCACCGGCGCGGCGGCGCCCGGTTTTTTGTTCTTTGTCTCCATAGATTTTCTCGACCCCCCTGTATTTGGATCGCGGCGGGGACGCTGCGAAAGCGGAGCCCCGCCGCTTTATGGACATCGGAGCTTGTCTGTAACCGGCATTCCGTGTAGGCGGAGCTACACGGATGAAAACGCCATGGCGTTTTCGCCTGATACCGGATTCATAACAGGGAACCTTATTCCGCGGTCATGGAGGCGACAAAGGTGTCCAGCTTGGCCTGGGCGTTGCCCTTGTTGATCTCGCCGCTGCGGATCTCGGTGGGGATGGCGCCGGCGTAAGTCCAGTACCGGGCGGCAAAGACATCGTTTACGGGCTGCATCACGCTGCAGTTGTTGGACTCCTCAACGAGGACGGTGGCCAAAGCGTCGGACTTGACGGCGTCGGACTCGGCGGCGTTCATGTTGGTGGGGATCTGGGCGGACTTCTCATAGCGCAGGACCTGGTTCTCCTCGTTGCCCAGGAAGGCGGCGAAGGCCACGGCGGCGGCCATGTTCTTGGACTTGGCGTTGACGCCGATGCACTTGGAGCCGTAGAAGCCCAGCAGCTGGTAGTCATTGCCGTCGGGATTGAAGGTGGGGATCGCGGCCAGGCCCAGGTCGTCGCCCAGCACGTCGTGGTACATATCGTAGTTCCACGCGCCGTCGAACCAGGCGCCCAGGCGGTGGTCGCCGATGAGCTCGGACACGGCGATCTCGCCGTCATACGCGCACTTGGAGTTGTTGATCAGGTCGATGAGGTAGTTGGTGACGGCAAGGCCCGTGGCGTTGTTCCAGTCGCAGCCGGCGCTCAGGTCGCTGCCGCTGGGGCCGAACACGGACAGGCCGGCGCCGTAGTACCAGGCGCCCAGCTTCCAGCCGCCGGCGGACTCAAAGTAGAAGTTGTAGGCGTTGTCGGGGGTGCTGGCGGCCATGATGCTTTCAATGGACTTGATCTGGCTCTCGTCGAGCAGGGTCTTATCATAGTACATGAAGAAGGTGTTGTGGGTAAAGGGAATGGCATACAGTTTGCCGTCCGACATGGCGGTATTGATGACGGCCTCGGCCATGGTGGAGTTCACCATCTCGGCGGTGGGACCGCCCAGCTGGGCGATGGCGCCGGCGTTGACCAAGGTGGGCAGCTGGTCATTGGCGAAGAAGAACACGTCGGCCGCAGCCTCCACGTCGCGCAGGACGGACTCCTGAGCGGTGTCCTCGCCCACGGCGGTGACATCCCAGGTGATGTTCCACTCGGGATGCTCCGCCTGGAACGCCTTCTGCTGCTGGTCCATGATGCCGGTGTCGATCTGGTTGGAGGGGCACCACACCTTCAGGGTAATGTCGGTAACTTCACCAGAGGTGCCGCCGGGGGTGCTGCTGTTGCCAGAGGGCTTGTCGTCCCCTCCGCCGCAGCCGGACAGCAGACTCAAGGCCATGGCGCCGGCCAGGAGCAGGGCTAAGGTTTTTCTTTTCATTGAAGATTCCTCCTTCTTTTTTCACGCTAACCTTGTTTCGCAAAGTTTCGATTCGCCCGGATAAAACTGGAAAAAGCTCGATTTTTCAGGGCCGAGAAACAATGTTTCGCAAAGTTTTGCTGTGATGAGATTAGCACACTGCCCGTGGAATGTCAAGGAAAAAATTCGTAATTATCCCAAAGACACTGCATCTTTTCTTTTTTCACCTTTGTTTATAATGCCGATTCTAAAATCCCCAAAAATGGAATTCGAAACGTTTTCTTTTGATTTTTCGATATCCCGTCCCCAAGGATGCCGAATTGGATTATCTCGGCTGTGTCAGAATTGTTTTCGGTTGTTTCGAAACAACCGTTGCTTTTTCGCTCCCACGCTGATATAATAGCCGCATACCCCAATCTGTACAGACGTGGCGCGGCCGCCCCTCCAGGCAGTCCGCACGGGTCAGGAGGTCTCCATGGTCACTTTAAACGACATAGCGGCCAAGCTGGGAATATCCAAAAGCACCGTGTCCAAGGGGCTGAACAACGCTTCGGACGTGAGCGAGGAGCTGCGCCGGAAGATACTGGAAACCGCCACCGAGCTGGGCTATATCGGCCGGCGGGGCCCGAAAAAGCTGTGCATCCTCATTGAGAACATGGGCTACCAGGACCCTAACCAGTTCGGCTACGACCTTATCGCGGGCTTTCAGGAGATGGCCCGGCCGGAGGGCTGGGCGGTGGACGTGGTCCCCCTTACCGAGGAATACCAGCGCACCATCACCTATCAGCAGTTCATGGCCCAGGGGAGGTGGCGGGGGGCGTTCGTGCTGGGCTTTTCCCTGCTGGACCCCTGGATGGAGGAATTCCGCACCGCCCAGATCCCCACCGTTCTCTACGACAACCGCATCAAGGAGAACCCCTGCATGGCCTCGGTAGGCTGCGACAGCACCAGCGGGCTGGGCGCGGCGGTGCGCCACCTCTGCAGCCTGGGCCACCGGCGCATCGGCCTGCTGTGCGGCCCCCTGGAGTCCTACGTGCTGAAGGAACGGTACAACGCCTATATAAACGCCATGGCGGAGTGCGGCCTGCCGGTGGACGAGGAGCTCATCGGCATGGGATACTATGTGGCGGAGTCCACCCGGACATACCTGCCCAAGCTCATCGAAAAGGGGGCCACCGCCATCCTGTGCTCTGATGACAGCCGGGCCGTGGCGGCTTACACGGAATGCCGCGACCGCCGCCTGAACATCCCGGAGGCTGTGAGCATTGTGGGCTTCGACGACCTGCCCATCGCCGCCTATATGAACCCGCCCCTCACCACCATCCGGCAGGACCGGCCGGCCTTGGGCAAATGCGGGTACTACGCCCTGTCCTGCCTGCTTAACGAGGTAGACATCGACTCCATCCATCTGCGGGCGCCGCTGATTGTCCGCGGCTCCACCGGCCCGGCCCCTGAGCGCGGGACACCTCAGCCCGAACAACCGGAAAAGGAGGCCCTCTTATTATGGCAGCGGAACATGACAGCGGTCTGAGCCGTCAAAAATCCCTGTTCCCCAGCATTTCCGTCAACGCCCTGAAGATTGCCGGGGCACTGCTGCTGACGCTGTACTTTTTCAGCGTCGCGGTGATCCAGAACGGCATCCTCCACGTGAACAGCTGCACCCCCGCGCAGCTCAATGAGCTGCTGGCCAGCGACGCCCAGGCCATGCTGTGGGCGGGCATCGCCTCGGTGGCGGAGATCATCGGGATGATCGCCATCTCCATCTACGCCTACCTGCTGGTACAGGGGATGGAGCACACCTCCAGCACGGGGAAATACGCCCTTTCGGTGCTGGTCTTCGCCCTGATTTCTGAGGTCCCCTACGATCTGGCTGTGTATGGGCAGGTGTGGAACTGGGACTCCCAAAACACCCTGTGGACGGTATTGATTGCCCTGGTCACCCTCTGGATGATGAAATTTGCGGAGGGCAGGGGGATAATCACTTACGTGCTCAGCGCTGTGGCGGCGCTGGGGGGCTGCTTGTGGGCCATCCTCATCAACTGCAAGTTTGGCTGGGGGTTTGTGCTGATTGCCTCGGTGCTGTTTCTCCTGCGCAAGCGGCGCACCATGAGCCTGATCGCCGGGCTGGGTGCCAGCCTGGTCTATGTCACCGCCGCCATGGGCTTTATCCTGATTTCCATGTGCAGCGGCGAGCGCAGGACCGGGGAGAATAAGCTGGAGAAATACGCCTACTATGCCTATTACCCGCTGATCCTGTCACTGCTGGCGCTTTGGGCACGGATGCAGCAGGGGGCCTTCCCGCCAATCTGACGCAAAACGGCAAAGAGATCAGATCCCCCAGCAAACACCTCCAAATGATGCGATGAAAGAAAAGAGCGGCCAACTGGCCGCTCCTTCCATATCTTGGAGCAGGCGCAGAGGCGTTCGGTCCTGGTTCCGATAGGCGGTGTTGTGCGACCTGCCGGAGGGCCCTCAAAAAAGAGTTCAGCGCCTCTGTGTGTCGCACTATTGCTTCTTGTCAACGGGCCGAAGCCTTGCTATAATGATAATGTCTTTGCTGCTATTTAGAAGGGAGGCGTTGGGTCATGTCGCTGAAAGATAAAATCGCATCCATCTTGTTTGGGTCACAAGCGGAGAACGAAAACGCAGTGAAGGAGCCCGGTACGGAGCGGGAACAGCCGAGGGATGAGAGCGCGGAGGTCCCATCCTTTGCTGTGGAGGATCCGTCACTGATCAAGCTTCCAGGGGAACACCCGCTGCTCCAGCTCTACGGTCTGCGGCGGAAAGAGGCGGGGGCCCTGCCCGCGCCTCGCCTATGCATGGATGAGGACGGCGTGCTGCCGGAGGAGCTGATCCGCCGGGAGAAGGGCCGGCTGCAAAACGCGCTGAAAAATGTGTGCAATTTTCGGTTGAGATCCATGAAAAGCAATGCAACCCGGCGCAAAAAGGACGAAGAGGAGGCTGAGCGCGAGCCCGAGGGGCTGGACGCGCTGCCCTGGTTTTTCGTCTCCTCCAATAAGCTCTATGCCTGGGTGATGGTATTCCCGCCCACAGGGGAGGGCCAGGAGCTGACCCGGGAGACGTTCTATCAGGCATTGAAGGAGCAGGGCATTGTCTACGGTGTGAACGAGCGTTTGGCGGACCGGCTGTCCCATGACGACCATCGGTATTTCAACCTGTTTCTCATTGCCCAAGGAAAGCCCGCCTTCGACGGGAAGAACGGCAATATTGTGGATTACTTTCCCCGTGTGGTGGAGCGGATCCTGACGGTGGACGAGTACGACCAGGTGGATTATACTGCGCTGAACCTGATCCACAATGTAAAGGAGGGCCAGGAGATCTGCCGCCTGATCCGGCCCACCGAGGGCGAGCCGGGCCGGACGGTGCTGGATCAGGAGATTCCGGCCAAGAGCGGCAAATCCGTCTCCCTGCCCAAGGGGCGCAACACCGAGATCAGCGAGGACGGGGACGCCCTGGTGGCCCTGGCCGACGGCCACGTGGAGTTCACCGGGCGCAGCTTTCAGGTCAAGCCTGTGCTGGATATCCCGGGGAACGTGGACTTTTCCACCGGAAACATCAAATTCCTGGGGGATGTGAACATCAAGGGCGACGTACTCACCGGCTTCACCGTCCGGGCCATGGGCAGCATCTGGATAGGCGGCGTCATCGAAGCGGGCAGCACTGTGGAAGCCGGGGGCGACCTCACTGTGGTCAAGGGCATTCTGGGAGACGGCACCACCACGGTCCGGGCCCAGCGGTGCGTATTTTCCAAATACATTGAGAACGCCACCATTTATGTGCGGGAAAACCTCCAGACCGACGCCATCATCAACGGCGGCATTTATTGCGACGGCGAAGTGCTGGTCCGGTCCGGGCGGGGCGTCATTATGGGCGGCCGGGTCTGGGCTGCAACGAAGGTGAGCGCCGCCACCGTGGGCTCCAAATCGGAGCGGCGGACGTCCATCGTCCTGGGAGGACTGCCCTGCACCAGCTTTGAGCGGGAGCAGGTGCGGCGGGAGCTGAAGGAGCTGGAGATAGAGCATGAACGGCTGGAGTGCCAGCCGGACAGCCCGGTAAAGGCCAGTCTGCTCAGCAAAGTCCGGATGAAGCTGTCCACCACGGAGCTCCGGCTCCAGCAGCTGGAGGAGGATCTTCAGGAGGTCAAGAAGACGCTGGGCAGCAAGGAGGAGGAGGGACGGCTGGAGTGCGGAGTGGCTTACGCCGGGACGGAGATCCGGTTCGGCGAAGAGGCAATCCGCCTTCACCGGGAGGAGCGGCAGTGTATTGCCAAAATGGTCTGCGGCGAGATCGTCGTGATGTAGCTCTTGTTCAGAAGTGGATTTGAAAGAAGGAACTGATAATATGAAGAAAAAAGTCATGGTGGTGGACGATTCCAGGATTATGGACCTTCAGATCCGTAAGCTGCTGGAGGGCACCGAGTTTGAAGTGGCCGCCTACTGCGAGAATGGTGAGGAGGCCATCGCCCGCTATGAGGAGGTCCAGCCGGACGTGGTGACCATGGACATCATCATGCCGGGAATCGATGGCTTGGAAGCCGCTCAGGTTCTCATGTACGAGCATGACGAGGCCCGAATCGTCATGGTTTCCTCCCTGGGCGGCGATGATATCATTCAGGAGCTCTATGGCATCGGCGCCCAGGCGGTGCTTTACAAGCCGCTCACTCAGGAAGCGCTGCTGAGCGCACTGAAAAAGGCTCTGGCCTGAGCGGAATCATGCGGACGCTGTCCCGGTGAATTGCGGCGGACGCCATGTTTGAGGACATGGACAACATGATTTCTCAGCTTTCCCCCTTGTCAAAGACACAGAGAGCGGAACCTGAACAATTGAAGAACCCTCCCTGATCTGAACCGCCGGCAGCCATGCGTTCAGATTGGGGAGGGTTATTTTTGCCGGAAATGCCCGCAGCGGCGGGAACCACCCAGGTTAAAAGGGCCCCGGATACCTGTTTGGGGTATCCGGGGCCCTGCTTGCAGGGGAAGGGTCAATGCGCCTGTGCATATTGACAGAACCGCATCAAAATAGTGGCCACCTGGGCCCGGACGGCGGAGCCGCCGGGTTGGAGGGTGGTGCTGTCCACGCCGGTGATGAGGCCGGTGTGGACTGCCCAGGCCATGGCGTCCACGGCGTAGGGGCTGACTTGGCCCGCGTCCGCGTAAAGGGACAGATCAGCCCTGCCGCTGACATCCAGCCCCTTGCGCTGGGCGTAGCGGTAGAGGATGGCCGCCATCTGCTCCCTGGTGATGGGATTCTGCGGCTCGAACAGGCCGGTCTCATAGCCGTTAACCACCCCGTTGGCGGCGGCCCAGGCCACCGGCGCGGCGTAGTACTCGCCCTGCGGGACATCCGGGAAGCTGGCGCCGCCCGCCGCCGGGGAGCCCTCGTAGCGGTAGAGGATGGTGACGATCATGCCCCGGGTGGTGGTCGCCCAAGGGGAGAACAGGTCGGGGCTGGTGCCGTTCATCAGCTTGGTATCGTAGACGTAGGCCACGGCCTCCCTGAACCAGTCGCCCTGCGCCACATCGCGGAAGGGCAGCGAGGCGGGCTGGGTGGGCGTGAAGGTCACGGCGACGGTGACGGCAGAGGAAGGCATGACGAAGGACCATTTGCCGCCGCCCAGGCCGGAAACGGCCACCCCGCGCCCCTGGCTGTCAGTGACGGCCAGGGAGTTGAGAATATAGCCGGAGTTGGGGGAGGCGGTTACAATGACGGTCTCCCCCGGGGCGGCGTGGGTGGTGCTGAACTGCACGGAGCCGCCGGCCGTGCCGGAGGCCGCCTGCACCGGGTAGCGGGTGACGCCGCTGCCCCAGCTATTGTCCCAGCCGTTGTCCCAGCCGGGGTCCGGATCGTAGCCGCCGCCCTGGGTGGGGGCGGTTTTGATGGTTAAGCCGCTGGCGGTAAACTCCTCTGTGTCATTGGGCCCCACGTTGACCAGCTTCAGACTGGGGACCGACGCCACGGTGAGGCCCTGGGCCGCGAGGGAGCCCAAGGGCAGGGCGTTGGTCAGGCCCAGCGCAGACTTAGAGGCGATGTAGAGGGTGAGGCTGTTCCCGCTTACCGTATATGTGGTGTGGGTATCCCCGGTGGACAGGGTGGGCGCAAACTCAAAGCTGCCCGCAGCCTCCCGATTCAGGTTCAGCGTGATCTGGACCGCGGTATAGCGCCCGGCCAGGCCCTGAAGGCTGACCGACTGGCCGTCCAGCTGGAGCCAGGGCGAGCCGGAGGTGGCAGCCGACGCCGGACATACCAGCAGCGCGGCGGCCAGCGTCAGGGCCAGGAGTAAGGAAAGGGTGCGTTTCATGGGCATGGTCCTCCTCATTGGATGCCCGTGCCCGTCAGGACGATCTCGGGCAGGGTGTCATAGTCGGGGAAGCTGATCCACAGCGTCTCGCTGGTCAGCCGCTTCCCCTCTGCGCTGTCGGGGGCGTCGGTACGGTAGAGCACCGCGCGGATCTCAATGGGGTTATTGCTCTCTTCCAGCTCGCCGGTCTCTGCGTTGAGATCCTGGGAAACGCCGGTCTGTACGTTCAGGGCCCTTTCCGCCTCCAGATCGGGCACAAAGATCCAGAAGCCGTCGCTGGTGTCGCTCACCTTGCCGCCCTCGGGCACCTCGGCGAACAGGAGGGAATAGCCGTTCATAGCCCGCTCCACATAGCCCTTATCCGCTTCGGTTCCATCGCCGGGCTCGGCGGCCTCCTTCACCGTGCTGTAGCGCACCTCCACCTCAGCGCTGTTATAGGCCGGGTCGCCCCGATAGGTGCCCACCACCACCAGCGTGCCGGCGGGGATCACCTGGTCCGCATTGCCGCCGTAGCGGAATTCGTTCTGGAGCCTGCCCACCGTAACGCCGGGATAAAAATCCACCCGGTCGCCGGGATAGTCCAGCAGCGTGACCTGTGCCGTCCCGGAAAGCCCGGTGACCCGCACCGCCGTCACATCGTAGGTCCAAATGCGGGAATCCTTGGCGGGGTCCGCCCCAGGCTTGGCGAAGTAGGCTATGGTCTCATCGCCGGACAGTTCGCCCTCCCGGACCTTAATCCAGCCGCCGGTGGTTTGGACCTCCACCGCGTAATGCCCGGTCAGGTTCGTCCCGGCGATCTTCACGCCGGTGACGGAGGCGGTCTTGGTCAGGGCTGCGGTGACGGTATCGCCCTGCTGGTCGGTGGTGTACAAGCTGGAATCAATGGCGGCGTCCCAGGCTATGCGCACCTCGCCCGCCGTGGCCTCCGGGCCCATATTGCCCAGCTTGTCCACGGGGACGACGCTGTAGGTATAGGTCAGGTTATTGGCCGGGCCCAGGTCGTCAATGTAGGTATTGGCCGTGGTAAAGGCGATGGGCGTTTTGTTGCGGCGGATCTCATAGCCCAGGATGGAAGCGTCCCCGCCTGTGATGGTCAGCACGGCCTTGTTTTTGTCGGTCTCGGCGGACACGGCGATAGTGCCGTCAAAGCCCTTCTCACCGGCCAGCCGGGCGGAATAGGAGCCGTCGTTGAGATACCAGACAGCCCGCGCCTCCTTGACGGAGTAGCTGCTCAGGGTCTGCTTCACACCGTCGCTGAGCACCAGGCCCCAGCGTGTGAAGAACTCGGTCAGATCCCGGTCGGCAATCTTGGAGGCGATGAGGGCCACCCGCTCGTCATAGGTATAGCTGCCGTACTCCTTGTTCTTCCAGCTGGTGAAGAACTGGTTAAAGAAGCTCAGCGGCTGGTCCGCATTGTCGTAGGCCAGGTGGAGCTGCCAGTACATAGCCAGCTGGACAAACACGTTTCCGGCGGAGCCGGGCCGGCCCGCGCTGGTCTTATCGTAGACCGCCGCCCAGATATTGCTCTTGGTCAGGCGGGTTGGCAGGGTCATGGCGCCGCCGTCATAGGCCTGGACGGCCAGGGAATAGATGTTGTTGGTGATCTCCGCCTTGCCCAGCTTATCCATGTTGTGGCCGATTTCGTGGGCAATGCCCCAGCCGAACAGGCCGTTGGGGTTGTTTTGGCCGGTGGTGGACACGGGCCTGCCGCACACCATCCCGGTGGTGGAACCCCAGCCAATCCCCACGTGGCTGCCGGCGGCGTACATGAAGGCCCCGGCGAACATGCGCATGTAGCGGATGTTCTGGCGGGTGGTCATGGGATAGCGGTAGTCCGCTGCGACTGTGGCGGAGGGGATGATGCCCTGGACCTTGTTGGCCACGAACAGCACGTCCTCCCAGGCCAGCACATTTTGATACATGGCGCTGACCATCGCTTCGATATCCCGGTTGGTGCCTTTCAGCCCGGCAAGCGCCTGGGAGGCGGGGATGGACAGCAGTACGCTGGGGGTGGATATCTCGGTGGCGTTGCGGATGTCGGTCTGGGGGGCAGCGGAGTTCAGCGCCCCCACATAGGATTCCAGCTGGGTTATGTAGGTGCGGATAGCATCTTTGCGCGCGGTCTCGTCCATGTCGTACCAGCCCGACAGCTCCAGCACAGGCATAACAAAGGAGTTGGAATCTACCCGGACCTGGAGCCTGATCTGCTCAGGATTGGCCCCGGCATAGGTCAGGTACAGCGGGCCGCCCCGCTCATCGTCCAGGGAACCGATCTTGGGCACGGTAATGTAGTTGCGGCCGTTCACCAGCCGGACAGACTCGCCTTTCCAGATGCCGGACTCGCCAAAGAACTGGGTAAAGGTCACATACACCGGCGCGTCGGTGGGCAGCTGGGCGTAGACGGCCACCGTGGCACCGGCCCGGGCGGTCACGCCCAGGGGCTGGAGAGCGCTGGCGGACTGGCCGTATTGGCTGTCCTTGCTGCCGTCCCGGCTCTGGAAGCTGCTCTTGATCGCGCCCAGGGCGGAGGCATCGCCCGTCAGCAGCGCCTGGGCCAGCTTCAGCTCATCCCGCAGCCGGGCCAGGTCCAGATAGAAATCGGCCTTGGCCTCCAGCCGGGCGGAGAGGGCGCTGATCTGCTCCCCGGTCACGCCGGGCTTGAGGGCGGTAAAGGCCCCGTCGGCAAACAGGGCGGCGATGTCCTCCGCCAGGCTGTCGCTCTTATAGAAGGCCATCTCGGAGATGCTCACCCGGCAGCCGTTCCCCTCCCGCTCATTGAGGGAGACGGTCAGGGACTTGACCCCCTTCACCGCGGCAAAGGGCAGCACCAGATAGTTCTTTTGGGCGTCCATGGAGGGGGCGTAGTACAGCGTCTCGCTGAGCAGCGTCTCCCCATTGCTGTCCTTGGCGGTCACGGTGTAGGAGCGAAGGGCATACTTGTAGTTTCCGCCCAGGTAGGGCACCAGGATGACATAATTCATGTCCTGGGGCTGGCTGAAGGTATAGGTAAAGTGGCTGTTCAGGCTCCAGCTCTGGGCCACCCAGTAGGTGGCCGCATCGCCGTCCACCACCTGGCCGGCGGCAAAGCCGGGGCACAGCTTACGGTCTACATTATTGGGGTTGGCCATGACCACCGACTCCACCAGTCCGTTATCGATGCGGTCCTCCTGGGGGAGCTCGGGCATGACCAGCTCCTCACGCTGGGGCGTGCCGGAGGCAGTGGCGGAGTACGGGCCTGTTCCCCTGCTGTTGCCCGCCTTCACCGCCACCTGGTAGGTTACGCCGTTGGTCAGGCCGGTGATGGTGGCGGAGGTAACGGACAGATCGCCGCCGAACTGGGTGAAGGCGCTCTGGCCCGCCTGGCGGTAGAACACCTGATAATAAGACGCGTCCTTGGTCTTGCCCCAGCTCAGGCGCAGGGACTGGTCGGCGGCAGTCACCGAGATGTTAGAGGGCGCGCCGGGGACGCCCCCCGGCTCCGGCGTGGCGGATATCACATCAGAGGGGACGCCCTTCCAGTCGCCGTTGACGGCGGTGACCTGGAACTGGTAGGTCTTCAGGTTCTCCAGCCCGGTGACCGTGGCCCGGGTGGAGTTGGCGGACATCTGCTGGTCCAGCGTGCTGCCGGCGCCATACTCGATGAGATAGCCGGTGATATTGTGCACGGCGGCCCACTCCAGGGTTATCTGGCCGTTGCCCGGGGTGGCGGTCAGATTCTGAACCTGGTCGTTTTTAGGGCTTTCGGGCACAATTTCCTTCAGGAATTCGATGTTGCGCACCACGGCATAGTCGGTACTGCCCTGAGTGGCGGTAACAGTGATGGTGACCTTTTTCACCGCCACCTTAGCGCCCAGATCGATGGTGATCACCCGCTCCTCCGCGGTACGGCCGATGGCATGAATCCCCTGGGGGGAGGTGATGTCAAAGGGCACGGTGAGGGGATTGCCGTTCTCCACCTCCACTACGGCCTCCCCCTTCTGGATTGCGCCGTTGGCGTCGGGGCAGGTAATCTGGATTTCGCTCATCTCCACCGCCTTCTCGCCAAAGTCGATGGGGAGGGAGATGGAACCGCTGCCGCTTGCTGGATCCATGATGACAGTCCCGCTGTCTTGGAACAGCCCGGCGGCATCGCCTTGGGTAAATTTGATGCCGGTGGTATCCACATTGGGGGAAACAATGGCGGCCGTATCATACACCTGGGCCTTGTTGGCGCGGCCCACGTTATGGCTGGCATAGGCCAGGTCGGTGATATCCACCTTGCCGTCCCCATTGAGGTCATAATCGACCGCGCTCCCGCTCAGGTTGTCGTCTATAGCTTTCAGGTCGGCGCTGTCGATTTTGCCGTCCCCGTTCACATCGCCCAGGGAGAAGGTGCCGTCCCCGGTGCCCGCAACCAAGTGCTTGGAATAGCCGTTCAACGTGACAGTTTGGGAAAAGGTTTTATATCCCTTCCCGGTGAGCTCCACCGTATAGTCCCCGGCAGGCAGGCCAGGGATCTCCACCACGTAATAGCCCACCCGGCCCTCGCCGTTCAGGGGGGCGCCGTCCACGTTGTTCACCTGGACGGGGATATCCGAGGTTCCCTCCGGCAGGGAAACGGTAACGTCTTTCCCGCTGCCGGTCACATGCAGCCGGATGTCGCGTCCTGCGGCGCTGTCCGGCGTCTGGGGCAGGTCGAACCGAAGGGTAAGGCCCAGGGAACCGGTGGGGGAGGCCGGTGGAGCCTCCGCGCTGGCGGCGGGCAGCCCCGTCAGGCAGAGAGAGCACGCCATAATCAGGCTGAGCACCCCGGAAATCAATCGTCTTGCTGCTTTCATGTTTGCCACTCCTTACTGATCGCTCCCACATTATGTAAATCAAGATATTATGTGGGACTATATTTTAATATGCGGAAGCGATCCTGTCAATGACCATTGGCGTTTCCGGCACGCCCTTCTCATAAAAAGGGAGCATATCGCCCCTGCGCCGCTTTTGTCTCATTTATCATGTTTCCCGCTCCCGCTAGGAAAGCGGGAGCGGGAAATTGTTGCCCTGCATTGATCTTGAATTATTTCTCAGCATTCTCCGAGCCCTTGCGTTTTTTCATCCAGCGCACCACAACAAACGCTTCAAGCCCAACGGCCAGCGCAACTGTAATCACATCCACCATGACGAACAGCCGGGTCATGCCGCTCATGCCGCCCTGGGAAGCGGCTTCATCGGCGTAATAACCGCTGTTGGCCACCGTATACAGGATGTTCTTACAGGCCTGGCGCATGGCCAGCACGCAGGTGGCGGCATCGGTGTCCTCCAGCTTGTTGCTCTCCGCCATGCCGTAGCCCAGCATCAAATCGTTGCCCGCCCGGATGGCGGCGTCGGTAATTTCAAAGCCGTAGGAGCCGTTGTAATCGGAGATGACCACGCCCCGGAAGCCCCATTCGCCCCGCAGCACATCGGTGAGCAACTCGTAGCTGCTGATGGCGGGCACCGTGCCCAGCCAGTTGTAGGCGGTCATCATGCCCATGACGTAGTGATCAAAATCAAAGTTCTTGACCACCATCTCGAAGGGCTTCAGGCAGGTCTCCCGGAAGGTCTGCTCGGTCATATAGGTGAGGAGGAAAGCGGTACGGTTGGTCTCCTGGTCATTGGCGGCGAAATGCTTGATGTAGGAATATACGCCGTATTTGGCCGCGCCGTTCACCTCTTTGGAGGCAAACAGACCGGACAGCACCGCGTCCTCGGAGGCCTGTCCCTGCCCGCCTGCTACCAGGACAGCTACTACGCCCAGCTCCCCGCGCTGTACCGCCGGCTGGAGGCCAGCCAGGGGAAGCGGCTGATTCTGGTGGGGGGCAGCAATGTGGCCTTCGGGGTGGACGCGGGCCTTTTGGAGCATATGCTGGCCCAGTACGGCTACGAATATACGATCTGTCCCTTCGGGCTGTATGCCGCCGTGGGAACCAGCGCCATGCTGGAGCTGTCCCAAAGGCAGCTCCAGGAGGGGGATATTGTGGTACTGGCGGTGGAACCCACCGATGAAACGCTGTCCACCTACTTCGGCGCGTCGGCGTTCTGGAAGTGCGCGGAGGAGGCCCCGGAGCTGCTGGCCGCCGTTGGCTCTGCCCACCGGGCGGCGCTGGCAGGCAATTATGTCGGCTTTCTTCAGGAGCGCGCATCCATCTTGCGCAGTGGAGATTTCCCAAAGCCTGACGGGGCCTATGCCAAGTCCGCTTTCGAGGAAAACGGCAATATGAGCTTCCACCGGGCGGGGAACATCATGGCCCTGGGCTGGGACACCGGTGCGCCGGTGGAGCTGGCGGCGGTGTCCGTCTCGCCGGACTTTGCCCAGCAGGTAAACGACTATTGCCAAAATGCCCAGGAACGGGGGGCGGAGGTGTATCTCAGCTTCAGCCCGGTGAACCGCTCCGCCCTGACCGGCGGCCCAGAGGCGGGAGCGGCCGCCTATTTCCGCACCTGCCTGGGCGCGTTTGACTGCCCCATCATCAGCGATCCCAACCGCTATATTCTGGACAGCGGCTGGTTTTATGACTCCAACTTCCATCTCAATTCCGCCGGAGCGGTGCTGCGCACCTGCCTGCTGGCTGAGGATCTGCTGGCCCAGCTGGGCTGTTATGAGGAACTGAGCTTCCCCCGCCCCACCATGCCGGAGCCTGTGCTCCAAGAGGTGGAGGAAGTCCCGGACAGCGGCTGGTTCCTCTTTTCCCCCATAGATGAGACCGGTTCCGGGTACTTGGTGTCCGGCTTGACGGAAATGGGTCTGCTCCAGGCCAACCTCACCGCCCCCACCAGCTTTGAGGGCAGGCCGGTGGCGGGGTTTGCGCCCCACGCCCTGAGCGGCGCGGCGCAGCTGGAGGAGCTGCGCCTGCCGGAAACCGTTGAGAGCCTGCCGGACGGGGTGTTTGCGGACTGCCCCCGTCTGACCCGACTGGTACTGGAGCACACGGGGCGGCTGTGCCGCATCACAGAGCATACCTTTGACGGCGCTCCCCAAATAAGGATTTATGTCCCCACCAGCGCCTATTCCCTTTACCGGGACGGGGACGGCTGTGAAACCAATCTGTGGTCGGCGCTGCTGGATCGAATCTTCCAATATTGACGGAAAATAAACGGGCAGCCCAGGGTAAATCCCGGCTGCCCGTTTCCATGTCAATTGATTCACAAAATGCCTTGAAGATCCTCGTGGCTGCTGTCTGCGCCTGTATCGATGGGGGCAATGACCACCTCGCGTTTGCCGCCGTCATTGAACAGCGCCCACTGCTGATCGACGAGTGCGTCCGAAGTTGAACTCTCTGAATCGGCATCAGGTGCGGCGGCCAGCGCTGTGCCGCTCCCGCACAGGGTCAGCAGAGACAGGGCCAGCGCGGCGGCCGTTATGCGTTTTACCATAGCGCACACCTCCAGGTCGTTTGAATTGGAACGCGACCAATAATCCTGCTAAAAGGGCCAGAACCGAGATCCCAACCAAAACCAGGGCCGTCACATCAATTCCGGCGGACATTTCTCCTGGAAATCCCCCGCCCTGCGGCACATTGCCGTCTCTGCCGGGAAAACCGCCCGGCATTCCCATGCTTTCGGGCGGCTGGCGGTCTCCGCCACTGTCATTGTCTCCCATAGCAGGTACGCTGTCACCCTCCTGCAACGTACCGCTTTCACCGCCGGGGCCGCCAAAGGAGCCCCCGGGAAAACCGCCGCCCCCGCCGGGATTGCCGCCGCCAAAGCCGCCGTTGTTCATGGTTCCCATGTCGGACAGGTTAAGGCCGGAGGCGTCTACCAGCGCGGAGCTGTCCGCCGCCTGCCCTTCATCGGTGGAGGGGATGGAGCCGTCCAGCTGGCCGGACACGCTTTCTATGCGGAGCTGGCAGAAGGTTTTGAGCGCCGACACGCCGGCCTCAAATTCCTCGCAGGTGCAGAATTTGGTGGGGTCCTGTTCCACATAGGGGGCGATCAGGGCATATGCCTGCTCAATGGCGGCGGCGCAGTCCACGCTGTCCAGGAACTGCCGGAAATACCGATGGTACAGCTGGGTGTACTCCTCGCTGGAGAGAATCCAGTCCGCCATGGGCCGGTCGCCGCTCCCGGAGACGGACAAAGGCGTGTCAATGGGGTCGTTTACAGCGCTGGATGTGTCATTGCCCTGGAAGGTGCCAAAGGCCAGGTTATAGTCCCAAGGAATCATGGACAGCCGCCCGTCCTCCTCATAGAGGTAGTAGTTGTGCACCATGGATCCGGTGTAGCTGTCGCCGTTGACCACAAAGTTGTGGACAACGAAATAGCGCAGCACCTGGTCGATATCCAGGGAGCTGTCCGCATTCCCTTCGCCCAGCTCCTTCAGCGCCTGGATGAGCCGGGCCTGGTCTGCCTCGGACACGTCGGTCTTGGCGCTGTCAAAGATATTGGAGTAGCTGTCCGGGTCGTCGTCGGTGTATTGGAGCTTCACATCGCTGGAGCCCATGCCGCCGGACATACCGCCGAAGCCAAAGCCGCCTCCCGGCCCGCCGTTTGCGCCGTCTCCAAACATTGCGGAGGGGTCAAAAGCTTCCGGCTGGACGCCGAACGATGCCGGGCCAAAATTCCCTGGCTCACCCCCCTGCGCCCCTGACGCCTGCGTGCCGCTGGGCTGACTATCGTCCGTCTCCCCGTTATCACGGTTCATAAAATCGTTCATGCTGAAATCCCTGCCGTTGCCCCGGCCGCCACCGAAGCTCAGGCTGTCCGGCTTATAGAGTTCGCCGTAGTTCCGGCCGTAGCTGCGCTGGAGAAAGCCCTCCTCCACCCCCTCCACCGCCAGGTACAGCCCCCAGTCCTCGCCGTTGACAGTGATATAGACGTAGCTGCACAGCGGCGCGTTCACGCCGAATTCGCCCATCAGCCGGTAGGTGAGATAATCCTTCATCATGGTGTTGTCCTGGATGAGGTTGTTCAGGCACAGCTTATCCAGGCCGTAATAGGTCTTACCGCTGTCATACTGGTCAAACTCAATTTTGAAGCTGTAGCGGTCGCTGCCCATCTGGGACACGGTGGACAGGGAGGTGTTTCCCTTGGCCCGGATGCCCACATTTTTGTACGCCTCGTTGTCGATGACCACCGAGCAGGCGGCGTACTCCTCGTTTTCGCAGGTTTCAATAAAACTGTCCCAATCGTCCATGATGATCTCAATGGTGTGTACCCTGGACGTGTCAAACAGCTTTGCCTCGTATCCCATGACCTGGGAGGCGGGCTCTATCCCCAAGGCCTCGCTGTTCAGGAACAGCAGGGTCAGCAGCAGGGAGAACAGTGCGCCCGTCAGACAGATGCGATCAATATATTTATGGGTTGACATGGCCTCACCCCATGTAGTCGCCGTTGTAGCTCACCAGCACGGCGCTGTGCACGCCCTCCAAACCGCACAGGGCGTTGACAAACCCGGTGTCGTCGTCCTTCAGCCGCACCTCCAAATTCAGTTCAATGAGCCCCTGCTGCACCGTTTTGCTTTTGACTACGCAGCGTTTGGTGTTGCTTTCCAGGAATGCTTTGGCCTGGGCCTCCACCGCTTGATCCTCACATTGGAGCACCAAAATGTACGGGTTTTCAAAGGATTTTTTGTTGACGAACACCAGCAGGATGAGACCGATGACCACGCTGCCGAAAACGGCCAGGGGGATCATCCCCGCCGCCAGCACGATGCCCACGGCGATGGACCAGAACAGGAACGCGATGTCCAGCGGCTCCTTGATGGCGGTGCGGAACCGGACGATGGACAGCGCGCCCACCATGCCCAGGGACAGCACCACGTTGCTGGTGACGGCCAGGATTACCATGGTGGTAATCATGGTCAGCGCCACCAGGGTGACGCCGAAGCTGGAGGAGTACATCACGCCGGAGAAGGTCTTTTTATATACCATAAAAATAAATAACCCGATGCCGAAGGCCAGTACCAGGGCCAGCACCATGTCCAGCAGGCTGACGCTGGTGACGTTTTCCAGGAAGCTGGATTTAAAAATATCTTGGAATGTCATGCGAAGAACCTCTTTTCTTTACAAAATACAAAACTTATCGTTATCAAACACATTTTGTTGTCGCGCAGTAATGAATCGGACTGCTGTCCTGCCCGTCAGCGAATTAAAGTTCTTTTTCGCTGCCTTTTTCTTTCAAGAAAAAGGCAGAAAGCTATCCGTAGATGCGGCACTGTGCGTATTTGGAGAATGCCGCCGTCCGCCGCCCCTCCAGCTGCACCGCGTCCCGGATGATATCGGGAAGAAAGGCGCCCCACTTCACCTCCAGGATGGTGACCGGCTCCCCCGCCGGGATGGTGACGCAGTTTGGGTTCAAAAAATCCGTGCACTGCAATCCTGTGCGGATGTCATAGTCCAGCGTCACCCGCACATTCCCCGGGGCGTAGACGAAGGGCTCCCGGGTGTAGTCCACAATGGTGCGGGGACGCAGGCCCTGGGCGCGCATTTTGTGGTACAGCTCCTGCACCAGCGGCCGGCCGCTGTCCGGCATCCAGGATAAGTCGCCGTCCACAATGGCCTGGGCCTCTGCGGCGGACAGCTCCGCCATGGCCTTGGTTCCCAGTCCGCTGAGCTTGCTCTTTTTCTCCAGGTGGATCAGGGAGGCGTCCCCATTGTAATAGCGGATGCGGAACTTCTCCCGCCGGTTGACTCCGTCGATTTTTTCCCGCAGGGCCTTGTCCGCAGGGTTGTCAAAATATAGGCTCCGGACCAGATACCGTCCGCCGTCCGCGTGTTCGTCCGGTCTGGCGATCAGGCGCAGCCGCCGCCGGACGGCAATGCGGTCGGGCAGGTTGATCTCGTGTTTCCACTCGTGCCGGTATTGGGGCATATGCACCACGTCCTTTCGGCTTATTACCCTAACACAGCGTCCTGAATTGATTCTGAAAATTGGGAGGAAAAAATGTAAACGAACTATGAACAAAAATGGAGCGGCCGCCCCCTAAAGTCGTCTTGAGCGCGGTCCGCCTTTTGAACCGCGCTCAAGTAAAATGATTTATGGGCACACCGTGACGCTATTGCCAACCATACGCCTCTGTCGGCTTTATCCGCAGCGCTTGCCGCGGCCAGCGGCGTACATAGCCAAGGTCCTTCCTTTTCACAGTGAAATTGCCGTGCTGTGTTTCGCTGATATCAAGATACCACCTACTTCTGAACGTACGCTGAAAAATTTGCGAAAGATTTGTGAAGAAAATGGAAACAAATTGTATTTTCAGCTGACCAGACGCGCGTCCCCCCAGCGTGCCGCACAGGTCTCCTCCAGAGACTCACTAATAGGCAAATGCTCATCGGACATGGTCATATCACATATTGACAGTCTTTCCTGGTTGATTTCAGCGCGTTTTTGATGTATGATTAGTTTAATTGAAAACTTACATCGATTTTGGGTCCGCTTCCCATTGTTGTGTGCTGAGAAAGGATGTATCCTGACATGGATGATTTTTCCTTTTCTGTTTCCCCCAGTGAAGAGCTTTTGGACTTGAGGCTGTATCAATACGGCTGGGAGCAGTGCGCCCCGTTCCATTCCTTTGGCCCCTTTGTCCGCAATCATTACCTGTTTCACTACGTGATCTCCGGCCGGGGCTATTTGGACGCCACCGTTTCAAAGCAGACCACCCAGCGCTATGATCTGGAGGCCGGTCAGGGCTTCCTCATCTCTCCCGGCCAAATCAATACATACAGCGCCGATCCGGACGATCCGTGGAAATACGTTTGGCTGGAGTTTGACGGATTGCGGGTCCCGGGATACTTGAGCGCGGCGGGGCTGGGAATCACGCAGCCGATTTATCAGCCAAACAGCATCGCCATGGCGGAGGAACTGCGGGACACCATGCTGTATATCGCCGGCCACCCTTCAGCCTCCTCCCTCCATCAAATCGGCCACCTGTGCCTGTTCCTGGATACGCTGATCCAGTCCTCCACCACCCGGCGGGAGCCTCATGGAGTTCAGCTTCGGGATTTCTATATCCACGAAGCAGTCACTTATATGGAGCAGAACTATCGGCGGGATTTGACGGTGGAGGAGATTGCCGATGTGTGCAAGCTCAACCGCAGCTATTTCAGCAAGCTGTTCAAGGCAAGCAAGGGCTGCCCGCCCCAGGAATATCTGATTCGGATGCGGTTGGCCAAGGCGGCAGAGATGATGAAGACATCCTCGGCTTCCATTGGAGACATCGCCGCGTACTGCGGTTATCCGAACCAGCTTCATTTTTCCAGGTCGTTCAAACAGCATTATGGCATCTCCCCCCGGGAATGGCGCAGTCAAAACAAATTGTATGAGGCTGATTAATCAAACCGGCGGAAAAGCTTTGCTTTTCCGCCGGTTTCATTTTATTCCGCTTTTAGATAGAATTGGAGGGACTGGTAGTCGCCCTGGAGCATTGGCAGGGCGATACCCACCTGCATGAGTACGTCGCCGGGCCAGCTGCCCTCGCCGTTGACCTGATAGCGCAGGTGCGGGTCCAGCCCCTTGACCCGCAGGGCCCGGAAGGGAGGAGCCCCCCGGAACGGCCCGGTGACCAAGCTGATCAGGGCCTCCCGGCCGTCGGGGGAGGCGTGCTCCCATGCAGTATAAGGGCCGTTCTGGAATGGATCGCTGAGGCGGTAATAATCCCCGTCCTGGATCAGCCAATAGTGCTCCTTGAACTGGGCCACCTGCCGCCGGATGGTCTCCTTTTCCTCCGAGGTGCATTTACTCAGGTCCATCTCATAGCCGAAGGTGCCCGACATGGCCACCACGCCGCGGGTCTCCATGGGGGTGACGCGGCCCGTTGTGCCGTTGGGCACGGCGGAGACGTGAGCGCCCATGGTGGACACCGGGTAGCAGAAGGAGGTGCCGTACTGGATGCGCAGACGGTCGATTGCGTCGGTGTTGTCGCTGCACCAGATCTGGGGGGTGTAATAGAGCATACCTCCGTCAAAGCGCCCGCCGCCGCCGCAGCAGCCTTCGATGAGTATGCGGGGGAAGTCCCGGCGCAGACGCTCCGCAAACTCGTACACGCCCAGGACGAAGCGGTGATAGACCTCGCCTTGGCGCTCTGAAGGCAGGGCGGCGGACCACACCTCGGTCAGGCTGCGGTTCATATCCCACTTGACATAGGAGATATCCGCGCTGGAGAGGACCGCCTTGATCTGGCCGTAGATATGCTCCCGCACGTCCTGGCGGGAGAAGTCCAGCACCAGCTGGTTCCGGCCCCGGGAGAGGCCGCGCCCTGGCACGTTCAGCGCCCAGTCCGGATGGGCGCGGTAGAGATCGCTGTCCTCGTTGACCATCTCCGGCTCGATCCAGATGCCGAACTCCATTCCCATCTCTTTGATACGGGACACCAGGGCTCCCAGGCCGCCGGGGAGCTTTTTCTCGTTGACGACCCAGTCCCCCAGGCCGGCGTTGTCGTCGCTGCGCGCACCGAACCAGCCGTCGTCCATGACGAACAGCTCCAGGCCCAGGTCAGGAGCGTCCTGAGCGATTTCCGCCAGCCGGTCGGCGGTGAAGTACATCTCAGTGGCCTCCCAGTGGTTGATGAGCACCGGCTTGCGGCGGTCCTTCCACGGGTCCCGGATGAGGTTCCGCCTGATGCTGCGGTGGAACTGACGGCTCATCTGCCCAAAGCCGTCCGGGGAGCAGACCAGCGCCGCCTCCGGGGCGGTAAACGCCTCTCCGGGCTCCAGGGTCCAGCCGAACTGGTAGGGGTTGATACCCATCACCAGGCGGGAATTCTCAAACTGGTCCACCTCCGCCATCGCCTGGAAATTGCCGCTGTACACCAGCATAGCGCCATAGCACAGGCCGCGGTCCTCCTCTGTGTTCCCATCGCACAGGATGACAAAGGGGTTGTGCTGGTGGCTGGACGCGCCGCGGATGCTCTCTACACCCTGCACGCCGGGGTGGAGGGGGGCCCGGCTGGGGCAGCGCTCCATAACGTGAGCGCCGTTGAAGGTAATCATATCCAGGTCGGAGCGGATAAAATCCAGGCACAGGGAGGCGCACCGGCACAGGCGCACCGGGCTGCCGCCCCGGTTGACAACCCGGACGGCCCTGGTGATGAGGTCGTATTTCTCCAGCACGCCGTAGAGCAGCTCCACGTCCACCTGGGCGGCGGCGTCCGTCAGCGTGACGGAGAGGGTCTCCCACTCCTCGTCGCTTCCGTGGAAGGCGGGAAGGCCCCCCAGAGCGTACTTGCCCCGCCGGACCTCACACCCCACGTAGCGCAGATCCGCCGTGTGGCTGCCACAGGGCAGCTCAAGCTCGATGGAGGGCAGGCGGAAATCCCCCACGCCGCAGGTGGAGTATTCCTGGGGGAAGGTGTCCAGAGAGAAGGTGCGGTCGCTTCCCGCCTCGCTGGGATTGGGAGAGAAGCCCCGGTCCTTGCTGCGAAGAAGATAGGACAGGTCGCCGCCCGAAATACGGGGACCGTAGTAGCTGTGCAGCAGGACATTATAGTCCCAAACCTTCATCTGATAGGTGGTGTTTTTGGTATGCAGGGTGATAAGTTTGTTTTCCTGGTCAAGAACGATCATAGAGGACCCTCCTCTGATAAAAGTAAAGTAGACTTAATGATTATAGAGCATTTTCCTCAGGTGCGCAAGAGCGGGTTGCGCCGTTTTAGACCAACAGCCCCGGTGCCTGAGCGCCGGGGCTGCTTGGATACTGCTGCGCGGTACAGCGGCCGCTTCCAGAAATGCCGCGTTGCGTGGGACGTCATTGGGCTTCGCCCAACGACCGCCCCCGGCAATGGCGCAAAGCGCCATTACTTACCGCCGGTGCCGGCGATGCCTTCCACGAACTGGCGCTGGAAGATGAGGTAGAGGACGACCATGGGGAGCATGGCCAGCAGGGAACCTGCCATCAGCATGGGGAAGTTGGTGGTGTCCATGCCCCGCAGGGTGGCCAGGCCGGCGGATAGGGTGAACATGTTGATGTCGTTGTTGACGATCTGGGGCCACATCAGGTCGCCGTATGCAAACACGGCGGTGAAAATGGTCAGGGCGGCCACAGAGGTCCCCGTCAGCGGGAACATGACCTTATAGAAGGTCTGGAACTGGTTGCAGCCGTCCAGATAGGCGGCTTCGCCGATCTCCTCCGGGATGCCCATGTAGGTCTGCCGCAGGAAGAACACGCCGAAGGCGCTGACCAGCCCGGGGAACACCAGGCCCGCGATGGTGTTGACCAATCCCAGCTTGGCCACCATCTGATACTGGGGGATGATGAAGATCTGGCTGGGCAGGGACATCTGCATCAGGACGATGGTGAACAGGATGTTCTTGCCGCGGAACTTCAGCTTGGCGAAGGCGTAGCCCGCCATGGAGCTGAAGGCGATGGCGAAAATCACCCGGAAGAACACCAGCAGGATGGTATTCCAGTACAACTTGACGAAGGGCAGGTTCTCCAGGACCTTCTTGTATCCGTCCAGCCGGAACTCGGAGGGGAAGAAAGTGGCCGGGATGCTCATGCTCTCCGCCTGGGTCTTGAAGCTGGTGAGGAACATCCACACAAAGGGGAAAATCATGATGAGGGAGCCTGCGATCAGCGCGAAATAGGTGAGGAATTTGGTGATAGCGTAGGAGCGATGCAGTGAATTCACACTTTTCATTCCGGACCCTCCTTAAATATCGTAGTTGACCCACTTCTTCTGACCCCAGAACTGGAACAGGGTCACGAGAAGGATCAGGCCGACGGTCCAAATGACGATGGCGGAGCCGTAGCCGCGGTCGCCGGCCACGAAGGACGAGCGGTAGAACAGGTACATCAGGCTCTGCATATCGGCCATGGCCGGGTTGGTGTCGTCGGACATCATGTAGATCAGGTCGTACACCTTCATGGAGGCCATCAGGCGCATGATGAGCACGGAGAACATGGTGGGGGAGACCATGGGCAGGGTGATGGTGAAGAACTGCCGGATCTTGCCCGCGCCGTCGATGCTGTTGGCCTCATAGAGGGTTTTGGGGATGTTTTGCAGGCCGGCCAGCAGCAGCACCGCGTCGTAGCCCACGCTGCTCCAAATGGAGACGATGGAGACGGCGATAATGGCGGTTTTGGAATTGGTGATCCACTGGATATTGGCGCCCAAAAGCTGATTCAGGATACCGCTGTCGCCGTTGAAAATGACCTGCCACACCATGGCAATGGCGGCGGGGGCGCACACCAGGGGCAGGAAGAAGATGGTGCGGAAGCCGCCCTTGAACTTCACCTTGGTGTTCAACAGCATGGCTACAAACAGGGCCAGGATCACGCCGACGGGCACGGTGAGGATACAGAACTTGACGGTGTTCCAGGTGGCCTTCCAAAACTCGGGGGTCTGGAACATCTCGATATAGTTATCTAAACCAATGAACTTGTAGTGGCCGAAGCCCAGGTGCTCACAGAAGCTGGTGTAAATGGTCTGGATAAAGGGCCAGATGTTCAGTACGAACAGGCCGATGATGGTGGGGGCCACCATGATCCAGCCCCAGTTTTCCTCCCGCCGCTCGGCGGCGGACAATTTTCTTTTCACAGTACGCCCTCCTCTCAGTTACCGGCCAATTTTTTTTCGGTCTCCGTGTTGACGATGCTCTCGATCTTCTCCAGACCGGCGTCAACGTCCTGGTTACCGGCGTAGACCTGGGTCAGCACGTCCAGCACCTGGCTTTTCCAGCGGGGACTGGCGGAGTTGTAGGGCACCTGGATGGCGTAGTCAAACTGCTCGAAGACGCAGTCGATGTTGATCTTATAATCGAACTTATCCCAGGCCTTCCGCCAGCTCTCCTCGGTGCCCAGATAGGCGGGGATGGCCGCGCCGGACTCACCCTGGATGATTTGGGCCTCCTCGGTGCCGAGGTACTTGATAACGTCCAGCGCGGCGTCCAGATTCTTGCCGTGAGCGCCGGTGGAGTAGCACAGGCCGTTGGACATACACGCGCGGCCGTCCTGGTCCAGGCTCTCGTCGGTGTGGACGGGATTAGGGGCCTTGGGCAGCTTGGCGATATCCCACTTGCCGTCCATCTGCGGGTTGTTCTCCAGGGCGCCCAGCAGGCTCCAGGAGCCCTCCATAAACATGGCGCCCTTCTCGGACCAGAAGGTGGCGCCCGCGCCGTTCTGGGTGAAGAAGTTCTGGTCGGGGCACCAGTTTTCCTTTTGTAAGCCGATGTAGAACTCCATGGCCTCCTTGCCGCCGGGCTGGTTGAAGCCGGAGGCCGTCTTGTCGGCGTTGAGGATGTAGCCGCCATTCTGATAGACATAGGACCAGTAGCCCAGCTGATCGTCCAGATAGGCCAGATAGCCGTAGTTGCCGGTGGCGTCGTAGATCTTCTGGGAGGCGTCCACCAGGTCGTCCCAGGTCCAGTCGTCGTCGGGATAGGCCACGCCGGCTTGGTCAAACATCTCCTTGTTGTACACCAGCACGCCGTTGTCCTTGTCCTTGGGCACGCCGTAGTAGCGCCCGTCGGAGCCGCTGACATTGCCCAGGGAGATGTCGGAGAAATGACTCTGGTAGTAGCCGCTCTCCACATCGTCGTAGAGGTCCGTCACATCGGCCAGCATGCCGAAATCGGCGTAGTAGAGCAGCTGGTTGGTGTGCATCCAGAAGATGTCAGGCAGGGTGTTGGACTCGGCGGCGGCCTCCAGCTTGGTCCAGTACTCGTTCCAGCTGACCACCTGCACGTCGATGACCACGTCCGGGTGCTGGGCGGTGTAGGCGTCGCACATGGCCTGCATGCCGGAGCGCTGGGCGGTGTCCCAGATCTGGAAGGTCAGATGGGTCTTCCCGTCGGAAGCACCGCATCCGGCCAGCGACAGCAGCAGTGCAACGAGCAAAACTACTGCCGTCATGCGGGGGATTTTTTTCATCAAAACCACTCCTCTTTCCGTTTCCGTTTCGTTATGGCGGACCATAACGTTTGCTTAGACTATAGCCGTTTCAGTATAGCGTGTAAATGGACGGAAAGATTCAAAATATTTGCTCATGTGAGTTAAGGCGCTTTATATGAAAGTCGGGACGCATTTTGTTATATTTTTCCGATTTTTCTCTCAACCGTCAGCGAATTCACCAAAACGATGGGAGATATTTACAGTGATTCACATCATTGTGCAAGGGGAATATTTTATCCATCCCGCCGCATATATATGTCTATTTTCCTTTATGTGTGGGTGCCCGGCAAAAGTCAAGAGTTCTGGTTGAACTGTGAGGCGGGGTGTGATATAGTGGATGAAAACCGTTCCGACAGGTGCGGAGAGGAGGAGACATTTTGCTTTTTCAAAAGAAAGGAGCCGTCCAAGGCTTTAATCAAGATTCAGACAATCCAGAGAGGACCGGTCCGGCCCGTTTTTGGGAATTGGTCAAAGGAGAGCTTGCCACTGTGCTGATTGCCAACCTGCTGTTCCTGGCTGCCTGCATCCCCGTCATTACCATTCCTCCGGCGCTGTTTTCTCTGCACTTGGTTATGCGTAAAATCGTGTTGGGCGAATCAGTGTCATGTGTTCGAGATTACTTTGCGGCATTCAAACAGGGCTGGAGGTGCGCGTATGGCGCGTTTTTTTTGACGGTGGTTCCCATGGGCATCGCCGGATATGGCGCTGCGTTTTATCAGCGCCGTATGTCAGAGTATCCGGTGTTTATTGCCCCGTTTGCCCTGTGCACCACTGTTTTTCTGGTGGCGATGTTGGCTTCAACTTATCTATACGGCCTTTTGTGCAGCGGAAAATCGCTGCGGAATTCGATCAAACCTGCCCTGATACTCGGTGTGGCAAAACCGCTGCGGGCAGTGTTAGCGGCGCTGTGCTATTATGGGATGCTTTTGCTGGCGGTGCTGTTTTTTCCGCTGAGCGGACTGTACCTGTTTCTGATTGGCTTTTCGCTCCCCTGCCTGTTGGGGAATTTTTACATTCGAACTGTTATAAAACAATATTTGGGATTTTAGCGGCTGATGTGGAGGCTCACAGGGCAATTTCCCTGTTTTGCTTTGACTGAATTGAGAGCCCCAGTCAGCGGTACCGCTGACTGGGGCTCTCAATTGTTCTGGCCCTGACCTCACAACCTGCCACAGACAGGTGTGGAAGCAATGGAAAGCGTGTCCCTAGAAAGTGCGAGTAGCACAGCCCAAAACGCAAGAAACAGGAGGCCGAACCCCGGCCGGCTGTGTCGTTAGAGCCCGGCTTTTTCCTCTTTCCGGCGCCGCATGATAGCCCGCACGCCCAAAACGGTGAGGCAAGCCGCCACCACCGCCTCGCCGATGAGGATAAAGTAATAGTTGGCGAAGGGCAGCTCACCCACGGACACACCGTGGACGATGCCATTCATGGCGTTGGAATTCACGGTGGTGTACAGGATGTGCTTAATGGCCTGACGGGCATAGTACTGGGAGGCGGGATTGTTCATGTCCAGCGGCGCGTCCACCTCGTAGCCGGTGAGCTTCAGGTCGCCGCCGGCCCGAATGCACTGCTCGGTGTCCATAAAGCCGCCGTTGTCATAGTCGGTGATGATGGTGCCGTCAAAGCCCCACTCGTCCCGCAGCACGGCGGTGAGCAGGTTGTAGTTGCCACCCGCCCAGGTACAACCGATGCGGTTGAAGGAGGACATCACCGCCATGACAGCAGGGATCTCCGCCTCCGCCTGGGTGAAGGTTTTGGCGGCCTCGTCATACTGCTGGGTCAGGATCTTGGTGGTGCCGCGGCCTTCGATACAGGTCTGGAAGGGCTTGAGGTAAATCTCCCGGATAGCCTGTTCATTGGAGAAGGTGACCAAACCGTTCCGGTAATCCTCCTGATCGTTGAGGGCGAAGTGCTTGATGTAGGCGTACACGCCCTTCTCGGCGCAGGCCACGGAGGCCTCCCGGGCCAGCTCGCCGGACATGAAGCCGTCCTCGGAGTAGTACTCGAAGTTGCGGCCCGCGAAGGGGGTGCGGTGGATGTTCATGGCGGGGGCGTACCAGCCGGAGATGATGCCGGTGTACTGGTGATTGCCCCAATTTCCGTCGGCGGCCAAAGCATCCTCGCCCACGTAGTAGCCGTGGTAGTAGGAATTCTCCCGATCCCAGCTGGCGGCCAGGTTGGCGGCGCAGGGATAGGTGATGGAGTAGGGCTCGTGGGTGACGCCGCCCTCGTTCAGGCCGGAGGGGCCGTCGTAGTCGATGGCCCGGGGCTTGCTGGTGTTGGCGTTGGCCAAGGTCTGGTAACCGCCGTTGCGGATGATATCATGGATCTCGGTGGTGGTCATCTGGTCGATGAGCGCGTCCCAGCCGCCCTCGGCCTCCACCTCGTCAAAGTCCCGGCCCCGGAAGTCGATGAGCTCCAGCTCACCGCCCTTGCCGAACTGGCCCGCCTTGGCGGCGGCGTCCTCCTCGCTCATGGGGTTGAGGGAAACGCCCACACCCTTGGCCTTGACGGCGTCCCGGATGGCGTCGGACACCTGAATCTCCCAGGTCAATCCGTTCTTTTCGCTGTAGCCGCTGACCCGGCTGCCCTGCGTGCCGTGGGGCTGGGGGAAGGTGCCGGTCCAGTCCTGACGGGTGAGGTACTTGTCCCGCGCGGTAAACTCATCGGACACCGCGTGGTCGAACTGGTTGGTCACGTCCACGCCGGCGAGGGACTTGGCATAGCTCTCGTTGTCCACCCCGCCGTTGCCGCTGTAGCTGTAGGTCCACTTGCCTACAAAGGAGGCGTCGGCTCCGCCGAACAGGGGCTCCACGCTCTGTCCGCCATAGGTCAGGAAGTTGTCGGCGGCAGCGTGGGCGTTCTCCGCCGCGGTAAGCAGGTAGTCCCCCGCCTCCAGGATGTAGGTCTTGGCCTTCACATCGTCGTAGGAGATGAAATCCTTTCGGTTGACGGTGACGGTGACGGTCTCGGACTGGCCAGGCTGAATCTCGCCGGTCTTTTCAAAGCCCACCAGGGAGACGGCGGACTTTTCCACATAGTTGGTCTTGTCGTAGTCGGTATAGGGCGCGTTGAGGTAGACCTGCACCACGTCCCGGCCGGCCACCTTTCCGGTGTTCTTGACAGTTACGTTGATTTCAATATTGCCGTCAGCATCCATCTGACCCATTTTGAAGTCCGACCACTCAAAGGTGGTGTAGGAGATGCCGTAGCCGAAGGGGTACTGGACGGTGGAGGCATAGTCATAGCTCCCGGCATTGCCCTGGCCCAGCGCCTTGTCAACGTAGCGAGTCTCATAGTACTTGTAGCCCACGTAGATGCCCTCGTCGTAGAACACGGCCGCGCTCACGTCCTCGCCGCCGTTGACCAGCATCATCTCGCCCATGTTCTGCATGGCAGGAGAGGAGAAGGCGTCGTAGGCGAAGGTGTCCACCAGGTGGCCGGAGGGGTTGACATTGCCGCTGAGCACATCGGCAATGGAGCGGCAGGTGTCCCCGCCTGCGCCGGCAGCCCACAGCACCGCGCTGATGTTGGGATAGTCCTTCACCCAGCCCAGCTCAAAGGCGTTGTTGGTGTTGACCACGATGACGACGTTGTCAAAGTTGTCGTTCAGGTATTGGATGATCTCCAGCTCCACGGAGTCCGGCTCCAGGTAGTGTTTCTCCCGGTCCGCCGCGGTGGCCGCGAAGTCGCCCATGTAGCGGCCCAGGTCCCGGCCCTCGCCGCCAGTCCGGGCGAAGAAGAACACCGGAATGGTGCCCTCTGCCTCAGCCTTGGCACTGTCGGGGATGGCGGAGAGCGGGGCCTCGTGGATGGACCAGTCCTCAGCGAAGCCGTACATCACTGCGCCGCCGCCACGGGTATAGGTGCTGTGGTTGTCGCTGTAAAACTTCCACAGCGCCTCATTCACGGAGAAGCCCTGCTCGGTGAGGGCGGTCTTCATGTCGCTGGAGATGGTGGACACACCGGAGCCGGTGCCGCCGGCCAGCAGGTCCACGGAGGAGGCAGAGAACAGGCTCAGCTTGGAGCCCGCCGCCACGGGCAGGCCCTTGCCGCCCTCGGCCTTGTTGTAGAGCAGCACGAAGCCCTCGGCCCCCGCCTTGCGGGTGTAGGCCTGCTCAGCGGCCTGGAGCTGCTTGGAATCGGTGATATCTCGCTTATAATAGCTGGCATCCACTCCATTGGGCGCACTGTTGGAGCTGAACTGGGTCTCTCCAAAGATGTCACGCAGCACCAGGTCAAACCTGGTCAGGGTGATTACGGGGAGCGCAACGGAAAACACCAGAAGCACCGCCAGCAGAGACGCCACAATGATGGTAAACGTTTTTGCGCTCAGTTTCTTTTTCCTTCCCTTCTCATTTGCCACAAGAATCCCTCCAAATAAAAGAAATAATTTGGGTTTGCCGGTCAACAGCTGTCTCCCGGCGCGGTTGGACTGTTTTCACCCCCCTGTCTGTTTTTGGCGCCTTTGCGCCCACCTATGTTTAATTTACTGTGCCGCTGGAGAGGATTCAACCGCACAAAACTTTTTTGGTTTGTTTCGCAACTTTTCCTGCACAAAAACAAAGGAGTGTCCGTCATTATGGACACTCCTCTCCATTTTTCATCCTCTTTTTTCCATATCCTCCACAACCGGGAACAGGATGGACAGCCGGTAGATTCCCGCCTTAGCCTGAAGGCGCAGGTCTCCCCCGTATTTCTCCGTGAGCATCTTGATGCTCTGCATCCCGAAGCCGTGGAAGCGTTTGTCCACCTTGGTGGTGACGGGCAATCCCTGCTCCAGCACCAGCTGGCCATCGTAGTAGTTTTCCTCGGTGACAATGAGCATCTGCCCTTGGGCCCGCACCGTCAGGGTAATAAGCCGCTTTTCCCGGTCCTCCAGCCGGTCCACCGCCTCAATGGCGTTATCTAAGATGTTGCCGAACAGCGCATAGATATCCGCATCCTCCATAAAGTTCAGCCGTCTGCCGTCCGCCACGCAGGTCAGCACGATCTCTTTCCCGGAACACATCAGGGACTTGTTAGACAGCACCAGGTCCAGGGCGGCACACTCCGTTTTCAGCCCACAGTCATAGATGTTCACCAGGTTCTCTATCTCCCGCAGCTCCTTCTGCCGCCCCATGTCTCCCAGGGCTGCAATCTGGTGCTTGATGTCGTGGCAGCGGATGTTGATGGCCTCCACCGTCTCCTTCTCCAAAGCGTAGCGGCTGCGCTCGGCGTGGAGGAGCTGCTCGGCGATCTGGGCCTTCTTCTGGGACTCCGCCTGGCGCATCTGGCACATACTGACCACCAGGGACAGCAGGGACAAAAGCACGGAGATGATGTTGATGCAGATCATTTCCGGTGTCCTGGTGTCCAGCCCCAGCTCATACCGGATGATGGGCTCCAGCACAATGACCACGCCCACCACCGCCGCTGCCGTCACCAGCATGATATTGCTCTCGCCGCTGCCGTAGCGGTCGTATTCCAGGATGTCGTACCGCCTGCGGAAGGCTAGGATGAAGCACAGGCAGGCCAGCGCCGTGAGGACCGCCAAAATCAGGTTGTTCACCCAGCCAGGCTGAGGTGGAAGGAGGGCCCGCGCCACCTCAGCGGTGCGCTCCGCGCAGTGCTGGAGGATATAGCCGGTGGTCCCACCGTAGAGGGCGGCGGTCCAGCCGCAGCACAGGCAGAAGCGGAAGGCGGCCACAGTGAGCAGGAATGTCCCCAGATACTTGATAATGACGATGCCCTTTAAGCCCCACACGGGGTCGGGGGTAAACAGCCACTGGTAGCTGCACCCGTATGCCCACAGGCACTGGGCCGCAATCGCCGCCGCCATCCGAAGGGGAAACGGGGGGCGGGGCGTCAGCCCGTGCCCTGTCACCAGGCAGCAGCCCAGCAGCGCCGTCAGCATATAGAAATCCACCCCCAGCAGGGTCCACAGCTCCCCGGGGGTCATCGCTGTCCCTCCTCCCAGCTCAGGTCGGCAAAGCGGTGGAGCTGTTCCATAAAGGCCTTTTTCCGCAGCCTGCTGATGGAGAACTCCCGCCCATCCACCACCACCGTGCTGCCGTCAATCTTTGTCACATACCTCAGGTTGATGATGCATTGGTTATTACAGCGAAAAAAGCTGCTGCAGGGCAGGCTTCGCTCCACCGACTTCAGCGTTCCGTAGGCGTCATAATTGGCCTGCCGCGTGTGGTAGCGGATGTGGTGGTCAAAGATCTCCACATAATACAGCTCAAACTCCTGGAGCTGCACCGCACCGGAGTTGGTGCTCAGCAGCAGCCACCGCTCCCGCTTCTGCCGGCACCGCTCCACCGCCCGGCGCATTTTCAGCGCGAAGGCGGGGTAATTAACGGGCTTTAGGATGTAATCCAGTGCATCCACCGAGTAGCCCTGTACCGCGTACTGTGCCAGGCTGGTAAAAAAAATGAGCACCACCGCGCTGTCCAACTCCCGCAGCCTCTGGGCCGCCTTCATTCCGTCCATATCGGGCAGGCGGATGTCCATAAGGATCAAATCATACTGGCACTGGTAGCCGTCTAAAAAGGCCGCGGCGCTGCTGTGCCAGATGTGGTGCAGCACCACTCCGTTTTCTTGAGAAAAGCGGTCCAAAAAAACGCCAAGGCGGGCAGCTTCCTTTTCCTCATCCTCAACAATGGCAATCTCCAGCATAAAATCACCCTTTTTTATCATACTGGAAAAACATTCTCATGTCAATTTGCTCTGCGCATTCACAACGTTTTTGGTCGGTTTCACCCCGTTTTCTGCTTGATCATAAAATTTCTGCCATTCACTTTTTATGTGGAACTACATCAAACGCTACCTGCGCTGCGCCATCTTCGCCGCCCTGTTTATGGTGGCCGAGGTGACGATGGATCTGCTCCAGCCCGAGATCATGTCCTTCTTCCAGAATATCTCCCGCGGGCTGGCCTCCTGGAAGCGGGTGAAAGAGCTGCTGGACAGCGCGCCGGAGCTGGGCAATGCTGCGGATACAGTAAACGCCGTTGACATATTCCACCAGGTTCAGGTCCTTCAGCCCCTTCATGACCCGGGCCACCGACACCCGGCTGGACTGGAGCAGCGACGCCATCTCCTGCTGGCTCAGGCTGCGGGTGAGCATCACCTTGCCGTCGTAGTCCACGCCGCACTGGTCCGCCAGCTCCAGCAGCAGGCTGCACAGCCGCCAGGACAGGCTGAAATTCTTCAGCGCCCAATACTGCTCCATCATGTGGATGTACAGCTCGGACACCGTCCGCACCGTGCGGGCGGCAAAGTCCGGCGTCTCCAGGAAATACTCCTGGAGCTGGTCCCTGGATATCTTGATGAGCCTGCTGGGCAGGTGGTGCGGAAGGATAGGTGCAGCTCGTGCCGGATCATCATGGCGGGCAGCAGGATCAGCGCCCCCGCCCGGTGAAGGGCGGTGTGCCGGGGCAGGTCCTCTTCGGTCTTTTGGAGCTTCGCGAAGGCGTCCCGCTCCGTCCCGTCGGAGCACTGCACCTTGAGCACCTCTTGGCCCCCGATCACGTCGTAGGCCACGGCCTGGGCATAGCATTCCTCGCTGGCCGGGAACTGGGACGGAGCGAAGCCCTTGCAGGCCTCCACGATACGGTCGTCCAGGCCGTTTTCAAAGAGGCGCAGCTTTTCGTTCAGCTCATCCATGGTATAGACCACCCGGAGGACCGCGTCGGAGGTATTCCCGTTCGACAGCTTCTCCGCCCGTTGGGCGATCTCCTGAAAGCCACAGCGCTCGCCCGGAGTGAGGACGGCAAACAGCTCCGCCCGGCGGCGGAGTATGTGCGCTTCATCGCTTTGCGCCACCCGAACCCGCCCCTGTTCTGTGATAGACAGAGACACCTTCCGCCGGTCTCCCTCGCTACGCACCCGGGTGATCAGCCCTTTATCCTCCAGCTTGGCGGCAATCTCGCTCATGGAACCGGCCTGGATCCCCAACAGGTCCTGAAGCTCTTTCTGGGACATTTCCCCCCGCTTGCACAGAGTGCGCAGGATGCGCCCCTGTCCCCGCCGCTTGCCCAGGCAGTGGGACAGAAGCCGTCCGCATCGCTCGAATTTTCCCGCAAGGTCATCCCGGTCCGGGTGAGGGCCGTGGCGGCTGCCATGCTCAGCGCCCCGGCCGCTCATTTGTCGTGGCCCCCATGCTTGTGATGGTTCCCCTCTCCATCGCGGCCATGATTGGGGCAGGTTTGCATCTGATTATCTTTGAACGCTTTGCTCATGTTGCATAGCTCCCTTATCACGATTTAATTAGGTGCCTTGTATTATTTTGCGCCGTTATTTCTTCCGCGTCAAGAAAAAATTTAGGTGCCTTGAGAAGTTGATGATCGAACAGATTGCGTCTTCCTCAAAAGCAAATCTTCCAATTGACTATGCACCATGTAATAAAATTGAGTGGGACTGAACGTGCCCTCGGGTTGATGACTGGAAGTTGCCCATGCCGTAAATATAAAGAGCATAAAGAGAGGAGCGCCAGCCCGCAAGCTGACGCTCCCCTTTTTCTATACCTAATGTTCTGAACGGCTGACGGGGCAAAACGCTCCCACCGCTTCTACAAGTGCGATAAAAGATTTGACAAGGGTAGAGGAGCAAGATGTCAGCCTTTTTCGCCAGCTCCACCGCCTTGGCCCCTAAATGCCCGCCGATTTCCTCTCCCAGGGCGGGGTTCCAGCTGTTGGCGATGGTGGCGGCGGTCTGAGAAATTAAATCCTAATGCTTCACAAGACAGCGCTCAGAATTAGCAGCACCAGCGAGAACGCGCCGCCGACCAACTGCATGGAGGAAGGCTTTCCCTCGCGCCTGCCAACACACAGCAGCAGGTAGGCCACAATACCGGCCGCCGCGCCGCAGGCCAAGTTGGAAAAAAAGAACGCTGCGGCAACCGTAACGGCAAAGGGGATCGACTCCATGGTGTCTGTCCACTCCAGGCGCGCCGCCCGGGCTATCATGGACAATCCAACTATCACCATCACCGCATCGGCCACCGCAAAGCTACATTCGCTCAGCAGCTGCATGACCGTGCCATAGTGGCCGTACAGGTTAAAACTGATATCGTAAGAGGTGACTGTGGCGAACAGGAACGGGACAATCCACACAAAGGCGGAGATCAAGAACCCGACGGAAGCCACCACAGAGGTCAGGCCGGAGCGCGCGCCGTCCTCCGAACCGGCATAGGACGCCTTGCCGATAGACATCGGCGCGCCGCCGGCCAGGGGCGCAAGGATGTTCATGCCTGCGTTGCAGGCCAGCGCCAGCCGGACACCCTCCTGCCCGTCGGCGGAGAATGCGCCGGTGCTGTCGGCTACGCAGCGCAGCGTGGCCTCCGCGTCAAAGAGGTACGCCGCCAGGAAGGTAAGCACCCCGGTGATAAACAGCATGGGCACACTGCCGCCGTTTTCCGTGTAGGCGCTGAAATCCAGGCCCTCGGAGAATACGCGGCCAAAATTCAGATTGGAGAGGACTGAGGAGAGGTGGGTGTGCATGGCGTCCTCGCTGCCCACCATCCAAAGGCGGCCCCAGAGGAAATCCAAGGAGAAGTTGAAGGTCTTCCAGTCGATACCCACGGCGCAGATGCCGACCACCAGGAAAAACGCCGTACCCACCAGCAGGGAGAACAGATAGGGCCGCCTGCTCCGCCGCAGGAGCAGCCACGCCGCAAAGGTGACCACCACCGACAGGCCGCACACCAGCAGCAGCGGATGGAATTTGTCCGTGGCGTAGCTGTAGCTGCCAAAGCTCACTAAACCGGGCAGGGCAACGGAATCGGACGCCTGCTCCAGCACGGTGCCCGTGCCGTAAACGGGAAGGGACGATCCGTTGACGCTGACCAACCCGGTCAGCTGCATGGCAACCCAGGCCATCATCAATCCGGCGGCGGCGGGCAAGGCCCGGCGCACCGGACTGGGGACGGCACTGAACAGCGCCTTGTTGACGCCGGGTATGCACACAACCGCGGCATAGAGGACCGCGCTGAAGAAGCATACCGCCAGCAGGTTGTAATAGGTCAGCCCTGTGCCTGCGCCTACCATGGACACCAGCACTGTGCTCAGCCCCAGCCCGGCCGTCTGCACCAGGGGAAGGCGGGCCACCAGACCAATCAGCAGGCTGCCGACGAAGGCCAGCAGCATGGACACAAAGTAGGTCTGGGCGTAGATCTCACCGTTGGCGGCGATCTGGGCGATGTTGGCGGCGGAGTATGCGCCGGAAATGCTCAGCTTGGCGATGAGCTGCATATTGATGAAAATGCCGCAGGCGGAGAGGAAGAAGACCCCCAGGCCGGCGGCGATTTCGCCGCCCAGCGTGCCGCCGCGGTCGGCATAGTGGAAAAAGCGGTTCAGCATAGAGTTATTGTTTGATTCAGCCATAGGAACCTCCATCAGCATCAGATGGGTGCGGGGCGCAGACCCTTTGGGGCCCGCGCCCCGCACCGGCTTAGTTTGGATTTAGTTGACGATCTGGCCGGAAATGCCCTGATCCATAGGATTGTCGATGCGGTCAGGCTGCTGGCCGGGGTTGGCGCCGGGCATATCCATCTGCTGGTAGTCCGTCCAAAGCTCGGTCTTGGCCTGTTCAAATTCCGTGGTGGGCTCGGCGTCGGTAAGGGTGATCTCCAAAACGGTGCTGGGCTGGGAATCCTTGGTGTACTCATCCTTACTCATCGCCTGGCAGGTCACATAGTAGGTGCCGGGATCCATGGTGTAGGTATAGATGTCGTTCAGGAAATAAACCGGCTTGGGGGGGCCGCCGAACATACCGCCCGGCTCGGCGTTGGGATCATAGCCCTCGGGGAGGTAGAGGTGCAGGCCCGCGCCCTCCACCTGGCTGTAGCCCCAGATGTAGATCATGCCGGGAGGGTTCTGCTTCAGGGTGTTGACCAGAGGGGCGAGATCCACGGTGTCGCTGAACACTTCATTGGTGCACTCGGGGTCGGAGTAGAAGGTGAACTTCATATTGGGCATATATTGGAGGAAGTTGTAGTCGCACAGCGTCCACCAGTCCACCACGAATTCCACCTGGTTGCCGCTGTACATGGCCAGCATCTCGGGCCGCTCCAGGGACTGGCCCACACCATACTGCACCGCGATGCCCAGCGGGCCGGGGGCTGTATAGCCGGAGCCGGAGGGGGCGAAGGAGGAGAGGTTTACGTGGAAGGAACCCCAGGAGACGTCGGACAGATCCAGGGTGCCGGACACAGTCCCGGTGGTACCGCCATTGATACGGGGGGAGGAGGCGATGTATTCGCCCACCTCTTTGCCGTTCTCCGTGCGGTAGAACCGAATGAAGTAGTAGCCCATCCGCTCATCGGTGGCGTTGAAGGAATACGCGCCGGTGGTGGGGTCGAAGGTGAAATCAGTGGGGGCGGAGAGGATCTCGGATTCGCTGCTGGGGTTTTTGGTGTTGTCCACCGGAGCGCTGCTGGGGGTGCTGCCGGCGCTGCCGCAGGCAGCCAGGAGCATGCTCAGGGCCAGCAGCAGACCGGCCAGACCTGCCCATTTTTTCATTTTCATGACATTATCTCCTTCCTGTCAAGCCCGCTCAATTCTTACCCGCTTGCTTCTTTTTATTCTTGTTGACAACCACCACAATCACAACCGCAGCCACCAGAACCACCGCCAGGACGATCAGCACGATCAGTCCGGTGGGGACGGAGCTGCCGGCGCTGCCGCCGGAGGAGGTAACGCCCACCGCTCCGGAGACCACGTTGCCGCTGGCGTCAGTGCCCTTGGCCCCGCAATATTGGTAAAGGGCGTACATCATATTCTGATGGAGGGCGTACCGGCCATACACCGTGGATGTCGCGTCGCCATAGGCCGCCACGGTGGCGGAGCCGTTGACATAGTTGCTGATGGTCAGCATGGAGCCCAGCACGCACATCATCATCTGGGGGTTGTTGTAGGCATCGCCGGCAGAGCCGTCTCCGTCGGTGATCAGGAAGCCCTTCCAGCCCCACTCGTCACGCAGCATGGTAACGTACATACCGTAGTGGAACCAGCTCATGCCGATGCGGTTTAGAGAGCCCATAATGCCGTTGGCGCCGTAGTCCTTGATGGAGATCTCATAGGGCTTCATGTAGATCTCACGGATGGCCTGCTCATTGGCCCAGGTGGTGTTGCCGCCGCGGTTGGTGTCGCCGTCGTTGAGGGCCAGGTGCTTGATGGTGACGCTGGTGCCGGTGGACTGGATGCCGGCCACGGCATTGCCGCCGATCTGTCCGGCAATAAGGCCATCCTCGGAATAATACTCGAAGTTACGCCCGCCGAAGGGGGAGCGGTGCATATTCATGGCGGGGGCATAGGCCACACCGATGCCGAACAGGACTGCCTGGTGGCCATAGGCCACACCTTCCGCGCGGGCCAGGTCGGTGTTCCAGGTGGCGGCGATGGTCACCGCGCACGGGAACCAGGTGCCGCCCTTGTACTGGCCGTTGCCGGGCTCGCCGGGACCGTCCTGGGCCTTCTGGGCCGCCTTGCCCACGGAGGCCGCGCCGCTGACCTGCCAGCCGGCGTTGCCCTGGATTTCGATGGCCTCTTCCAGGGAGGTCATGTTGGTCAGCTTCTCCCAAATGGCGTAGCCCTCGTCGGTATCGATGGGTACATTGGCCATGTCGTCCACGCTGAGCTTGTGATAAGAGCCGCTGGCGGGCTCGGCATCCACCACTACGGGCAGGCCGCCGTCGGTGGTCTCCCCCTCAACCACGTAGTAGACCTGGTCCCACAGGGGATCGGCAAAAGAGCTGGCGCTCTTGCCGTCGGGGGTCTTGTCGGCATAGGGCATCATATTGGCGCCATGGGCATACAGCGTCTCGGTCACGGTGGTCTTGACTCCGTTTTTATAGGTCTGGAAGCTGTATTCGATAGAATCGCTGTTGGACAGGGCCAACACGGCCTCAATACCGGAAGACACCATCTCGTTAGGGGTCTCGTTGGAGCTGTGCTGCATGATAGAGGCCATGCCGCCAGCGATGTCATTGCGGGAGAGGTAGCCATCCAGCATACAACCATCGCCCGCGGTCACGTCGTCCATGGCGTTCTTCGCCACGACCTGGTCGGAGTCGCGCTTGCCGGCGTAGGTTGCGCCGGAGACGGAGCCGCCGTCATCATAGATGATGGCGGCGGACAGCTCCGCGGAAACGCTGTCGCTGGGGGCGTTGCCGCTGCCCTCATCACCCCACTGATGGGCGTCCTTCTGGATGTTGAACTTATAGCTGCCGTTTTCCAGCACGTAGCAGCCCTGGCCGAAGTTGTCGAAGGAGGCCAGGTCGTCGGTCTGGAAGGAGATGGTCAGCTCCTGGGACTGGCCGGGCTCCAGGATATCGGTCTTGCCGAAGCCTACCAGAACCACCTTGGCCTTTTCCAGACCCACGCCCTTGATGCCGAAGTTCTCGGTGTCCACCTGATAGGGGGCGTCCAGGTAGATCTGCACCACGTCCTTGCCTGCCAGCTCGCCGGTGTTGGTCACACGCACAGTGATGGAGTTGGTGCCGTGGGCCTCCAGCTTGATGTCAGAGGCGGTGATCTCCTCGGTAAAGGTGCTGTAGCTCAGGCCGTAGCCGAAGGGGAACTGCACAACCTGCCCATAGCCGCTGGCCGCGCCGTTTTTGAAGGTGTGGCCGGTGAAGTCGGCGGAGTCGAAGTAGCCCACCGAATCGGCGGTCTCATAATAGCGGTAACCGACATAGATGCCTTCCTCGTACTGGTAGAAGGTCTGGTTGTTGGCGTTGGCGTAACGGTTGTCGTCAGTGTTATAATAGGTGGGATTGGTGGTCATGTCGTAGGCATAGGTGTCTACCAGACGGCCGGAGGGATTGGTGCGGCCGGTGAGGATGGTGCCAACGCCCACGATGCCCGCCTCGCCTGGGTGGCCCATCCAGATGCAGGCGTCCACGTTGTAGGCGTCGGAATCAATGAAGCCCAGCTCCATGGGGGCGGCGGAGTTGACCAGGACGATGGTGTGGGCGAAGTTGTCCTTGCAAAAGGCCAGTAGATCCTTTTCGTTCTGATCCAGCTCCAGGTAGGTGCTGCCGGTCAGGGTACTGCCGTCCCCATCGTAATCCATGGAGGGGGAAGCGCCCTCGGCGCCGGAGCGGGACACGGTAACCACCACGTAGTCGGTATAGCCGTCAGCCTTGATGGTGGAGGCGCCGCCGTTGTAGACGCTGACCGGGAACTCATGGATGGCGGTGTAGCTGGACCAGCCCACCCCAGCGGGGTCGTTGGCATCCACCACGCGGGAGCCGCCGCACTGGTCAGCCAGCCAGTTCCAGGCGGCAGAGTTGACGTCCAGGCCCGCCTCGATGAACGCGTCGTTCATCATAACCGTGTTTTCGTCATCCGAGCCACCGGCGGAGCCGGTGCCGCCCTGGACATAGTTGTAGGACATGGAGCCCAGGATAGTAACCTTGGTGCCTTCGGCCAGAGGCAGGGTGTTGTCCGCGTTTTTCAGCAGGACCGCGCCCTCCGCTTCCAAGTTCACGCTGACTTCATAACCCTCTTGGTAGCAGTAGTCGCCATCAAAGCTTTCCGCCGCGGCTTCGGCTCGCAGTCCAGGCACCAGGGCCCCAAATACCAGTGCCGCCGCACAGACAACGCCGAGACTTCTCTCAAAGAGCTTGCTTGCTTTCATACATATCCTCCTCGTATTTTTTCACATTCACTGCATTCCACGCACCTGCCGGGTGTTTCCGCCCCCTTTCTCAATAACTTGTTCGCTCCGCTCAAACTGAAGCCTTGGATGGTTGAAGGATAGCAAACCCCCGCGAAGATTTCCACTTTTTTGCCGAAACGGTCGTTTTCGATGCCGAAACGGTCAAGGCAAAAGCGGCTCGCCGGTCCAAAAGGACCGGCGAGCCGCGTTTAATGCAGGTATAGGGATAGACATAAGAAGAAGGAACAGATTACC
>CATKZW010000014.1 GCA_949841465.1 uncultured Oscillospiraceae bacterium
CAATCCCCCCGGGCGTGCGGCGTCCGCGCGCCGGATGGGCGCGCGGACGCCGGGCAGCGCTGCCCCATGCCCCGGCTGTTGTATGTGACCTATGCCCACTACAGCGAGGAATGGAAGTCCCAGCTCCACTCCCACACCTGCTCGGAGATGTTCTTTATCACCGGGGGGAACGGCGCGTTCCTCATCCGGAAGGACAGCTTCCCCGTGGCCATCAACGACCTGGTGATCGTGGACCCCGGCGTCCCCCACACCGAGACCAGCCAGAACGGCCGCCCCATGGAATATGTGGTGCTGGGGCTGGAGGGGCTGGAAACCGTCACCGACGACAGCGGCTGCGCCCTGCTCCACCTGTTCGCGGAGGACGCGGTGTCCAGCTGCCTGCGCACCCTCATCCAGGAGAGCCGGGAGCCCCGGCCCGGCTGCGACGAGATCTGCCAGCGCCTGCTGGAGGTCATCCTGCTGCGTCTGCGCAGGCGGGACGACTTCTCCCTGTCCGGGGCCGCCCCCGCCGTCCCCGGCACCAGCCGGGAGTGCAACCTGGTGCGGCAGTATATCGACAACCACTTCAAGGAAAACCTGACTCTGGACCAGCTGGCGGAGCTGGTACACATCAATAAGTATTACCTGTCCCACGCCTTCCGCAAGGAGTTTGACACATCCCCCATCAGCTACCTCATCTCCCGGCGCATCCGGGAGAGCCGCTTCCTGCTGGCGGAGACCGACCACACCCTGTCCCAGATCGCCCAGATCCTGGGTTTTTCCTCTCCAAGCTACTTCTCCCAGAGCTTCCGGCGGCTGGAGGGGATGAGCCCCATGGAGTACCGCCGGGGCCACCGGGGAGCCAGAAGCAAATATTCATAAAAAAATCGACAAAAAAGCTATTCCCATTTCTCCCTTGGACATGTATAATATCAGCAGTCATGGGTGCGCCCATGACCGCCGGACAGAAATAATCGATTTGTAAAGGAGCGCGTCAATATGTCTATTCTGGTCTGCGGCGGCGCCGGTTATATCGGCAGCCACACCTGCGTGGAGCTTCTCAACGCGGGATACGACATCGTGGTGGCGGACAATCTGGTCAATTCCAGCCAGGAGGCGCTGCGCCGGGTGGAGAAAATCACCGGCAAAACCGTCCCCTTTGTGAAGGCGGAGCTGTGCCGCGACGACGAGGTGGAGGCACTGTTCGCCCAGCACCCCGGCATCGACGCGGTCATCCATTTCGCCGGACTGAAGGCAGTGGGTGAGAGCGTGTCCAAGCCCCTGGAGTACTACTCCAACAACCTCATCAGCACCCTGTACCTGCTCCAGGCCATGCGCCGCCACGGGGTAAAGAACTTTGTGTTCTCCTCCTCCGCCACGGTGTACGGCGACCCCGCCACCGTGCCCATCCGGGAGGACTTCCCCACCGGCAGCACCACCAACCCCTACGGCACCTCCAAGCTGTTCCAGGAGCGCATCCTGTCCGACATCTGCGCCGCCGACCCGGACCTGAACGTGGCCCTGCTGCGCTACTTCAACCCCATCGGCGCCCACGAGTCCGGCCTGATGGGCGAGGACCCCAACGGCATCCCCAACAACCTGGTGCCCTATATCGCCAAGGTGGCGGTGGGCCAGCTGGAGAAGGTCCACGTCTACGGCAACGACTACAGCACCCCCGACGGCACCGGCGTGCGGGACTATATCCACGTGGTGGACCTGGCCAAGGGCCACGTGGCGGCATTGAAAAAGCTGGACGCCAAGTGCGGCCTGTTCGTGTGCAATCTGGGCACCGGCAAGGGCTACAGCGTTCTGGACGTGCTCCACGCCTATGAGAAGGCCTGCGGACGGGAGCTGCCCTACGTCATCGAGCCCCGCCGCCCCGGCGACATCGCCGTGTGCTACGCCGACCCGGCCAAGGCCAGGGAGGAACTGGGCTGGGAGGCCCAGCTGGGCATTGAGGAGATGTGCGCCTCCTCCTACAAGTGGCAGTCCGGCAACCCCAACGGCTATAAGGGATAACAAACGCCGGGCAGCCCCGGCGCGAGGGAGGATATACTATGGCACAGGCAGAGCAGACCCTGAACGAGGCCCTGGCGGCCTTTGACTTCGGCCGCCCTGCGAAAGAGGCCGTCCGTTTCGGCGAGGGCCACATCAACGACACCTTTCTGGTGACCACCCAAGAGGACCGGCGCTTCATCCTCCAGCGGGTGAGCCCGGTGGCTTTCCATGAGCCGAAGCGGCTGATGGACAACGTGGTGAATGTCACAGAGTACCTGTCCCAAGAAATTGCCCGTCAGGGCGGTGACCCCCGGCGGGAGACCCTGACGGTGGTCCGTCCCCGGCGCGGCGGGACCTGCTTCACCGACAGCGCCGGCGGCGTGTGGCGGTTGTTCCTCTACGTGGAGGGGACGGTGTGCTACCAGTCGGCGGAGACCCCGGAACTTTTCGCCGCCTCCGGGCGGGCCTTCGGGCGGTTCCAGCGGCTGCTGCGGGACTACCCCGCCGAGACGCTTTACGAGACCATCCCCCGCTTCCATGACACAGTCAACCGCCTGCAGAACCTGAAAAACGCCGTGGCCGCCGACCCCCTGGGCCGGGCCGGGGACTGCCGGGAGGATATCGAGTTCATGCTGGCCCGGGAGCGGGACTGCTCTGTGGCGCTGGACGCCCTGCGCTCCGGGGAGCTCCCCCTGCGGGTGACCCACAACGACACCAAGCTGAACAACGTCCTCATGGACGAGGAGACCGGCGAAGCGCTTTGCGTCATTGATCTGGACACCGTCATGCCCGGCCTTGTGATTAACGACTTCGGCGACTCCATCCGGTTCGGCGCCAACCACAACGCCGAGGACGAGCCGGACCTGTCCAAGGTGAACTTCGACCCAGCCCTGTTTGAGACCTATACCGCCGCTTTCCTGGGGGAGGCGGGCGGCGCGCTCACCGAGGCAGAAATCCGATACCTCCCTTGGGGGGCCAAGCTGATGACCCTGGAATGCGGTATGCGCTTCCTTACCGACCACATAGAAGGGGACCACTACTTCCACATCAGCCGTCCGGGCCAGAACCTGGACCGGGCCCGCACCCAGCGCAAGCTGGTGGCGGACATGGAGCACTGCTGGGACAAGCTCAACGCCATCGCGGCCCGCTACCTTCCTAACCAGGCGTAAAGCAAACGACGTTGAACGGTAACCGCATGATACCACGGTGTCATGCGGTTATTTTTACTATACCAATGGATACGCATATATGCCTTTTATTGACCAATTCATCTGAATCGCTTTCCACAAAGGAGGTCTTTTGCACAGAATTAAGCTTACGCTTATCAATTTTGAAAGAAAGATGGGCTTCCTTTTTTCCTCCCTTGTGCTATAATATAATTTGATACAGCGTTAGCCTTCTGTCCTATATTTTCATCTAAACCCAAGGCAGCAGTACGAAAGCCACAATACAAAAAATTTATTTGGGAGGTACCACATGTCAAAGAAGAAAGTTGTAAAGCCCAGCAGTAAAAGAAAATCTTCTTCAAAAGCTGTTGCGGCAAAGCGCCAGGCCGAGATTGCCGAAAAGGACACTGCAAAAGATGTGATCACGGAAATCGAGGCAGAAAAAGCCGGCGCAGTGGAAGTCACCACAAAGGCCTTCCTTGAGGCAGAGCCTGCGGCGGCGGCCGTAGAAGAGTCCCCGTCGGCGGAGTCTGCGGAAGCAGCTGAGGAAGGCATGCCGGCGGAAGCAGCCGAGGAAAGCATGCCGGCGGAAGCAGCTGAGGAAAGCATACCGGCGGAAACAGCCGAAGAAAGCATACCGGCGGAAGCAGCTGAGGAAAGCATGCTGGCGGAAGCAGCCGAAGAAAGCATACCGGTGGAAGCAGCTGAGGAAAGCATACCGGCGAAAGCAGCCGAGGAAAGCATGCCGGTGGGAGCAGCCGAGGAAAGCATGCCGACGGAAGCAGCCTCGCCGGAAGAGCGCTATATATCCCCCAGAAGAAGCGTTGCATTTATCGGGTCGGAATGCTATCCTTTCGTCAAAACCGGAGGGCTGGGCGATGTGATGTACGCGCTTCCCAAGGCGCTGGTAAAGCAGAACTGCGATGTAAAGGTCATTCTCCCGAGATATAAATGCATTCCGTGGGAATACCAGCAGAAAATGATTTACCGCGGCTCTTTTCAGATGGATCTCTGTGCAGATGGCAGGGCCTTCTATGTGGGCATTATGGAATATGTCTGGGATGGCGTGGTATATGATTTCATTGACAATGAGGAATTTTTCAGCGACGGAAATCCATATACCAATCTCATTGACGACATTCCAAAGTACTGTTACTTCGCTAAAGCTGCCCTGGCGGCGCTGAACTATATGGATTGGGTTCCAAATATCATCCACTGTCATGACTGGCAGGCCGCTTTGGTTCCCGTTTATCTGAGGACGCAGTTTGTCAACACCAAGCTTACTTCCGCAAAGACCATTTTGACGATTCACAACCTGCGCTTCCAGGGAATTTACGACATCCCAACCATCCGCTATTGGTCCGGACTGCCGGATTATGTCTTTAATAAGGACGCCTTAAAGGTGAAATACAAAGATGCCAATATGCTAAAGGGAGGACTGGCCTACTCAAATATCATCACCACCGTGAGCCAGACCTATGCTGGTGAAATTCAAGGCGCGTACTACGGCGAGACTCTGGACGCCCACCTGCGGTATCATTCCGGCAAGCTGCGCGGTATCGTAAACGGGATCGACTATGACATCTGGAATCCGGATACCGATGACAAGCTGTACGTAAATTACAACATCACCAACGTACTGGACAAGAAGAAGGAAAACAAACGCAAATTACAGGAGGAATTGGGTCTGGTTCAGGATGACCACAAATTTGTGATTGGACTGATTTCCCGGCTGACGAACCAGAAGGGCTTGGATCTGGTCACCTCCATCCTCCCTCAGGTCATGGACGGGCATACGCAAGTCGTGGTACTCGGCACCGGAGACCAAGGCTATGAGGATGCGTTCCGGTATTATGAGCATGCCTACAAGGGGGACGTCTGTTCCAATATTATGTATGATGAGACGCGGGCGCATCGGATTTATGCAGGCGCAGACGCCCTGCTGGTTCCGTCCCGGTTTGAGCCCTGCGGGTTGACACAGCTCATTGCCATGCACTACGGAACGGTGCCGATTGTTCGGGAAACCGGCGGTTTGAAAGATACGGTAGAGCCATACAATATGTACTTCAACACAGGAAACGGATTTACTTTTGACCACTATGACGCCGGACTGTTATTGGATGCCATTAACAGAGCCAAGACGTTTTATTTTGAAAACCGCTGGTGCTGGGATGAAATGGTACAGCGGGATATGGATAAGAATCTGTCTTGGGAAAATTCCGCAAAACAGTATAAAGACCTGTACCTGGATTTGACCAGGTAAAAGCCATTGAAAATCCGCCGAAGCAGCCTTGCTTCGGCGGATTTTCTTTTTTTATTCTGCTGCTTAATCCAAATAAGCTAGCGGCCGAGCTCCGTTAATTTCCGATAAACGCTGTCAAACTCCTGGTCATACTCGTCTTCATGATTGCGGTCATAGGCATCCATCGCATTCATTAAGCGCTTGTACTCGTTTTTATCCTTCTCATAGCTTTTCGCACCGCTAAGAAATTCGCCCGCCTGCTCAATCAGTGCGTCCCGGGTGAGCTCAGGGAACTCCTGTTCCTGCTCCGGTTCCATCCTGCCACTGTTGCGGCAGAAATCCAGTGCGCTCTTCCAGCCCAGCAGCCTGGTAATGGCGGCGGCTGCCGCCGCGTTGTGGGCATTGCCGACGACCGGGAGCCTGCCCACAAAGATCTGCGCAAAGGCCCGGCCGGCTATGGCCCAGCCCAGCGTGCTGGTCGTGAGCTGTTCCAAAAGGGCTGAGGAGGCCATCTCAGTACATTCCAAGCCGAACACCTCGCCCAGGGAAGAGATCATTTTAATATTGCGCGGTCCGATGATAAAATTATCCACCGCCGGCAGCTGCGCCAGGACTCCGCCCACCACGCCGGCTTCCATGGCACTCTGGTCGATGATTTTTTTACAGCTCCGGTACTGTTCGGCAGCGAGAGCCTCTTTTGCCTCTTTCTGAGCCTCCGACGCATCCTGCTGGACCCGCAGAAGAGCCGCCGCGGCCTGCTTCGTGACCTTACCTGCCGCGCCCGCCGCTTCCTTAACGTTTTTGCCCGCGGCCTTCGCGACGCCTCCGATGTTTTTCCCCATGACCTTTGCCGCTTTGATTGGATCGAACGCCATATTTGCCGCCCCCTTAACTGTTTTTGACCGTCAGGGCGTCCAGCTCACAGATAAACTGGTACAGCCTGCTGATTTGGACATTTTTATTGACGTAATCCCGGCTCCAGCCGAGTACCAGCTTTTCCCGCTTGCCGTCCTTCTCCAGCTTAATGCCCGAGTAGGGGAGAGAACCCTATGCCACCTGGTTGTTTCGCACCGTGACCAGCCCCTCCAGAGTGAACAGCAAATCGAAATCCTGCCCCGATTTGTCGTCCAGAATGGCGGCCACGTGCTCCTGAATGACGCGCTCCAGGTTTTTCAGCTTGGCGTTTTGGAAATAGCTTTCAAATCCCAGCTGTCCCGGCAGAAGGAAGACAGCCGCGTCAGGCCGCAAGATCATGTTTGGGGCAGCGCCTGCCGCCGCCTTCTTCATTTCGCTCAAAAGCTCCTGGGCTTTCCGCCTGTCCTCCAGCTCTGCCTCCGTCAACCCGACGAGCTTATAGCTGAGATATTCGCCGGCGGACTCTTGAGCCAGGCCCGTCCCGGGCTGCCGCCGGTCCGCGGGCTGAAGGGTGAGCCCCTGGGCCTGGCAGAATTCCGCCAGGGTGAGCTCGGCCTGGGTCAGGGCGTCCGGCGCGTCAAGGCTGTCCAGCATATCCACGGTCCTGTTTTTGAGGTCATCGAAAAATCTCCTGCCGCAGGCGTACAGGGAGAGGCGATCCCGCATGGATTTGTAATGCTCCATGGTAAAGCCGCCGTCCTGGCCCTGCAGAGTATTCTCCATGGCGGCACGGGCCGTCTCCATTTCACCGCGCAGGGATTTGACGTCCTGCCTGAGCACCCGAATGAGAGCATCCTTGTTCTCCGTAAAGGACGGGAACCGGGAGAGGGTCTCCAGCATCTCGTTCAGCGTGTCGACGTATTGGAATGGGAAATCCAGGTTGAACAGGCCATCCGTCCTCTTGAGGTCCTTCAACGCCGCTTTCGCGTCGGCGGTGCGCCGGTTCTGTGCCTCCTTGCTGCCAGAAAAGTATTCATCCGGCAGTCCGTGGTTTCGGGCCGGGATACAGATCAGGCGCTTGATCTTGATGGCGTACTTCCGCTCAAACTGGTTGACAGCGCTTCGGTAGTCCCGCTGGAGCGCTGCCCTCTGCTTAGACAGGTACTCCGCTTCCACCAACCCGGCGCTGGCATCTCCCTCCGGCTCCGGCAGCGGGACCAGCAGCGCGCCGCCCGACTTTTGGGACAGGGACCAATAGGCAGCCTGGACCTCGGCATCCCCCGGCGCATGCAGGAGTTTGCGCACATAGACTCCGCTGAGCAGCCGGGCGTTGGTCTCAATGTTGCAGCCCTCGTTGACCAGAATGCGAAACAGCCGGGCGGCCAGATCCGGCTGGTCGATCCTCAGGTAATACATAGCGCACAGCTGAAGCACATCGTTTGCGTTCCCTGACATTTTGACCGCCCGCTCCAGCAGCTCCGCGACCTTCTCCCGGTCCGCCTTACCGATCAGATACAGCAGGTCCACGTACTCCAGGGCCCAGGAGGCGGTGAGCTGGTCTTCCCGCAGCAGGTTGAACTTGTCCAGCTCCCCGTACCGCTCAAAATGCTGTTTGGCTCGATTGAGATATTGACGGGCCGCGGACTCATCCCCCGCTTTCCGGGCCTCAATGGCCACCAAGCTGGCGGCGTGGCCGAAAAAGTACCAGAAGGGGGGATAGGCCTTGAACTGCTCCTGGATCGCCTCCAGTCGCTCGTATTTCCGCAGCTGGTCCACGTCCATCAGGATGGCGTTGTACTGCTTGATCTGACGCTCCGTCAGGCGGTAGTCGTCCGGAAAACAATACTCGGCCGCCAGCTTCCAGGCGGTGGTGAACAGCTCCCGCTTCAGGGCGTTGAACTGCTCGATGGCGGTGAACTCCAACTCCATTTCTGCCCGTTCTTTTTCAAGGGCGCCCCGAGCCTTTTCCTTGCGGTAGTTCATGTAGCCGATGCCCACCTGGGTGGCCAGGGAAATGGCCATGGTTGCCAGACTTCCCCCGGTCACTACCATCCCGATGTTGGGCACGGCGCTCCAGACGGCATTTTTCATCCGCTCCTGATATTCCCGCTCGACAAGGGCTTTTTTCCCCTCCTGGATGCGGAAGAAGGTGATGACGTTCAGCAGCTCGGTGAGGATGTTGAGCAGGGCTTCGTCCTTTGGCATCTGCTCCAGGTTGAGGTTGTTCAGAATAGCGTCGTACTCCTGCTCCAGGATATATTTGTCGTTGTAATCCACAATCTGGGCCACCGACACGGCGCACAGGTTCAGCGCGTAGGCCGCCTGCCGCCGCTCCTGCTCTGTATAGGTTTTTTTCGTGTATTCCATGATGGCCTCCCCTATTTGAAGTCGATCTCTATGACGATGGGTACGTGATCTGAGACGCTGCTGTGATAGTCCGCAAACTTTTCCGCCTCGGTCTGGGCTGAGGCGGGGGCGTAATCGCGCACGGCGTCGATGCGCTTCGCCTCGCCCTTTATGATCGCCGCGCGGGTGCGCCCGTCATAGGAGAAATGATCAAAATTGTTGGTATACGCCGATGGACCGAGAGATGTGAGCTCCTCCTGCACGGTATAGATGATTCGGCGGGCGTGGGCGCTTCCCTCCACCCGGCGGCCTTGGGCGTCAAAGCAGGCTGTGCCCGGCACGGCGGCTCTGTGTACGCTGTCGGATTCGGATTCAAGGTTCAGGTTATAATCTCCCAGCATGATCGTATATGGCACCACGCCGTGGATATCTTTATGTCGGTCGGCAACGCGCGCGTAGATTTTCCCTGCCAGGATATCGAATTCGTTCCGGCGCATATCAAGGGCGCTGACGCCGTCCAGCCCGCCGGACATGCCGACCGGCTTGTCGGACAGGATATGGGTCGTGATCAGTCGGAGCTCGAAGCGCTGATTCCTCAGCTTAAACCGCCCATAAAGCGGGTCGCGGATCAAACGAACCCCATTCAGGATATCGCTTGCTCCATTTAACGGGTCGTAATTACCCCATATGCCCGGCCGATCTCTTTTTCCGATTGGTATCAGCTCGAACTTATCGGCCCTCCAGAGAAAGCCATAGCCTTCGTTACGCTTGTCTCCTCTATAGGGGAAATTTTTTCCCGGTTTGTCCCAGCAGGCCTCCCAATTTCCTCCCAGCCGTCTTTTGAGGGCCTCGAGCATCTTTCCCTCGCTCAGGACCTCCTGAAACGCGACGATATCCAGTCGTTCCTCCCGGATGATCTCCGCGATTCGATTTAATTTGCGCACCGAGGGGGCATCCTGGTTCACAATCTGATCCTCATATCCACTGCCGGACCAATTGCGTACGTTAAACGATCCGATTCGATAACTCATGCACATCACCTTATGGTCAGTGTCTGCACCTTTTTACCGGTGCCTTATTTTATCAGTCCCTTTTTCACTGCGCTTCCGCCTATGATCTTGCCCGCGTTCTTTCCAATCAGCTTACCGGCTTTCTTTCCTGCTGCGGCGCCTGCCTTTTTCCCCAGGCTGCCGCCTAATTCCTTTCCCACCATCTTTCCCAGTTCCTTCCCCGCCGCTTTCCCCACCTTTTTTCCGACCTCGCCGCCAGCCTTCTTTCCCACATTCACCAGTACCTTTTTCGCTTTTCCCAGCATAATCTGCCACCTCACTATGTGTCTCTTCAGAAATTTTCAAAAAATCTGCCGTATTTGAGATTACCAAAACGAGAATAGCATACAATGCGCAATCATGTCAACGGAAACAGCGCAGCCTGGGGCCAGGGATTCAAATATAAATCTCCTCCATTGTGCCCAAGCACAGGCAGCCCAGGCATCCGCCGGGGAATACACAGCCGCAGTCAATGTCGACGAAAGAATCTGTCCGGAGGATCTTGGCCGGGCCGCCCGGTAAACGCGCCTCCGGGCGGACTTTTAATTTTTTTGTTTCCCTGTTCAAAGGGTCCGTCATCTGGTATAATTAAGCTATCATCGTATATAGGAGTCCTCCGCGCGGCATGTGGATATCGGGCATATCAAACAGTAATCGGGCGGCCATGAGACCGCCCGATCGTTGGATTCCGAAAATTTAGGATTTAATCCACAACAGCTGTTTTGACCGACTTCCGGCGGGCCTGCCACAGCGCCAGCCCTTTGATGTCCCCCTCCAGGTACTGCGGCATTTGGCTCAGCTGATAATATTGGTCGCCGGAAAAGTGCTGATGGTGTTTGAACCAGAGCTTTCGCTTCTTCAGCTCCTTGCGCACATAATGGCCTTTGGACCTTTGTCCCACCAGGCGCAGGAGGAATTTTCCGAACTCCTCGGACTTTCCCGCGTTGCGGACCAGGCAGGTAGTCACCCCGGCGGCGTTGCCTCCGCCGATGTCCTGCCGTATGTTGTTACCCACATGGGCCATCTGGGCCGCGTTTACCCCATAGCGCCTCATGGCCAGCTCAAAATTCTTGGTATCGGGCTTTTCCGCCCGGTAGATGTAGCCATCCGCTCCCAGCTGCTGGTAAGCGCCGGCGCCGATCTCCTCTTGGCCATTTGTCATGAGGATGACCTGGAACCCCATCTCGCGCAGCGACTTCACCAGTCTCTTGGCCTTATCCGGCAGAGTGAATTTCAGCATGGGCAGATTGGCTTTGAGCTTGTCCAGCATGGTGTCGCCAATGGTGTCGTCCACATCAAAGGAGATCAGCTTGATTCCATTCTCCCTCAGTCGTCTATAATCGATATGATAGATGTCCTTCTGGTAAACGTCCGGGACAAAGGCGGAGGTCAATTCCTCGTCGGACAGCGCTTTTAGCTGGGCCTTCAGTTCCTCCTTGCTACGGGTGTCTTTGAGTTTTTCATTTGTCATTTTTGCAAAGAATGCCGTCTCAACACTGTCCTCCGGAATTTCCAGATACTTTGCCACTTCGCTCCAGCTGGCTTCTTGCATGATAAACGCTCCTTTTGTGTAGATTACGCATGAGTTACCGCTAACTATACAGCAATCGCGCCGATCTGTCAATATGACGGCCTTTAAGGTGGAGGAGATCGCCGTGTTCACACTTGAAAATATTTTATACACGTTTACAGACCCGCTCACCGGCTACGCCGCTGTGATGGCCTGCCTGTTTGCCATCATGGACGAGCGTGGATGGCGGCGGCTGAAGAAGCTGCCCATCCTGCTGCCGGCGCCCCTGACAGCGACGTTGCTAATCATGGTTCTGTACGAGGCCATCCCCGGAGCCTTCGCTGCCCGCTACTGCATAAGCTCCTGCTTCAACCTGCTCGCCTGTACGCTTTGGACGCGGTGGGCATGGCGGATCGGATTCTGGCCGGCATTCGCTGCCGTTTGCATGGCGGGCATGTTCCAGGTGGCCGCGTCCACCCTGTCCCGGATGCTGTTCAGGACGCTCCCTTTGGATGCGGTCCCGCAGATCGTGGTGACGGAGGTTATCTTTTGGGTTGTAACTCTGACCATCGTCACCCTGCTTTACCGCCTGCGCTTCGGAGCCTGGTTCCGGCTGCTGATAGAAAACAGCCCCGACCAGCATCGGATGGCACTGCTCCTGTTTGCGCTGGAATCCTCCATGGAGGTGCTGCTCCTGATACAAAAAGGAATCCAGCAGGAGTATTTCATTCTTTATTATCTTCTTGTCATAACGACGGCGGCACTGATCGCAGGGTTGGTGATCTATGTGGCTCAGCGGCTTGATGCCGCCCGGAAGCTGGAGACCCAGCGGGATATCATCGCCCAGCAGCAGCTCTACGAACGGGATTTGGAGGCCATCCGCCGGGAGGTCCGTTTGTTCCGCCATGACTACAAAAACCTGCTGGCGGGGCTGTCGGAGCAGGCGGACGCGGGCAAATTGGGCGAGCTCCGCGCAACCCTGGCCGAGCTGGACGCAGGTTTTGACCGGCGCGTCGGGGAGAAAATTCAGGCGTCCACCCAGCTGGGCAATGTGAGGGTCCCACAGGTGCGAAGCCTGCTGCTGGCCAAGCTGGCGGCTATGGGAGAACAGAGCATCGACTGCCGTCTGGAGGTGCTTTATCCCTTAGAGCAGGTTGGGATGGATATGTGGGACTTCACCCGCTGCCTGGGCATCCTGCTGGATAACGCCTCCGAGGCCGCATTGGAAACGGAACGGCCCTGGGTGGAAATTGTCCTGCTGGCCCAGGGGAAGGGGGTGTCTCTGCGGGTGTCCAACCCCTATGCCGGAACTGTTGATCCGGACAAAATCTGGGCGGAGGGCTTTTCCACCAAGGGGGAGGGCCGGGGGCTGGGCCTGGCCAGCTATCAGCGGATCTTGTCAGGGTATGCCACCGCGGCATCCTCCACCAGCTGGGCAGGCGGAGTGTTTATCCAGGAGCTGACCATTGGAGGGCGGACATGATTCAACTTTACTTATGCGACGACGAGGAGGCCATCCTCCTCCAGATCAAGACCGCCCTGGAGTGGAAAATTTTCATGGAGAACTACGATATGGCGGTGGTATGCGCCGCCTCCACAGCCCGGGAGCTGCTGGACGCAGTCCAGGACGGGAGCCGGAGCGTCTACTTTCTGGACGTGGATTTGAAGGACGGGGAGTGGGACGGCTTTACCCTGGGCCGGGAGCTGCGGCGGCGGGACCCCCACGGCACCCTGGTGTACGTCACCAGCTACGGAGATCTGGCCTGGAAAACCTTCCAGTACCATCTGGAGGCTTTTGACTACATCGTGAAGGAACCGGAGCGCGTTGGGCCATCCGCCGCCCGGTGTTTGGAGGCCGTCCATGCCCGCCTGCTGGATGAGCGCCGGGATCCGGCGGAGATGTTTTCCCTGCGGTCGGGGGATGAGACGCGGCATATGCCGCTGACGGATATCCTGTTTTTTGAGACCGCTCCCAAGGCCCACCATGTATTCCTCCACACAGCGGACAGTCGGGTGGACTTCGTGGGCAGTCTGAACGAGCTGGAGCAGGAGCTGGGCGGACGTTTCATCCGGGTCCACCGGGCCTATCTAGCGGCGGCGGACAAAATCGAGGCCGTGGACTGGAAGGGAAACAAGGTCCGGGTGGGAGGCCGGGAGTGTCTGCTGTCCCGGGCCGGAAAGGCGGAACTGCGCAAAAAACTGGCAGGGGAACTGTGAGGCCCCTGCCAGTTTTGCCGTTTAGGAACGATTTGCGCCGTTTAGGAAATCCGGCCCAGGCTGGGCCAGGATTGTGGTATGCTCTCTTCCGCAGACAGGCGGGATGGAAAGGAGGGAAACGGTATGGAAAAGGAACGTTTCGTGGAAGTCTATAACCAGGGCATCGTCAATGTGATGAGAGTCGTCGTCGATACGGAAACCGGCGTAAATTATGTAATGGGCTCCCATAATAAAGCAAACGGCACCGGGATGACCGTCCTGGTGGACGCGGACGGCAAACCCATCGTCACCCCCATTGACTGAACAAATGGGGCAAATACAGTAAGAGATGAATGGCTCCCGCCTGTCCGCACCAAATATGAACTGGAACGACTTTGAGATATACACCATGGCAGTGAAACCAAACTCAAAAAAATCTGCACAGGAGGCCGGATATGAGCCGCTGGAGGCCGCTCCGCCTTCCTGTCTCATTTTTTTCTGCCCCGATACCTCTGGCGGTCTTGGGCCTGTCCGCCGTTCCTGTCAGCCTTCCCCACAATCACCCGCACCAGAAGCACCACCAGGAGGATCACCACCAGCACCGCCGCCGCGGCAATGAAGGTGAACTTGTTAGGGTTCATCAGCAGCCTTACAGGCGACCAGCTGGCTTCCACCAGCTTTCGCCCGTCTGGCTGGGCATACCGCGCGTCCACCTCGCCCCCCATGGACTGGAGGTAGCTGGCGATAGCGTACCACTCCTTCACCTCGTTGCCCTTAGCGTCGTGGACGATGTAGTCCTCCAGCCGGTCCATGTCGATGGGGGTTCCGTCCGCATTCCGGGCGGTGATGGTGAGCAGGCCGAAGGAGGAGCTCTCCGCCGCCCCCAGCATCTGGCCGCAGTACAGCCCGGTGACTACCCGGTAGAGCTTATCGTCGTCGATGGCCGTCCCAGCGCCGTCCGGGCCCAGCATGGAGGCCGCCGCCACCTTATTAAAGAACATCCGGTTGGTGTTATAATACGCCCCCACCCCAGAATAGTACAGCCGGGCCGCGCTCATGAGCTGGGAGACGGAGGCGTCCACCTCCAGCGCGTTCTTCACATCCGCCCCGGTAAGCCACACCGCCACCAGCGGGTATCCCGGCACCCGGTCCGCCCCAATGCCCAGAGAGGCGACGTTAAACACATCGGACACGGTGATATCCCCCACGGCAAAGGACTCCCGGATCACCCCGGAGGCGGTGAGGGCCAGGTCCACCGGCTCCCCGGTTGCCTCCTCCACCGCCCACTTGTAGGCGTCGGACAGCAAACTGCCCAGGGTGGAGTCGTGGCGGGTGGCGTACACCTCGTCCACGCTGTCAAATTGGTAAGGGTTATAGGCCAGCACCTGGTCAAAGGTCATGCCAAACCGGCTGAGGTAGTTTTCATCTACCTCTTTTTTATACCCCTCCACCAGGGAGGCTATGCCGGGGTCGTCCAGCAGGGTATCGTCGATGGGGACCAGCTCATAGCCGGTGAGCGTCACCTCACCGTTGGGCCTATAGTCCATGGTCACCACGCCCAGGTTCTTGGAGTACTCCCCGGCAGACACGATCCAGGTGTCCCCCACCTGGATGGGCTGCTCCAGGGTGGTGTGGGTGTGGCCGGAGACAATGAGGTCGATGCCCTCAACCTTCTGGGCCAGCTCGTAGTCCTCCCCCTTCCCCTGGCCGTCGGTGCCCGAGTGGGACAGGCAGATCACCAGGGGCTGGACACCGTTTTTCTCCCAGCACTCCATCCTGGCCGTGTCTACCGCCTGCTGGGCTTCTTCAAAACGGTCATAGAGGATCATGCCAGACATGGGGGCGCAGGCGTCGGAGTCCACCCCGCTGATGCCCAGAATGGCGTACCACACTCCGCCCCGCTCCAGCAGGATGTAGTCGTACACGCCATATTTTTCAAACGCATCCCACACCGCTTGAGCGTCCGCGTCATAGCCCTCCTGCCCCTGCTCCGGGGGGAGATAGTTGGCCTCCACGATGGCAGGCAGGGGATCGCCGCTGTCCACAGCGGCGTTGAGCATGTCCGCCAGCCCCCGGGCACGGTAGTCGTACTCGTGGTTGCCAAAGGTGGTCGCGTCGTAGCCCATGGCCCCCATGGTGCGCAGCTCCAAGGCGGATGTGGCGTAGGCAGTCTGGAACAGGGAGCCCATGGAGAAATCGCCGCCGTCCACCAGGATGGCGTCCGGATGGGCGGCCTTTTGGGCGTCGATGGCGGTCTTGAGGCGGGCATAGCCGCCGTACTCCCGCCCGCTCTCGTCGGTGGCCGGCAGGAGATGGGAGTGCATATCGTGGGTAAACAAAATCGTGGCCTGGGTGACCGGGGCATCAGCCAGGGCGGGCAGGGCCAGTCCCAGCGCCAGCAGGAATGCCGACAGGAGCGCACAGGCGCGGCGCAATGGCTTCATCAGAGGTTCCTCCTTGTGTTGTCAGTGCATGGATGTCCCTATTCTGCCACATTTTTCCCCAAATAGCAAGGCCCTCCCGGACAGGAGAGCCTTGGGCATCCGTCTCAATCCTGACGGATGTGGATATGGTTGTTGATGTGGTTGGCGCAGTAGCAGTAATACCCGTCGCACTTGGAGCAGTAGCGGAACTCCATATTGGGGTCGTCCTGGTCGGTGAGGCCGCACACCGCGCACTTGTGCATGTACCCGCCGGTCTCCCGGGCCTTTTTCTCCGCCTGACGCTTGGCCCGCTTGAAGTTGATGACCTGAGGATCCGCCCGGCGGCGGACAAAGCCCAGCTTCAGGGACCAGACAGGCCAGGTGAAAATGAAATAGTTGATGAAGCTGGGCAGGGCCACCAAAAGGACAATCGGGCCGATCCTCACCGCGTCAAACAGAATCAGGGCCACGTCCAGGATGGCCAGCCACTTCATTTTGATGGGCAGCACAAACATGAACAGCACCTGCATCTCACTGTACAGCGTGGCGATAATCAGGAAAAAGGACAGGTGGATGTAATAGATGCTGGCCGTGCCCAAAATCATCCCGCCAACGATAGACCACAGCACCCCGCTGAGGTAAAACAGGTTGAACTTGGGGGTGCCCCACTCCCGCTCCAGCATCTGGCCCGTCCAAAAAATCACGTAGCAGCTCAGCAGCAGGTAGAAGGGATTGGTGTCGGTGGGTACAAAGATGAAGGTAACCAGCCGCCAAATCTCTCCCCGGAGGATCAGCGGGCTGTAGAATATCAAGGAGCTGAGGATCTCCCTGCGCATCAGTTCCATAATCAGCTCCACAATGCCCACCGCCGCCTGGCCGACGGCAATATACAGCGCCAGGTTTGGTATGCCGAAGCGGGGGTGCTTGGCGCAGAAGCGGTCAATGGGCCCATAATGGTCGTTGCGGTATATCATAGGGTCGTCTCCTTTACTGGTAACTGGCTTTGTGAGCATTATAGCCCGTTCCCGTCGAAAAATAATCAATAAACTGTGAATCATTCCCTGAGGCAGAGAACTTTTACAGCATCACCGGGCTGTGGGTCCATTCCTCTCCGCAGGGGCCGGGCTCCCGGCGGCATAATTGGTAAAAATCCGTGCACCGGGCCTCCAGCTCCAGCAGGGGCTCCCCCCTGCCGTGTGCGGGTTTGATAATGATCGGCAGGGCCGCCCTGCCCCTCATCTCCCGCAGCACTTCCCTGCCCCGTCCCCCGGCCCCCAGCACCCGGAGGTACGGCGGGGATGGAGGATAACCGCCCTTCCACAGGCCCAGCGCCCCCCACAGGACCATCCGCCGGATGCGGGCGTGGGCATAGCGCTTCGACTTGGCCAGCGCGTACACCTCGTCCAGCGTCCGGCCCTGCCGTACCGCCCGGTACAGCCGGTGGTGCAGCCCCTCCCCGCAGTCGGGCAGGGCGGCGAAGTCCTCCTCGTCCATGGCGCGCAGGACGGCCAATGCGGCCCGCTCCCCGTATTTCAGGCTGGCGGGGCTGTCCGCGGCCAGCTCACCCGCCAAAACTCTCTCCCGCAGGAAGGAGGCGGATGGATATTCCGGGTGGTCCCCCCCGTCGTGGGCCGCGCCTGTCCGTAGAACGGTGACGGGCCGGATATCGCTTTTCAGGGCGTTCAGCGCCCTGATATACTCGATCCCCAGGTTGTTGTTGGGCTGGGACAGCAGCTCTGCCAGCTCCTCCCCCAGCAGATCCCGCACCGCCGCCTGGCGGCAGGCGGCAAAGGGCAGCCCCCGGCTCAAAAGGCGGCGCAGCCCGTCCCAATAAGCGTCGCTGTCCAAGCAGTCCGCAGCCTGCCGGAGCCTGTCCACATCGCCGCACTCGCTGCCAAAGGACAGGTGGGTCACCACTCCCGCGGCCTCCAGGAGCGCCGCGGCCCCCCGGGCGAAGCGCTCCGCTGAGGACGCCGCCCACACCGTGGGCAGCTCCAGCACCAGGTCCACGCCCCCCTCCAAAGCGGCCCGGGTCCGGGTCCATTTGTCCAGCACCGCGCATTCGCCCCGCTGGACGAAATTCCCGCTCATCACGGCGACCACGGCGCACTCCCCCAGCCGGCGGCGGGTCTCCCGGACATGAAAGGCATGTCCGGCGTGAAAGGGATTGTATTCGGCGACAATGCCCACGACCTCCATCCGGCGGCCCCCTTTTTTCAAAAATCCCCCTGGCCCAGAGGCGGAACCGGCGGCATCCCTCCGAGCCCTATGCCAGGCTTTCGGCTCTTTTGTCAAAAATGAGAAAAATACTTGCGGTATCACCGGAAACGTAGTATAATATGTCTGTCCGTTCATACGACCGCAGTGCTGTCGCGGCGCACTCCGGTCGCTTCCATTATAATACACAGACCGCGGCAAAGTAAATACCCAGTTATCACAAAGAGGCCGCCGCCCCGCGGGGCCCGGAATAAAGGAGTGCGGAACATGAAGGTTCTCGTCATCAACGCCGGCAGTTCTTCCCTGAAGTACCAGCTGCTGGACACCAACACCCAGAATGTCCTGGCTAAGGGCCTGTGCGAGCGCATCGGCATCGACGGCAAATTCACCTATAAGGCCCCGGGCAAGCCCACCGTGGACGCGGCGGACGTCGCCATGCCCACCCACGCCGAGGCCATCCAGGCGGTGCTGGCCGCCCTGGTCAACCCCGAGGGCGGCGTCATCGCCTCCATGAAGGAGATCGACGCGGTGGGCCACCGGGTGGTCCACGGCGGGGAGACCTTCGCCTGCTCGGTCCGCATCGACGAAAAGGTGATGGCCGCCCTGGAGGAGAACATCCCCCTGGCCCCCCTGCACAACCCCGCCAACATCACCGGTATCAAGGCGTGTATCGCCGTTATGGGCCCTGACGTGCCCCAGGTGGGCGTGTTCGACACCGCTTTCCACCAAACCATGCCCCCCGTGGCCTACACCTACGCCCTGCCCTATGAGTATTACGAGCAGGACAAGGTCCGCCGCTACGGCTTCCACGGCACCAGCCACCGCTACGTCACCCAGCGGGCGGCGGACATGCTGGGCAAGCCCATTGAGAGCCTGAAGCTCATCTCCTGCCACCTGGGCAACGGCTCCTCCATCGCCGCCGTGGCCGGCGGTAAGAGCGTGGACACCTCCATGGGCTTCACCCCCCTGGCGGGCGTGCCCATGGGCACCCGGTCCGGCGACCTGGACGCGGGCGTGATGGAATATTTGATGAACAAGCACGGCATGGACATCAAGGAAATGCTCAACGTGCTGAATAAGAAGTCCGGCGTGCAGGGCGTGTCCGGCGTGTCCTCCGATTTCCGGGATCTTTGCGCCGCCGCCGACAACGGCAACCAGCGGGCGTCTCTGGCCCTGGACATGTTCAGCTACGGCGTGAAGAAGTATATCGGCGCGTACGCCGCCGCCATGGGCGGAGTGGACGCCATCATCTTCACCGCCGGCGTGGGCGAGAACGACGGCGCTCAGCGCATGGCCATCGCCTCCGGGCTGGAGTTCATGGGTGTGAAGATGGACCCGGACGCCAACAGCATCCGGGGCAAGGAGGCCATCATCTCCGCCATCGACTCCAAGGTGAAGGTGCTGCTCATCCCCACCAACGAGGAGCTCATGATCGCGCTGGACACCGCCGCGCTGGTGTAACTGCACTATGAATGAAAAGCCGGCGGAGCAATGCTCCGCCAGCTTTTCTATTCCCGCGTATTCGCCTTGTCAAGCTTTCCCCGCAGGCGCCCCCTGCCCTAAAGCAGGTAATCCGTCGGAATAAGCCTCACGGCTGCCGCGTCCGCCATGTGAGGTAGCCCTCCAGAATGAGGCTGGCCGCCACCGCGTCCACGTTCTTCTTGTGGGCCTTCATTTTCTTCCCCGAAGCGTGGAGAATCTGGTGGGCCTCAATGGTGGTCCGGCGCTCATCCCACAGATGGACGGGCATCCCCGTCTTCCCCTCCACCAGGGCGGCAAAGGAGCGGTACAGCTCCGCCCGGGGGCCCTCCGTGCCGTCCATATTCCGGGGAAAGCCCATCACCAGCTCCTCCGCTTGGCGTTCTGCCGCGATTCTGGCGATTTCCTCCGCCACCTGCGGCTGCTGGCGGCCCTGGATTACCGTGGTGTACCCCGTCAGCAGGCCCGCGGCGTCGGAGACAGCTACTCCCGTGCGGGCGTCCCCGTAGTCAATGGCCATCACACGCATGCTGCCATCCCCCTTTCTGATCCCGAACATTATAATAAAAAAAACAATGCTTGACAAGCCCCTTCCAGTGTGATAAACTACCATCACCTGTGAGCAGGGCTTTCTTTTTGTGCGTATTTTTACGGGATACTCACAAAAACCCTGGCCCCTCCCCGGAGGACCGCAGGGAGGCAATTGGCCGACTTCCCGTAGCCATAATGGGCGTATCACGTCCGTGTCAGGCGCTGGAGTCGGCAAAGGCCGGTCCGGCGCTTTTTGCTGGCCCGGTCAAATTCAAAAGGAGGTGCCGAGAATGGCGAAAGCCGGGAACCGTGTGAAAATCGTGCTGCGCTGCTCCGAATGCAAGCAGCGTAACTACAACACCAAGAAGAACAAGCGCAATACCACCGAGCGCCTGGAGCTCAACAAGTACTGCCCCTTCTGCAGAAAGCACACTCTGCACACCGAAACCAAGTAATGAGCGCCGCTCACAAGGAAAGAAGGGTTAAAGTAAATGTCTGAACAGGAAAAGCGGGACAACGCGCCGAAGGAGTCCGTAAGCTCCGAGAAGAAGGCGAAGGCCCCCAAGGAGAAGAAGCAGGAGAAAAAGCCTAACCGTGTCCTGCGCTGGCTGAAGGACCTGAGGGGTGAGCTGAAAAAAGTCACCTGGCCCTCCGCCAAGGATGTGGTCAAGAATGTGGGCATCGTCATCCTGTGCGTCATCATTGTGGGCATCTTCATCTGGGTGTTCGACTTCCTGGCCCGCGCGGTGATCGAAGCCCTGCTCAGTCTCTTCGGTTAAGGCGCCCTATGGCTGAGGAACTGAAATGGTATGTGGCCCACACCTACTCCGGCTATGAGCAGACTGTGAAGGTCTCTATTGAGCAGGCTGTGGAAAACCGCAATATGCACGACCTCATCGCCGAGGTGTCCATCCCCCTGGAGACGGTCACCGAGATCACTGATAACGGCCCCAAGACCGTGGACCGCAAGGTCTTTCCCGGCTATGTGCTGGTGAAGATGACCATGACCGACGAGACCTGGCACCTGGTGCGCAACATCCGGGGCGTCACAGGCTTCGTGGGCGCAGCCAACAAGGCTATCCCCCTCACTGACGATGAGATCGCCGCCCTGGGCGTGGAAAAGCGCGAGGTGGTGGTCGGCTACAACGTGGGCGACAGCGTGAAGATCACCGACGGTGCGCTGGCCTCCTTCATCGGCACGGTGGAGGAGCTGGACACCGAGCGGGGCAAGGTCCGGGTCGTGGTCTCCATGTTCGGCCGGGAAACCCCCGTCGAGCTGGAGCTGGATCAGGTCGAGACAATTTAAAGTCCTTAAAAACGCTTGCGAAGCAAGCGCCCCACGCAAAGCCCAACGAAGTGGGTTTGCGTGGGAGAGGAGGCGCAAGGGAGCGGACGCAGCTTTCGCCGCGGGCGGAGGCGTAGTTGAGCGGACTTTGCGCCGACGACAGAGGCGGGCAAAACCCGTCGTGGGAGGAATTCGGAAGCGGATTCCGTCACCACCACATCTTATGTAGGAGGTGCTGTTTCAAATGGCACAGAAAATTACTGGATATGTAAAACTGCAAATCCCCGCCGGCCAGGCAACCCCGGCCCCCCCTGTGGGCCCCGCCCTGGGCCAGCACGGCGTGAACATCGCCGCCTTCACCAAGGAGTTCAACGAGCGCACCAAGAAGGACATGGGCCTGATTATCCCCGTGGTCATCACCGTGTATGCCGACCGCTCCTTCTCCTTCATCACCAAGACTCCTCCCGCCGCCGTGCTCATCAAGAAGGCGTGCAACATCGAGTCCGGCTCCGGCGTGCCCAATAAGACCAAGGTGGCCACCCTGTCCAAGGCCGACTGCCAGAAGATCGCCGAGACCAAGATGCCCGACCTGAACGCCGCCAGCCTGGAGGCCGCCATGAGCATGATCGCCGGCACCGCCCGCTCCATGGGCGTGCTGGTGGAAGAGTAAGGGAAAGGAGGAAGCACAATGGCTAAGAAAGGCAAGAAGTATGTGGACAGCGCCAAGCTCATCGACCGCGCCGCCCAGTATGACGTGACCGAGGCGATGGAGCTGGTCATCAAGACCGCCACCGCCAAGTTCGACGAGACCGTTGAGCTCCATGTGAAGCTGGGCGTTGACTCCCGCCACGCCGACCAGCAGGTCCGCGGCGCCATCGTCCTCCCCCACGGCACCGGCAAGACCGCCCGGGTGCTGGTCTTCGCCAAGGGCGATAAGGCCGACGAGGCCCGCGCCGCCGGCGCCGACTTCGTGGGCGATATGGACATGGTTGAGAAGATCCAGAAGGAAAACTGGTTCGACTTCGACGTGGTGGTCGCCACCCCCGACATGATGGGCGTTGTGGGCCGCCTGGGTAAGATCCTGGGCCCCAAAGGCCTGATGCCCTCCCCCAAGGCTGGCACCGTCACCCCCAACGTGACCCAGGCCGTCAACGAGATCAAAGCCGGTAAGGTGGAGTACCGTCTGGACAAGACCAACATCATCCACTGCCCCATCGGCAAGGTCTCCTTCGGCCCCGAGAAGCTGGGCGACAACCTGAACGCCCTGATGGGCGCCATCGTCAAGGCCAAGCCCGCCGCCGCTAAGGGCCAGTACGTGAAGAGCTGCGTCGCCGCCTCCACTATGGGCCCCGGCGTAAAGCTGAACACCGGCAAGTTCGCATAAGCCGCATTACAATAAAACAATACCATCGCAGGGGGATCATGAGCGGAAGGCTTGTGATCCCCCTATTTTAAAGGATTGAAAGAGGTGAATAAAATGTCAATCAAGTGTGATTCTGTGCTCTATTCCGTAGTCCGAGAAGAACATATGACGCACAATGACTTTTTCCTTCGATATTTGGAATTTGGGGGCAAAATTCCGCCATCTTCCTTGACGTTTACCTGCCTTGCGGGCAGTCAAGCGTGTTTTCGAATCTCTTATGACAGTGACGAAATCGCAGCGCGGCTGTCCTACGGCCGGGAAGAGCTGCTCCGCTACAGAGACAGCAGTCTCCAGCGCATCCTGGGAATAGATTACCGCCCCGAAACAGCGTTTCTCCATGAGCATTTTTCGTTCTTCTCTTCCCAGACAGTTGACCATCTGCATATTGAGGCAGATGGCGGAGGGGTTATTATGGAAAAGGATATAAAAATCATCCCATATCACAGCCCCAACTGCTATCAATTCCCCCTAAAGGGAACTGTACTGGTGACGGACACCTATCCGTCAATCAACTCTCACCGCTGGTGCAGAAACAGTGAGTTTGCCTTTGACGCGGGCGCCTTCAACGATTCCCTTACCCATTCAACCATTGCGGGCAGCCCCGTATTTGCCGCCTGTAGCGGTGTGGTGGAAGAAGTATTTGACGGGCTGGAGGATACGGACGACAGCACCGATCTTGATCAAGTTGAACGCCTGTATGGAGAACACACCCGCATTGACGGCAACCATATCATCATCCGTCATATGGGCGGCGAGCTCTCCTTATACTCCCATTTACAAAAAGGGAGCGTGGCCGTAACCGCAGGTCAAGCTATCCGGACCGGGCAGCAGATTGGCCTGGTGGGCAGCAGCGGGTCCAGCTGGGTACCATACCTTCATTTCCATGTCATGCGGGAGGGTATCGAGGGGCCCGGAATACCGGTCCAGTTTAAAGGGCTTAAGACAATTCTAGAAGAGCCCTGCGGCCTAGAGGATACTGTTAATCTGGTCCATTGGGACGGTTGAAACCGTACAAAATATATTTTTGAATTTCTTCTTGACAACAGCAGGGAGGCATTATATAATATCACTCGTGTTCAAAGACAGCAGGCGCGAAAGCGTAAGTCCTGCCGAGAATGCAGCCGATACGCTAAGTTTGCGCTGTTTTCGTGTGGACACGAAGGCGGCGATTTTTTTACGGAAAAATCACCTGCCGCAACAAATTACCCGGAGGTGAATTCAAACAATGCCTAACGCAAAGGTTCTCAGTGAGAAGCAGGCCATCGTGGCCGCTCTGGTGGACGACCTGAAGGCCGCCAGCTCCGGCGTCCTGGTGGACTACAAGGGCATCACCGTGGCCGAGGACACCGCCCTGCGCCATGAGCTGCGTGAGAATGGCGTGGAGTACGCTGTGGTGAAGAACACCCTGCTCCGCCGCGCCCTGGACGACGTGGATCTGGGCGACCTGGACGAGGTGCTCAACGGCACCACTTCCATGGCTATCTCCAAGGAAGACCCCATCGCCCCCATGCGCATCGTCAACAAGTACGCCAAGCAGATGGGCGACCGCTTCAACATCAAGGCCGGCTTTATGGACGGCAAGGTGCTCCCCCTGGACGACGTGTTCGCTCTGGCCGAGCTGCCCTCCAAGGACGCCCTGCTGGGTCAGGTCCTGGGCATGATGCTGGCCCCCATCACCAGTCTGGCCATCGTCCTCAAGGCCATCGCCGAGAAGGACGGTCAGCCTGCCGAGGCTCCCGCCGAGGAAGCCCCCGCCGCCGAGTGAGCGGCGCTGTCCCGCTGTGGGACACAACATACTAACATTCGATAATTAGGAGGAATTTCATCATGGCTAGCGAGAAGATCACTGCTCTGATCGAAGAAGTCAAGGCCCTTACCGTTCTGGAGCTGAACGACCTGGTCAAGGCTCTGGAGGAGGAGTTCGGCGTTTCCGCCGCCGCTATGGCCGCTCCCGCCGCCGGCCCCGCCGCCGCCGCTGTTGAGGAGAAGACCGAGTTTGACGTGGTTCTGGCCGGCTTCGACGCCGCCGCCAAGATCAAGGTCATCAAGGTTGTCCGCGAGATCACCGGCCTGGGCCTGGCCGAGGCCAAGGCTGCCGTCGAGGGCACCCCCAAGACCCTGAAGGAGGCCGTGTCCAAGGACGAGGCCGAGGAGCTGAAGAAGAAGATCGAAGAGGCCGGCGGCAAGGTGGAGCTGAAGTAAGCGCTCCGCACCTGCTCGACACGGTTCCAAACACGCACAAACCGACCGCCCAGGCATTGCCTGGGCGGTCTTCTTTTTGCGTTAGACGCAGTCCCCGGCCCCCCTGCACCTCCGGCACAAGCTGGTGGGGGACGTGTCCACCGAGGACATCATCACAGCAGCGGCGAAAACAGCCGCAGCAGGTCCCGGAACAGCCGCCGGGGCAGCGAGGTGGACCGGCAGTCCTCCAGGGTCACCATGAGGCTCTTGGTCTGGGTATCCAGAAAGTCCTCCCGTATGTCGGCCACGGAGGGGGTCTCATACAGCAGCACGCCGTTCTCAAAGTGGAGGAACATGCTGCGGTAGTCCAGGTTCACCGTACCCACAGTGGCAAAACAGTCGTCCACCACGAAATTCTTGGCGTGAATGAATCCCGGCTCGTATTCAAAAATTTTTACCCCCGCCTCCAGCAGCTCCTCGTAGTGGGAGCGGGTCATCTCAAACACGGTCTTCTTGTCCGGGATGTGGGGGGTGATGATGCGCACATCCACCCCAGACTTGGCGGCGGTGACCAGAGCCATGGTCAGGGAGTAGTCGATCACCAGATACGGGGTGGTGATATACACATACCGCTTGGCCCGGTAGATCAGGTTGAGGTACACCGACTGGCCCACCGGCTCGTTGTCCCAGGGGCAGTCGTGATAGGGCTGGACGTATCCCGGCGCACCGCCCCGTGCGGGTTCCGGGCGGAAGGGGGTGAAGTGCTCCTCCTCGCTGTGGGTGAAGTCCCACATGGCCAGAAAGGACACCGTCATGGACCACACCGCGTCCCCCTCCAGCCGGATGGCGGAATCCTTCCAGTGGCCGAACCGGGGTTTGACGTTGATATACTCGTCCGCCATGTTGATGCCGCCGGTGAAAGCTATTTTGCCGTCTATAATCATATACTTGCGGTGGTCCCGGTTGTTCTGCCGCAGGGACACCACGGGGACAAACCGGTTGAACACCCGGCAGTGGACCCCAAGCTTTTCCAGCCGCGCCGGATAGTCCCCCGGCAGGGTGGAGATGGAGCCGATGTCGTCATAGATGACCCGGACCTCCAAGCCCTGCTTTACCTTCTCTTTGAGTATGTCCAGGATGGAGTTCCACAGCTTGCCCTCTTCGATGATGAAATATTCGATGAAGATATAGCGCTCCGCCCCCCGCAGGGCGTCCAGAATATCGTCATAGCAGTTATCCCCCAGGGGGTAGTATTTGGTGCGGGTGTTGCCGTATACCGGGCAGTGGGTGGTCTGCTCCAGATACCGGGCCATGCAGGCCGCGTCCTCCCCCAGCAGCTCCCCCAGGGAGGCGGACCGTCCGCACTCCGCCCCCAGGTTCTTGCGGATCTTCCGCTCCATAACGCGCAGTCGGCGCTGGTTAAAGGCGGACAGGTGGTTGCCCCCCAGCAGCAGGTAGGCCAGCGACCCAAAGGGCATCAGCCCCAGCACGATGATGAGCCAGCCGATCTTGTAGCCGGGGTTGGTCTTGCTGCCCACGATCCACATAGCGGACAGGATGGACAGGGCCAGGAACAGCCACTCCACCCGGTCGAAATAAACGCTGTCCCGCAGAACTGCCAGTCCCGCCACATACAGAATGAGCTGGGCGATGATGAGCACACCCACAATGCCCAGGCGGTGGAACAGCACCTTTCCGATTCGATTCAGGATCTTGTACATAGTCTCTCCTTGGTTTTGCCAGTCCGATCAGGTCCACCCGCCCTCTGTCGGGAGGGCCGCCGGTTTTGCTGCGATTCTGCTTTGTCAATGCTTGGCCTGCTTTGCCTTCAGCACCACGTTTTCCTCCCCCAGGGTCTCCCGGAGCTCAGCCAGCAGGGCATCGTGGATGATACAGCTGGTCTGGAGCTTCTTTTTCTGGTCCGACAGGTAGACAATGGCGGCGGACTCCCCCGGGAACATGCTCATAAGTTTTTTCAGCCAGGTGAAGGTCTCCTCCCCGTCGGGGAGCTTGATCCACAGCACCTGCTCCTCCGCCGCCGGGACCCGGGCAAACCCGCCCCGCTCCCCGGACAAAGGGGCCGCCCGGTCCACCATGATCTGGGGGGATTTCTCGTCCCGGATGGACACTTTGCCCTCCACCACCACGGGGAAATTCACCTTCAAAAAGGCCCCGCTCTCGCTGAGGGTGCGGGAAAAGCACAGCAGCTCGATGGCCCCGGTGGCGTCCTCCAGCATGACGTAAGCCATCATGGAATTGTTTTTGGTGGTCTTGGTTCGTATTGAGGCCACCACCCCCGCCAGGGTCACGCGGGTCCCGTCGCCGTACCGGCGGCCCCGCTCCTCCTCTCCCCCGCCCATCACTGCGGCGATGGGGACGGCTCCGTACTTCCGGGCCTGTTTCCGGTACTGGTCCATGGGGTGGCCGGACAGATAGAGGCCGGTGGTCTCCTTCTCCATGGTCATCAGCTCACCGGGGGAAAACTCCGGGATGTCTGGGTAAATCACCGCGGGGATGGAGGCGGTCTCCCCTCCCCCGCCGAACAGGTCGAACTGCCCCTCCAGATTCTTCCTCCGATCCCGGCCGATGGCGTCTACCACCTGTTCGTATACCTTCAGCAGCTGGGACCGGCGCACGCCCATGCTGTCAAAGCATCCGGACCGGATCAGGCTGTCCAGCACCCGCTTGTTCAGGTCGCAGTCGTACATCCGGGAGCAGAACTCCGGGAAGGACACAAAGGCCCCTCCCTTCTCCCGCTCGGCCAGGACGGCGCTGGTGAAGCCCAGGCCCACGCCCTTCAGCGCCGCCAGCCCAAAACGGATGTTGGCCCCGGAGACGGTAAATGCCGCGCCGGACTCGTTGATGTCCGGCGGCAGCAGGGCGATGCCGTTCTCTTTACACTCCGCGATATACTCCGCCACCTTGTCCTGGGAGTCCAGCACGGAGGTGAGCAGAGCCGCCAAGTACTCACGGGGGTGGCGGTACTTGAACCATGCCGTCTGATAGGCCACGATGGCATAGGCCAGGGAGTGGGACTTGTTAAAGGCATAGTGGGCAAAGTCGTTGATCTCGTCGTAGATGGACTGGGCCACCGCCTCGGGGATGCCGTTGGCCTCGCACCCGGCGATGTTCCGGGCCGGGTCCCCGTGGATGAAGGCGCCCCGCTCCCGCTGGACGTCCTTCTCCTTCTTCTTGCTCATGGCTCGGCGCACCATGTCCGCCTGGCCCAAAGAGTAGCCCGCCAGCTTGCGGAAAATCTCAATCACCTGCTCCTGATAGACGATGCAGCCGTAGGTGTTGGACAAAATCGGCTCCAGGGCCGGGTGCTTGTAGGTGACCAGCTTGGGGTCCTGGGCGCAGGCCAGGAATTTGGGGATGGAGTCCATGGGGCCGGGGCGGTACAGGGCGATGATGGCGCAGATGTCCTCAATGCTCTTGGGCTTAAGGCCTACGCACACCCCGGTCATGCCCGCCGACTCCATCTGGAACACCCCGGAGGTCTTTCCGTCAGACAGCATCTGGTAGACCTCCATATCGTCGTCGGGGATGTCCTCCAGCTTGAAGCCGGGGATCTCCTTCTCCACCATCTTCACCGCGTCGTCCAGCACGGTCAGGTTGCGCAGGCCCAGGAAGTCCATCTTCAGCAGGCCCAGCTCCTCAATGGTAGTCATGGTGTACTGGGTCACCGGCTGGCCGTCGTTGGTGGCCAGGGGGACGTACTCATACACCGGGCGCTTGGTGATCACCACGCCCGCCGCGTGGGTGGAGGCGTTTCGGGGCATGCCCTCAATTTTCCGGGCCATATCGACGAGCTCCTTCACCCGCTCGTCGCCGTTGTACAGGTCGGACAGGCCCTTGGACAGCACCAGCGCCTTGTCCAGGGTCATTTTCAGGTCGAAGGGCACCTGCTTGGCGATGTTGTCCACCTCGGCATAGGGGAAGTTCAGCACCCGCCCCACGTCCCGGATGGCGGCCTTGGCCTTCATGGTGCCGAAGGTGACGATCTGAACCACGTGGTCCTCACCGTACTTCCGGGAAACGTAGTCGATCACCTCCTGCCGCCGCCGAATGCAGAAGTCGATGTCGATATCAGGCATGGTCACCCGCTCGGGGTTCAAAAAGCGCTCAAAGATGAGGGAGTATTTGATGGGGTCCACATCGGTGATGCGCAGACAGTAGGCCACCATGGACCCGGCCCCGGAGCCGCGGCCCGGCCCCACCGGGATGCCCGCCCCCTTGGCGTAGCCGATGAAGTCGGACACGATGAGGAAGTAGTCCACAAACCCCATCTGCCGAATGACCCCCATCTCCATGCGGAGACGGTCCTTCAACTCCTCGCCGCCGTCCGGGTAGCGCTGGGCAAAGCCCTGCCAGCACAGCTTTTCAAAGTAGGCATCGCCGTCCGTCTCCCCCTTGGGGAGCTTGAACTCCGGCAGGTGGTACTTGCCGAACTCAAACTCCACATTGCACAGCTCCGCCACCTTCTGGGTGTTGTCGATGGCCTCGGGGCAGTTGGGAAACAAAGCGCGCATCTCGTCCTCGCTCTTGACATAGAACTCCTGGGTCTCGAAGCGCATGCGGTCCTGGTCCTCCACCAGCTTGCCCATCTGGACGCACATGAGCACGTCCTGCATGGCGGCGTCCTCCCGGGTCAGGTAATGACAGTCGTTGGTGGCCACCATGGGAATGCCGGTTTCGCGGCTCAGCCGCATAATCCCCGCGATGACCGCCTGCTGTTCGGGGATCTTGTGGTCCTGGATCTCCAGGTAATAGCCATCCTCGCCGAACAGCTCCCGCATCTCCAGGGCGTGGGCCTTGGCCCCCTCGTAATCCCCATTGCGCAGGCGGCGGGGGATCTCCCCCGCCAGGCAGGCGGACAGGGCGATGAGCCCCCCGCTGTGGGCGCGGAGCAGGTCCATGTCGATCCGGGGCTTGATATAAAAGCCCTCGGTGAAGGCCATGGACACCATGTAGCTCAGGTTGCGGTAGCCCTGCTCGTTCCGGCACAGCAGCACCAGGTGCCGGGCGGAGCCGTCCAGCTCGTGGACCCGGTCAAACCGGGTGCGGGGGGCCACGTACACCTCACAGCCGATGACCGGCTTCACCCCCGCCGCCTTGCAGGCCCGGTAGAAGTCCACCGCACCGTACATCACCCCGTGGTCAGTGATGGCCACGGCAGATTGGCCCAGCTCCTTCACCCGCCGTACCAGCTGGTCGATGCGGCACGCGCCATCCAGAAGGGAGTATTCCGTATGCAGATGTAAATGGGTGAACGCCATGAGCCAGCCTCCATTTCTTTGGTACTCTCTCTATCACAAGTTTTCCTTCCGCCAGTGCCATATCCGCACAGCAGGATACAGGCCCAGCACGTACAGCAAGGGGAAGCCCAACCAGTTCCACACTCCAGGCGCAAAACTCCCGACTACAACCGCCAGCACCATCATAGGCAACATAAAAAACACGAACCAGTCTAGCAGCGCCTCTCCGCAGAATCGTAACCACAGCTCCAACTGAAATTCGCCCCGGAACAGACGGACCACAAACCGGGGCATTGAAACCACAATTAGCACAAATACAGCTAAAAACGAGAAAATCCATACATACCACGGGCATTCTTTCCATTTTTTCATCTATTTTTTCCTCCCTCCGCCAATTCCATCAGCTTCCTCATACGGTGGTTGAACGCCGACTTGCTTACCGCCGGGTCGCACAGCGCCCCCAGCTGGCTCAGGTTCAGCTCCGGGTTTTCCAGCCGCAGGCGGGCCGCCTCCTGGAGCTTGTCCGGCAGACTGTCCAGCCGCCCGGACCCTTGCAGGCGCTCAATAGCCGCAAGCTGCTCCCTTGCCGCCGCCACCGTCTTGTCCAGATTGGCGCTGTCGCAGTTCACCTGGCGGTTCACACTCCCCCGCAGGTCCCGCTCGATCTTCGCGGCCATCACAGCCATGGCGGATACCGGCGCGCCCAAAAAGGTCAAAAAGTCCTCGATGTGGTCGGACTGCTTGAAATAGACCACTCGGTTCCCCTTGCGGTCCGTCTCCTTGGGTTCAAATCCCGCCTCCCGCAGCAGGGCGGGCAGCTCCCGCCCCACATGGTAGTGGGAAGTGACCAGCTCCAGATGATAGCCCTTCATAGGGTCGGTCACCGAACCCCCCGCCAAAAACGCCCCCCGGAGGAACGCGGCCCGGCAGTGCTCCTCCTCCAGCATGGCCAGGTTGATGTGCAGGGACAGGTCGGCGTCCCGGTCCAGGTCGAAACTCTCAAAGATCGTCTTCAGTTTGACTGGGTCCTCGATGAGGAAGGCGCCCTTCCCCTCCTCGGGCTCCGGAATCTGGTCAAAGGACACCCTGAACGCCTTTCGGAACAGCACCGGCAGACGCTCCTTCAGCGCCCCGCACTCGGTGACGATCCGGGCCTGGCGGTTGGAAAACGCCCCGCAGAACAGCAGGACGCCATAGGCCTCCGCCTGGGCGCAGCATCGGCGGCCCACCGCCGGGCGGCACAGCTCCTGCTTCACATCGGCGGAAAAGGCCACGGTTCCTCACTCCTTTTTAAAAGATTTTGGTATCGGCCCGCTGCTGATACAAATCCACCACCGCCCGGGCCACCTTCACCCCGGAGTGGCGGGCATAGCCGCAGTCCATGTCCATCAGGGGGCGGTACACTACCTCCGCCCCAAGCAGCTCCACCTCCCGGCGGTCCACCTGCATGGGCTCCGCGTCCTCAGCGGAATAGCGCTCCAGCAGCTCCCGGCTGATGGGGTCAGAATTGCACAGGCACAGGTCCACCATCCTGGGCAGGCCGTGCTCCAGCAGCGCGGCCAGGTGATCCTGGGCGGTCATGCCCTCCGTCTCCCCGTCCTGGGTCATGATGTTGCATACATAGATTTTCAGCGCGGAGCTGTCCGCGATGGCCTCCGAGATGCCGTCCACCAGCAGGTTTGGAATCACGCTGGTATACAGGCTCCCCGGCCCAAGCAGGATGACCTCCGCCCGGCGGATGGCCTCCAGAGCGGCAGGGAGCGCCGGGGTGTGCTCCGGCAGCAGCCGAACGTGGTGAATGCGGCAGTTCTGCTCCTTCTTGGCGGCGGAAATTTTCGACTCGCCCCGGACGCTGGTGCCGTTGTCAAAGCGGGCCTCCAGCTGCACGCTGTCGTTGGTCACCGGCAGGATACGGCCGGTGATGGCCAGCACCTCGCTCATCCTGGCTACCGCCTGGTCAAAGGAGTCGGAGATGCCGTCCAGCGCAGCCAGCAGAAGATTGCCGAAGGCCTGCCCTGCCAGCCGCCCGTCGGGAAAACGGTAGGCCAGCAGACGCCGCATCAGCGACTCGGTGTCCGCCAGCGCCTCCATACAGTTGCGGATGTCGCCGGGAGGGGGCATGCCCAGGTCCTCCCGGAGCATCCCGGAACCGCCGCCGTCGTCGGCTACGGTGACGATGGCGGTCAGGTCGTCGGTGTATAATTTCAGTCCGCGCAGAATGGCGGACAGGCCGTGCCCGCCCCCCAGGGCCACAATGGCGGGGCCCTTGCGCCGTGTCAGCTCCCCCATGGTCACGCCCTCGTCATGTCCCGATGGGTCTCGCCGGCGGCGTAGCCCAGGCTTTGAATGTACTCGGTGAGGGCATGGGTCACCGCCACCGAACGGTGCCGCCCGCCGGTACAGCCGATGGCGATCACCAGAGCGCTCTTACCCTCCTCCACAAAGTGGGGGAGCAGAAAGTCCATCATCCCCCGCAGCCGCTCCATCAGCTCCTGGGCGGTGGGATTGCCAAAGACATAGTCCGCCACCCCCTTGTCCATCCCTGTCTGGGGGCGCAGTCCCTCCACGTAGAAGGGGTTGGGCAGGAAACGCACATCGAACACCAGATCCGCCTCCAGGGGCAGGCCGTACTTGAAGCCGAAGGATGTAACCGTCACGCTCATCTCGTTGCCGCACTTGCGGTTGGGCGCAAACATGTCCAGCACCTGTCCCCGGAGCTTGCGCACCGGCAGGGTGGTGCTGTTGATGATGTAATCAGCCCGGGCCCGCACCGGCTCCATCACCGCCCGTTCGCGCTCCACCGCACGGGTGAGGCTGCCCATCTCCTCCATCAACGGATGGCTGCGGCGGGTCTCCTTATAGCGCTTGATGATGGCCTCGTTGTCCGCCTCCACAAACACCACTTTATACTGAAACTGCATGGACTTCAAGGCGCCCATGGCCTCAAACAGACCGTCAAAGTTCTCTCCGCCCCGGATGTCGCACACCATGGCCACGCGCTCATAGGTCCCGGTGCCCGCCAGGCACAGCTCGGCAAACTTGGGGATGAGCACCGGGGGCAGATTGTCCACGCAGAAAAAGCCGCTGTCCTCCAAAATGGACATGACGGTGGACTTACCTGCTCCGGACAGCCCCGATACGATCAGAAATTCCATCCTTCTCCCTCCATTCCCAGGTAACGCACCTCGGGCTCCAGGGTCACGCCCGTCTCGTTGAATACCCGCTTTCGCACCTGGGTCATCAATTCTACAATATCTTTACAGGCGGCACCCCCGGTATTCACCACGAAGCCCGCATGCTTCTCCGACACTTGGGCGCCGCCCACCCGCAGGCCCTTCAACCCGCACTGGTCAATGAGCGCGGCGGCGTAGACAGGCTGTCCGTCCACAGGTGCGGGACGCTTGAAGGTGGATCCGGCGCTGGGGTGCTCCAGGGGCTGCTTTTCCCGGCGGCGACGGGCTAAGTCGTCCATTTTGGCGCGGATTGCGGCGGGGTCCCCCTCCTCCAGGCTGAAACTGGCCCTGAGAATAAAATCGCCCTGCTCCTGGAACTGGCTGTGGCGGTAGGAGAACCGGGGGTTCACATACTCCCGCGCAAACTCCTCGGTGGGCAGGCTCACAGCGGACACGCTGGAAACCACCTGGCTCAGCTCCCCGCCGTAGGCCCCGGCGTTCATGTACACGCCGCCCCCCACGCTGCCGGGGATGCCCTGGGCAAACTCCAGCCCCGTCAGGCCGTGGTCCAGGGCGAAACCGGCCAGCCGGGCCAGGGACACACCGCTCCCTGCCAGAATGGTCCGGCGGCCGGGCCACTCCCCCTCCGGGAGCAGCTCCAGGCGGTTCAGCCCGTCGCAGGCCTTCAGCACCAGCAGGTCCGCCCCCGCGTCGGACACCAGCAGGTTGGTGCCGCGGCCCATGAAAAACGGGCGCACACCGAACTCCAGAACGGCCGTGGACAGCACCTGCTGCACCTCGTCCTCATTTTTCGGCAGGGCCATCAAAGGCACCGGCCCGCCCACCTTAAAAGAGGTATGGCGGCTCATGGGCTCGTCCCGGCGCAGCTCCAGAGACGGGACCGCTAAGCGCAGGCGGTTATACAGTGCATTCCAATTTGTCATAGGGACCTCCGGATGGCATCATTTTTATGTTTTGTTATTTTACCACGTTTTGGGGAAAAAGAGAATAGCTTCATCAAAATTTAAAGACCGCGCAGAATGCGGCGCACCCGCCGCCCGCAAAAGCGGACGGCGGGTGCCGGATGGTCTGCTGCGTGGGTCAATTGCAGCAGCAGTTTTTGGTCTCCTGATAGCCCTCCGGGGGCGCGATGGTGTTGGGCGGGAAGAACTCCTCGGTGGGGAACTGCACCTGACGGAAGATGGCGCAGGGGTCCTCCTCGCTGCCGCCGGTGCACTCCTTGCTGGGCATGCAGTAGTCGTAGGCCGGGATCAGCAGCTGGCTGTCCCGCTCCAGGCGGATGATGGAGAACTGGCCCAAGGTGACGTACACCCGGCGGCCCTCGCCCCCCATGTTCAGCTCCCCAGGGAAACAGCCCGCGATGCCCGCGGGCACCTCGGCGGCGTCGCCGCAGGCGCACAACGGCGACTCACAGGGGTCGGACAGGCGCATGCTCAGGATGATGGGGTCCACGGAGTTGACCACCGCCACAGGCAGGTTGGTGCTCATCAGGTTCTGCTCATCCAGGTCGTCCGCCCGGCTGTTGGAGGAAAACACCTTGGCGCTGCCCTCGCTGCCGAACAGAATCGCCCGCTTGTCAAACACCGCAAGCCCGCAGATGGACACCGGCCGGGCCGCGCCTACAAAGGCATCGGCGGTCACCCGGTAGAAGTAGCGCACGTCCACGGTGAAGAAGCCGCGGTTGAAGCCCACAGGCTCCACGTCGATGTAAGCGTACAGCAGCTCGGCCTGCCCGGCCTTCAAACTGATGGCCCGGTCAATGACAGCCTGGGAGCTGACAGTGGGGTAAAGCCGCAGGTCCTCCACGCAGTCCTTATCGCGGCAGCTGTCAAAAATCTTTCGGGTGTGAATGCACACGGCCTCGCGGATACCGGCGGCATCGGCAATGGGGCCCGGTTCGATGAATTCGGCCATATTCGTACCTCCCGATCATGGTTGATAAGAGGGGGGAGCCGGTATGGCGTTCCCCTTCCACTCCCATTGTATGCTGGAGGGAGATTGGCGTGAAAAATGGATGGTTCCCCCAGCCAATTCCTCCAGCGTTTCCCCAATGCCTTCATTGTACGTAGGATGGGCACGCATGGCAGCCAAAAGCTGCGGAACAGTTAGGTGATTGCAGACTGCAACCGTCAACTCCCCAATCATATCGGTGGCTCTGGAACACATCAGCTGTGCGCCCAGCACCTCCCCGGTTTCCTCTGAAGCCACGACCTTAATAAATCCGCGCTCCGCTTTGGCAATCAGCGACTTTCCATTCGCCCCCATGACAAATTTTCCAACGCGAATAGAAATGCCGCGATCCTTGGCCTCGTCCGCAGAGAGCCCCACTGCCGCAATCTCAGGGTCTACATAGACACATCTGGGCACAACACTCACGTCGACGGACGGCGCCTTCCCCGCCAGACGCTCCGCCACCACAATCCCTTGCGCGCTTGCTGCATGGGCAAGCTGTGCGCCTCCGATCAGGTCGCCGATGGCATAAACACCCTCCAAGCTTGTTTGGAACGCTTCGTCCACCACCATATGGCCGTGCTCCATAGCTGGCTCTGCGCCCTCGCCAAACAGTGCGTTGGTATTCGGGGTACGCCCCACGGCACACAGAATGTATTGAGCCGCAGCGGTCTCTTCCTGTCCCTTTTCCCGGAATGCACAGACCAGCCCGCTTTCCCCCTGCCGTATCTCCATCAAGTCTGCATCGGTGTGGAGCTCCACCCCGCGCTTTCTGAAAATCATCCGCAAGTTTTGGGATATCTCACGGTCCATACCGGGCAATAACCTTGAGCCGGCCTCCAAAATTGTAACCTTCGCGCCCAGCGCAGAGAACACTTCCGCAAACTCCACACCAATGGCACCGCCGCCGATAATAATCAGGCTCTGGGCAGTTCCTCCAGCGCAAGCAGCCGGTCACTGTCCAGCACCCCCGGCAGCCCCATTCCCGGGAGCGAAAGCATTCTGGGCTTTGCACCAGCGGCAAGGAGCACGTTGCCGGCAGACAATACCATCTCACCGTCAGCGGCAGCGACGCGCACCTTCCTCCAGGGGAGCAGCGTCCCCCTTCCAGAAAAGCAGGTCACTCCATTGGCCTTTAAAAGCCGCTCAACCCCTTGGCTCAACTGGCTCACAGTGTCCCGCCGGTACTTCAGGAGCCTGCCGTAATCTAACACAGCTCCGACGGTAAAAATTCCGAACCGGCTTGCCAGATTGCGGTATGGGTCATGTCCCCCGCTTTCTATGTAAGTCAGCCGGTCAATCATTTTGCAGGGTGTCCAGCAGGTTCCTGTACTCCTCCGCCGACAGCAGCTCCCCCGTTTCGGAGACATCTTTGACTTTAATCAGCCACGCCTCATAGGGGGCCTCATTGATGCGCTCCGGCTCGTCCAGCAGTTCCTCGTTGACCTCACTGACCACACCGGACACAGGGGCGTACACCTCGGACACCACCTTGACTGACTCCACCTCTCCGAAGGTGCTTCCGGCTGTGATTTCGTCCCCAACCTCCGGAAGGGTCACAAAAACCAGCGCCCGCAGCTCCGCCTGGGCGTAGTCTGTAATGCCGACCAAAGCCTGGCCGTCCGGCTCCTCCTTCATCCACTGGTGGGTTTTTAAATACTTTAACCCCTCTCTGATTTCCATACCGATACTCCCCTCATTTTAATTCTGTCAGCGCACATCCGATGGCAGACAGATAGGCCCCGTGCTCCGGGAGAATGACCCGCTTCTCCAAAATCTGCTCCGAAAATGCCCCAATCCCAGGGATTTTTGTCAGTCCTCCAGAGAGAACGACGGCAGAACACTCCACCTTGCCCAGCAGTGCCTTGGCCTGGACAAGGATTTGAGCCAGCACCGCATGGATGATGGCTGTGCCGGGCGTGCCAGCGGCCAGCATCTCCACAATCTCACTTTGGGCAAACACCGCGCACACCGAGGACAGCCGCAGCTCCGGCTGCCCTGCTGCCGTCAGGTCGATCGCCTCAAAGTCCGTTTGGAGCAGACGCAGCACATTTCCCAGGAAAAGCCCACAGCCTGCCGCACACTTCTCATTGGTAAAAAAGGCTTTCAGTCTGCCGTTCTCCTGTCGGACAACTTTGGTGTCCTGCCCGCCGATGTCCAATATCAACAGGATTTCCGGACACTGGTGGGCCGCTCCCGCAGACAGGGCTGTCAGTTCGGAAACTGTCCTGTCATAGCTGATATTTTTTCGCCCATAGCCGCAGGTCACGATGGAGCAGCCCTGGTATTCCGCCCGCAGCCAAGCCAGCTTGTCTCCAAAATACTCCCGCTGACGTACAGGCGTCTGCTCCAAAAACAGGGTCATCTCCCCTGTTGTGTCCTCCAACACGCAGTATTTTGTAAAGGTTGACCCCACATCAACCCCTATCCGGTACATATGCTCTCCAGCAGGACATCAATCTGTCTCTTTGCCCGCTCCATATTCAGGAAATTCCGATCAATCATGTCGATCTCCAGCTCGGCCTGGGGAATGTCGATGTGCCGGGCGGATACAAAATCACATTTGCAGCTCTTGTTGTGCAGGGAGACCGCCCCCACCGCCTCCGACTGCTCAATGCACGCCGCCAGCCGCGCCCGTTTGGTTTCCGGCTTCAGGTTCAAAAAGGTGTAGTTGTACGCATGGAACAGCTGCTCTAAAGGGGTGTCCCCTATGTAATCCAGGCTCCACCATGTGACGTAGTTGGAACCGCTGATCCGGCAGCCCTCCAGCAGCTCGGGCAGATATCGTTTGGCATGGTACCACAGGGGATATCCCAGCCAGAACAGCGCCGGCTTGGCACCATCTGCCTCCGGCAGCTCGGACAGCTCCGCCTCCATAACCGCGTACAGCTCCGCCGTTTCCGGCTTGCAGCGGGATGTAATCAGGTGCGAAATGCCGTCAAACAGCAGCGTGGGAGAAATATCCCGCTTTGAAAAAAGCTCCACCACCCGTCGCCAGGCCGCTACGCTGCTTGCGCTGTTTTTGAGCAGCCGGGCCAGGCGGTCCATGTCCAGTCTATTCCCGCTGAGCGCCTCCATTTGGGCAATCAGCTCTTGATGCTGGACTGTGACATACGCAAGGGCGTCCTGCCGCTCTGCGGCTTCGCCGGGATAGTCCAGCACAATCAACGGCACGTTATACCGCCGGGCCAGCATGTTCCACCAGCCGGGCAGAGTATTGCACTGATTGTTGGTAGCAATGAGGACGTCCGGTTTTGGCGGCAGCCCCCGGGGGCCGCTCCCCAGGATAAGGCTGCCCTCAAAGCAGCAGGAGTAGGAACAGCAGTCCCGGCAGAGGGACTGACGCTCGCTCTCCTCCAGCATGGCCTGCTCTTTCCCGCTGGCCGCAATGACCGCGGCGTAGCTCTCCGGGTAAACGTAACCAATGTCCAACGCCTCAAGAATTTCTACAGGCGTAAAAGCAGTTACCCACGCTGTCTTATGGACAGGCGGCTTTCCCTTGGCATATTTCGAAAAATCTTGATAATACTCCCGCATCAGCTTGGCTTGAAGCTGTGTCGATGATACCATAACCCACCTCCTATATCATATCCGCAAAGGCCTCGAGAGCCGCCTCATAGGTCCGTTCGTCCATGGAATCCGACAGCACCAGGCGCAGCGCCGGGATGCTCTGTTCCTCCAGCATCCTCTGGTACGCAGTAAACAGGTAATCGTAGGGTTCACAGAACTTTTGCGTCACAAAAATCACGCCCCGCACCTGCTTTGCCCTGATCTCTTCCAAATCCTCCCGGAGGATGGCGCCAAAGTTATTCTGGGTGGGGGAGAGCTTATTCCCAAGGACGCTTTTGGCAATGTTCTCGTAAACATCGCCGGACGCCGGTACCGGCGGAGCGGAAAACAGGCGCTTGGACTCCGTCAGCCGGTCCCCCACGACGGCCAGCCCAGCCCTCTCCATGGCCGACCCGGCAGTGCTTCCGGGCAGAAGGGAACCAACGAGGTATACCCGCTTCCCATTTCCAGGCTTACCGGGCAAATTATCAGGCACCGCCTGTTCCCGCAGGGGCGTTTGCAGCAGACAATGGAGCATGTCCAGATAGGCGCTGAACAAAACTTCCGAGAGGTTTTCATACAATCTGGCCACAGCTCGGTTACGTTCGTTGACCAGAGCGGCCCGCTCCGGAATGTCGGAAAGCGTCGCGCCGTAATGGGCTTCCACCGCCTGTTTGTAGCGCCGAATCTCCGCCGCCAGGTATCGAACCGCCGGTGCATCCTGCCGGGCCGGGATATGCAGCTGATGTACAAACTTGCCGCAGTCATCCAGATAGCTGGTCATGACTCGGCTGCTGTCACAGCTGCGGGGGAATACCGCCCCGTCAATTTCAGGGTCTTCCAGCACCTGAGCGATGAAATCCGCCGCATAGCCGCAGTAGTGGGATATCTTTTGTTTCCCGGAATAGCGGATAAACCTCACTGTGTCGCAGATCTGTTCCGGAATAAAACCGGAAAACGATAATATCGCCATAAATAGAACCCACCTTATTTTAAAGGTTATTTCAGCTCCCCGTGGGGAGCTGAAAGTGCGCTGGCGCACTTTCCAATCCAATTCTCACAAACTGGTCATATTTTTCTGTTATACCACCATCAATCGATCCGACTTATAATGATTTTCGCCATATCAGGCTGGAAATCACCATAGTACGTCCAACCGTTTTCCACGCGCAGAGATTGGACCGCATCCCGCACAGGATGGTTTTGATGGAAACCGTCAGTTTTCCTGTCGAATTTTCAAATGTTCAGTTCCTGATCCACATAGATACTATTTCTCTTTGTCATATCAGAGAAATAATGTCGCATTTCAGTTTTATCTCGTCCCGAATATACCGTTCTATTGCCGATGAAGAAAAATATGAGCAAATGATTATGGTCAAATTTTCAATCAACTGTTCTGGCAAAATTACCGGAATTCCAGCTATATGCCTACCATTCAGCGTGATGTTCCTATCAATAATCGCTCTGATGTTCAGTCTTGCAAACCGTGTGGAAGCAAGCAAATACCGGCATAACGTCCCACCTCCATACACATAAACAGGCTTCGCCGTACCGATAAGCGGGTCTACTTTTTTCAACATTTTTTCAATGGCATTTTCACTATCAGCAATATAATCACGAATTCTGTCATCATGCCGCCACTGAAAAATAGAAAATATAGTCATTTCATCAACAGCACACTCAACGGGCTCAAAGCCTTCCCTTTCCAACAGCCGCAAAAGCGTTGCAGGCGAAAAATAGTTAATATGCTCTGTCGAAAAATTTTCAAACGGAAATTTCCCGCCAAGGCCATTTTGAAGCGTCGGAACCTGTAGCAGCAATCGCCCATTTTGTGAAACAGCATTTCCGATAAACGACATCAAACCTTTGAGGTCAACAATATGTTCCAATACGCCCGTGCAGAGCACGACATCTGCGTTTTTCAATTCATCAGACCTCACATTAAAAACAGAACCACACAATGTGGTTATGCCTTCGCTTTCCATACGTCGGCAATTCGTTTCGGATGTATCCAAACCTATTAAGTGCTTATATCCGTTTTGTTTCAATTTGCGCAAAACATATCCCGGCCCACATCCAATATCCACGATAATGGCATCCTTATGGACATTTTTTGTTACCCAGTCAAATACCTGCTGATGAATCGGATGCCAGGAATAAAGCTCCAAATCCTGATATTTATTGAATTGTTCATAATAGTGGTCGAACTCTGACTGAGCTGGAATATTATTTGCAAACACCAGACCGCAGACAGGGCAGAGCGAAACGTCATAGCCCTTAACGGTATCGTCATCCGCTTCCGCAAACCGATGTTTGTGAAGAACCTCATTTTTCGTACTGCCGCATACAGGGCAGCAGGTCCGGGGCGTGAAATAGTTGTCCATTTGTGCTTCTGTTCCTCCTTAATTGCAGATATGTATATCCATTTCCGCGAGCTGCCCGCTAATAGCATCATAGTAATTACTGGAAACAAACGCAGTTGCACGATCTTTCATACCTGTAAACTGCTCTGTGCTTATAATTCTCTCTGGCGTATTGGGCATACCAATCATAATAATTGATTTGCAGCTGGCAAAAGCTTTTCCATATCATTGCGGCATGAAGCGCTCCAGTCCGGCAGCTTATTCGCGATACAAAAGCTACCGCGCGGATAGTCTGCTGCCAACGTGTCCGGGAGCAGGGGTTCTGACTTTCCACCTAAAATATTCATAGCCCGCGTCAAAGTAATTAATCCCATTCTCATAAGCCCTGCACAGCAAAGCATATGATGTTTCCGGAAATGTCCCGTCCGGGTTTTGCGGCAAACGCATCACGCCGAAGCCAAGCGGTAAAAACTTCATATCCCGTTTTTATATACCGCAGCTGCATTCAATCTCTCCTTATTAAACAATCGCGTACAAAACATTATCATACGCGCCTAGGCTGTAGTTCCGCAGATACAGCCTATACTCCGGCACAAGAGACAGGATATATTCCGGTATCGCGAATATATCCTCTGGCTTGTGATACACACTGACAGCCAGAATCGGTTTATATTTTAAAATAGTCTTTTCCGCACCGCGCAGGGCTGCCAACTCTGAACCTTCAATGTCCATCTTGATAAAGTCCGCCCTGCCGCCGCCAAGAACATTGTCAATACTTGTAGCTTCTATCTCCACTGCGCCATCGGCCGAAATGGCCCCGCCCAATCCCCCAAAATCACTGAATTTTAATATTCCGTCATGTTCGCCGACAGCTTTTTGAATGATGTTTACGTTTCTTAAACCCCAATCCTTAAAATTTTCACTGAGCTTTTTAAGCGACTGCCCATCCGGTTCGAATCCAATTATTTTTTCGTATTGCATTTTGACGTATTCCGCATAACCTCTGACGTCCTCTCCATCGTATACTCCGCAATCCACATAAACTGGACAGCCCTCCCCTCCAGGGGAAGGCAAGAAGTCTCCCGAAAAGTAAAATGAACCAAGGTTCGTAACAAACCATCCATATTCTAATGGAAGGTTACACAGATTTTCTCCGCTTATTCCATTTTGGACAAGCCATTTCCGTACAGCGCCGTTTGAACTGACCAACACAACTGTTTTGTTGCCAATCTGAATCATCTTCTCCGGTGGAATAACCTCTGTGCCATAAGCGTTCTTCCCCCAGAGTGCGGCGCTTTTATCAGAAGCATAATCGACCGTAATGCCAAAACGCTCAAACAAACGCCTGGCGGTGGGATACATTCCCGAACCGGCTGGATAGAAAATGATTTTCCGCCCATCCTGCTGTGCATCCTTCAACCGTTGAAATTCATGACAGTATTTTTGAACAAACGCATTCCAATGGGGATTTGTAAAATCAAACTCATCAAGCAGGGTGTCATAAACCTTCATCGTACATCCCGGCATGGATTTCTGAACGCTCAGTGAAAACACCCTGTGGGATTCTTCGTCCTGCAATTTATCATATATTTTTTGGATACGGCCATATGTTGAAAACATATATCTCCATCCTTTCATAAGTTTTTTATACTCACGGTCAAATGATTTGCCACGAATATTGCCACCCGTTCCACCGTTCTTGCGGCGGCAGCACCCTTTGGAACTTGCGGCAAAACTTATCGTTCGCGAATTTAACTTTCGAATCCAGGGAACAGTCTTTTCTCAAACTCACCAACAGCGGCTCTCAGTCTTTCTGTATTTACATTCATATTGACTCCGCTGTGTGCATTTCCATATGTCACGTCTGCCTGCGGACGCATGGCTTGATATAATATTTCTATATATTCACGGAGCGGTCTGCTTGTCATAGATGCAACATTGTAAATACCATCCGATACGTCCGTCTCGCCCAAAAGCCTGATGGCTCTTGCCGCATCAGTTTCATGCAGATAATTCCAGATGTGCTCGCCATCCGTGCTCAGCGAAAAAGTATTACCGTTCCGGAAGGCAGCCAACAGCTGCGAATACAGGGTATTAGCGTTATCATGTTCGCCGTAAACACTGAATAGACGTATCCATAGATGTTTCATCCCAGATTTGCGGGCAAGTTCCCTTGTAAGATAGTACGCGGCGATTTTACAGGTCCCATAAGCTTCCACTGGGCAAAGCCGCGTGTTCTCGGTAATCCATTCTGACGTTTCTCCGTATTCAGCCTGCGAACCGGTACAAAGGAACCTGGCACAGCCTGCCTTTTCCGCAGCGCGAAAGCAGTTCAGCGTATTGCCGATATTCTTGTACTGCGCATTGAAATCGTCCCGCGCACCGCCCCATGACGTATGATAAAATGTGCCATAATCACCGTCAGGAAGGCTGAACTCCTTTGATGTATCGGCTTCAAATACGGTTATGCCATCTATCCCGTCAAGCCGGGAGGTTGCTGCCGAATACGGCCTGCGGATTGCCAGCACTTTTATGCCGTTATCTGTGAGCTCCCTCGCCAATGCTGCGCCTATAAAACCGGACGCGCCTGTGATAACTGCCGTTTTCAAAAGCACACCTCATTAATATAATTCATAATTGCATCCGACGTTTCGGCGGATTCTACAAATGTTTTCTGGAACGATACTCTGTTTGCACGTTTGATTGCTGAAATAAACTGCTCTGCACTGTGCCCGTCACCGAAATAACGCGAATGCACTCTATGGCTGCCTGTTTGGCGGATACATCGCAGAATTTCATCCGTATTTTCTTTACAATGCTGAATATTCCGTATAGCGTCAGGATTATAGCGGTTATGCTGCCTTGTACCCACATCAATCGCCGGAACCCCGTACACGCATGCCTCACGCACGCCCGCGCTTGAATTGCCAATGATGAATTCAGCATTTTTCAGCAGCGTCAAAAACTTTTCAAACGGCACGGAATCAAAAAAGAGGAACCGCTTGTTCGATTCAAGCCTTTTCAGCGCAGATCGTATGATTTCGCTGCCTTGATCATTATTAGGCCTTACGACAATATAATTGCAGCCAGACGCTTCCACTGCCTGTATCAGCTGTCCGGCTTCATATTCCAGGTTTGTCGAAGTCGTGACCGAATGGTATATAAGGATTGCATACTTCTTAAAGCCGATGCAAAGTTCCTTTTTAACCTCCTGAATTTCTGGCAAAGTGTCAGACAGCATGATGTCAATGTCCGGCGAACCAAAAACATAAATATCCTCCGGCCGCTCGCCAAGCTGGAGCAGCCGGAATTTCGCCTCGTTATTCGATACAAAATGAAGATTGGAGAGCTTCGTTACAGCATGACGGATAAACTCATCCACCGTCCCTGTAATCTCGCCTCCCTCAATATGTGCGACCTTTGTATTGTTCATCACACCGACAATTGCACCTGCAAGCGGTTCCACTCTGTCACCATGAACAACAATCAAATCAGGCTTGACTTCACACACAAATTTTGAGAAGGCAACAATTGTTTCCGCAAGCACAAGCTCCATTTTGCAGTCAGGCTTATAATTCTCCGGTATGTAAATATTGGCATAACCATCTGCTTTGATGTCACGAAAGGTATAGCCGTACTCCCTGAGCAGGTGCATACCAATGACATAAACATAATTTTCTATACTGTCGTCTTTTTCGCAAACCTGCATCAGCGGTTTCAGTTTTCCGTAATCTGCCCGTGTTCCCGTCAGAAATACTACCTTCATCCGTTCCACTTATTTCACCATAATCCTTGCAATATGTGTATCAGCGTTGATATCACAAGCCGCTGTTTTTCCTAAAACATCAGAATAAAACTCCGCGCGTATTTCTCCAGTCCCCGGACGTTTGACCCAAATGTTTTTCTCGGTGAACTGTTCTCCTTCTTTTATATCCGCTATCGCCACAACAGTTGCAAACGCAAAATCAATTGTGACCTGTTCTTCAGGAATAGCCTTTTTCTCACCGCCTCGCATGGCAAATACCTCCCTTGCGCTTGCAAGCAGTTCTTTCAGGCTTGTCCCATCCATTGAACAGATGATATCGTTCCCAGGACGCTTCATACTATCTGTAAAATGCCGCTCAACAACGGCTGCACCGAGTCCAATCGCTGCTATGCAGGCATTATTGTTAAGCGTATGATCGGAAAGGCCAATCGGTACGCCAGGAAAATGTTCCATCATCTGTGTCATTGCGCCAAGGCGAACCTGCTCCGGCTTAGTCGGGTAAAGATTTGTGCAGTGCATAAGTGCGTACGGAACATTTCTGCGTTCGAGGATATTGACCGCTTTTTCTATACTTTCAAGAGAATTCATGCCAGTCGAAACAATTATCGGTTTGCCAAAAGACGAAACATGCTCTATCAGCGGATAATTGTTCATCTCGCCAGATCCAATTTTATAGGCGTTTACACCGAACCTTTCAAGCCGGTCAGCCGCCGCACGTGAAAACGGCGTACTGATGAACTCCAATCCGAGGCTTTGAGCGTATTCCATAAATGCTTTCTCATCACCCTCAGAGAGGGCGCATTCAGCCATTACATCATAGATTGACTTCAGCGAATTCCCAGGTATGACGTTCCGTGCCTCTGCGCTCATCTCGTCCTCGATAATATGTGTCTGATGCTTTACAATTCTGGCGCCTGCTTTTGCGGCCGCTTCCGCCATGGCAAACGCAACCTTGACTGAACCGCCATGGTTGATGCCAATGTCTGGTATAACCATTGGGAGTTTGTCCACGCCGATTTCAAGCCCACCGATTTTGAAATCCTTCATTCAAGGTCTGCTCCTTCTGATATAGTTTTCAAACTGACATTCCTCATATACTTCTTTGTTCAGAAATGGTGCCAGATCGTCAATCGACGGTGACACCATGCCGCCATCTTCAAGCTGTTTACTTGACAATTTAGGTGTAATTGGATCTGGCTCATGCTGAACCAGCTCCAGCAAGGCCCTGTCTTTTTGTGCAATAATCCATTCCACAGCAGAGGCAATGTCCCTTGAATACTCAATCCGCCTGAATGCAAACCCGTAAACATCAGAAAGCTTCTCCAAAGACGGAAAACTTACACCTGAATCATTTGTACAGCCCGCCATCACGCCGTTAAAAAAATTTGTATGAGTCTGGACAATAGCCTGATATTTATTGTTGTTGAACACAATTATTTTCACAGGAAGATTATTGTGCGCAACTGTTTGTAGCTCCTGCAAATTCATTTGAAAACTGCCTTCGCCAGTAGCACAAAAAACCTCGCCGCCATTCGCGGCGCAGGCTCCAATCGCAGCAGGCAAATCGTAACCCATTGTTCCACAGTTCACGTTGCCGTACATACGCTGCCCACGTTTTAATATACCGTGCTGAAGCATTGAAACAGCGGCGGTGTTGTTTCCAAGCACAACGATCGCCTGATCGTCCGCTCTGGACAGAAATTCTCTGCAAAACCGATGCGCCGTAATATATAGTACCTGGTCAGCTTCCGGTTCTGAGAATTTTTCTTTCAAAAATTGGCAGTAATCAAACCACGCTTTGCGTTCCGGCGAGTCCTCTGAAAGATCATATTTTCCCAACGCGTCGACAACATCCGCTGCATCAGCGCAGACAGGCACATCAATATGAACAGTGGGTTTCTTCAATTCCTCAGCATCCGCATCAATCACAACTTTGCGGGAATCCGGCGAAAATCCCTGGCAGTTAAAACCAATTTGCTTAAATGAAAGCCTCGCACCAAATGAAACCAGCAAATCTGCGTTTTGAACTATAAAATTACCTGCGCGTCCGCCAAATGTGCCGAACATGCCAAAATAGAAATCATTCTTGGGCGTATAGTAATCAACGGTACTCGTTGGGCATATGACGGGAATCTTCAAATCTTTTACCAAAGTCGTAAATCTGTCAAGCGCACCAGATGTCCGCATACCAGAACCAGCAATAAAAACCGGCTTTCTGGCTTTTCTTATCTCAGAGACAATTTCATCCACCTTAACGTTATCATTTTTCTTTCTTTTATCCGGAATATATTCAGGCAAATCATCTGTGTCTATTATCTGGCCCTGAATATTCAAAGGCACGTCAATCCAGACAGGCCCCCGCCTGCCTGTCGTGGCAAGAGCAAGAGCTTTGCCTAAGTGGTACCTGACCATTCTCGCGTCGTCAATCATCACAGCGTATTTTGTCATCGGGGCTGCGGAACGTACAATGTAGTATTCCTGTTCACCAAACTGTCGCAGTTCCAATCCAGTACTGTCAACCGTAATATCATAACGCACCTGGCCGGATATAATAATCATAGGCAGGCTGTCCTGCCATGCGCAAAGCACGCCGGTCAGCGCATTCGTCCCACCTGGGCCGCTGGTGACGCAAACCGCCGCTATTTTATTATGTATACGGCTGTAGCTCTCAGCAGCTATTGCGCAAGCCTGTTCATGATGGTTATAAATCTTATTCAAACGATGTTCAAGTGCAAAGGCGTTGTTCAAATGCATTGCTCCACCGCCAACCACAGAGAACAACTGGGTTATCCCATAATCGGCAAGATATCCCGCTATATAATCTGCAACTCTAATTTTCATAATAATAACCGCTTCCTACTTTTCTATGGCTCCGGCCCAATCACAGGGCATTGCCCGGCTTCCTGTTACGAAACTCCGCTTTGGAGAAAGTGATTTTTGCTATGCGGCCAAACCGTTTAGACAGGCTTTCAAAGCAGACCCGTCCGCTCCGCAAAAAGAGACACCGCTTCCAAAATATTTTTTACGCCAAAATTGGAAGCATCCAAAACCTCTCCACCAAAAGAGTCTTCGCCTTCCTGATAAGTTTTTTGCGCAAGCTTTTGCTCTAAGGCAGCTTCATCCACGACACGCGGAGTCAGCAGCTGCCCGATGAGCTTTTGAAACCAGTTTTTCTGCTCAGTCCCCAATTTCTGGGCCGTAAACTGTGCAGTGTAAACGCACAGCTCATAATCTTCCCGCAATGGCAGTGTGGCTTCAAAAATCCGCACCACTGCCGTCTGCCAATCCAGTATGCGATCTGCCTCTGCCTCAGGGAGCAGGCCTTCCGCTACTGCCTTCGATAATGTAAAATATAACGCACTGGAATCTACCCCCATATGGGGTGAGAACCTTCGTGCACGCGTATCAAATGTCCAAACGCCCTTGTTTTCCCATTGTCTGAGCTCTTGGCGGGCCTCATCCATTTCCCCTTCCTTGTTAGCCACAGCGCTGACGACGTAACCAATCGAGTTGGAACTCATTCCGGCAATCGTGAACGGGTATGCTATTTTTAAAATCCGCTTGTTGATGCAGCAATTTATGATTCCGGTCTGAAGATCCTGATTGCAGCCATCCAAAAGTTTTCCTGTTTTTTTCAACATAGTTTTCAGATAGCCTCTCCGGAAGCCAGAGTTTATATACAGCAGAGGCATCAGGTATATCTGCTGTTGATTTTCTGCAACTTGATCAAAAATAGAAACTGTCGTCTCAAAATATACGTTGATTTTTCCTTTTTCGTATTTCCGGGGAATCTGGAACATATTTTCCTGTCCGCCATTGAACCCTGGCCATGCATAAAATCCCCGTTCCCATTGGATAATTTCTTCATTTGGGAAACGGTTGATTACATTTTTCAGGACTCCTAAGGCCCAGGGCAATATACCGTCATCTGAACCAATTGAGAGAATAAACTCCCCCCGTGCCTGCAAATAGCCAAATTCAAAGCTTCTTGGCAAAGTCAGATCATGCGGCGCCTTAACGTATCGAATTCTGGGATCATCCAATTCCTGACAAAGGTCATGCACTTCCGTGTTTCCTTCTGTGGAATTATCGCTGACAACAATCTCATAGCTGCCGGTATACTGTTGGTTCAGGCAGGTTTGCAGGGTATACCGCAGTGTTTTGGCAGAGTTCCGCGCCGGCACCACAATGGAAAAATCCACCTCCGGCTCTGCCTCAAGATCAACCCTTACATCATAATCATAGATGTTGCTGATGTAGGACAAGTAGCTCCCTACCCAGCCAAATTGCAGCTTTTCCTCTTGAAAATCTGTTTCGTAGGGAGACAGCCGGCCCAGTCGGCCGCGCAGCGGGCCATCTCGGTAGAACGTATCCAGTAGAACTCCGCTGCACAGCAGCAGTGCTTGGTCATTTCCGCTCTCATTCCGGCAAATGTGGTCGATGATATAATCCCGGTTGTCGCCGTAAGGCTTCCCCTCCCTGGTCAAAACAACAGGAGGTATCACGCACATATCAGGATACTGTTCCGCGCTGTCCAAGCTCACGGTAAGAGTATCGCTCAGCTCTAACTGTTCTTCCGTCTCGAAGGTCAGCGGCGGGCTGATCAGATACACCTTATGTCCTAGGCTGTGGAGCAGAAAGCCCAGCACCTCCAGCGCTTGCCCTAAATGCTCGTCCATAATAAGGATGAAGGTTTGCGGCCCTTTCACGCGCAGACGTTCCTCCAGATATCCGAAATTTATGGTCTGATAGAACCACTCGCTCCGATCATCATGTTCCAATAACCCTCGCTGCATCATTACCATACGCACAATGAAATAGGATATCATATCCGCCGTATGGTAGAAGGCATCTCCCAAGGCACTTAGCGCCTTGGAATTTTCCGCGTCGTCCGCAAACGCCTCCAATGCATTTGCAAGTGCCTCCTCTAGCCGGCTGCCCCGCTTACCGCAGGCCCGCTGGTAACAGTACTCCTCCCGGATGGCATCCCGCTCTCGTCCCATCTGGCGGAACGTATCAATACGGAATTTCATGCAGGCCTTCAGCCCTGGATAGTCTTTTCCGAAAAAAAATTTTTTCTCCAGATAACGCTCCCCGTCCAGCACCCTCAGCGCTGCCGATGGGTCGCCTTCTTTTGCCAGCACATACTCCGCTTTGGCTACAAACCACAGCAATCTTACCGGCTTATAGGCGTGCATCTTTGTTAATTGTTCCTCCGCACATTCCAACCTTCCAGCGGAAATGTGCCTGCGAATCTCCCTGATCTGGGCAAAATATTCTTTTTCCGTCATAGTGATTCTCCATTCCTGCGCCTGCCGTCGTTATAAACCAACAAATGTATGGCTACTCATCATTGACGTGACTCAGTCTTCAAATAAAATCTCATAAAATTTTACCGCTTTTACAGACATCCCCTCTAGAAGATTTTGGATTGTTAGACAGGTTCCATCCGCGGTAAGACAAAACACCTTCCTGCATCCAAGCTCTGGCAAAATTTCAGGTGACATGACCTTTTTCCCATGAAATCCCATTTTCTGCTTCCAAAGGTTGCTGTCCAATAAAATTAGTCCTGCCGCATCCCGAAAATAGATGTTATTATAATAAAGCTCTTGGGCATGTTCTCCCAAACCCCATATAATGCAGCCGTTTTTAGATATCTGGCTGAAAATCTCCCATTCATATTGCTGCAGCATTACGATACCTGGATGCAAGAGATATCGATGTCCGCAATGCGGGCACTCCATATGATAATTCTCGGACATACTTTTCGGATAAAGATGTTCCACAACTTCTTTACCGCATTGTTGGCAGCAAAATGTATAGATGTAAGATCTGTCCTTGGGTTCCGGTATGATTTTTTCCTTTAAACGTTCTTTGCTCTGCAAAACAATTTTTCTTTTGAAACGTGCGGCAAAAGAAGGAACCTTTTCATTTACCAATATTTGATAAGTTTCATCGTCCATCTGCTCGCTTGGATTAACCAGAGGGCATTGATCCTGAATGAATTGCACGGTATCTGATATCTTGCCAGATCTGACCGCGCGCAGATAAAGCTCGGAGCCTGGGTATAGCCGGATAGGACTGAACATTGCATTTTCCAACAAATCAGCGTGGTTTTCCACCCAGTTCATCGTATATTCTGCTGTTTCCAATGTCTCCTGGGTATCACCAAAGATAAAGTTGCCTCGTACGTTTATTCCGGCTTCCTTCGTGATTTCCAATACACGCAGCATCTCTTCTTCTGTTGTTCCCTTTTTCATACTCTTCAGGATCGTATTGCTTGCGCTTTCAAGGCCGTAGAACACCGTTTCACATCCGGCGCTATACATCTCTTGAAGCAATTCCATTTGAATATGTTTTCCCAGCCGCAGAAACACAAACCATCTTAGATGAAACGGAGCGATCCGTTGGCAAAACTGATGAAGGCGTGTCGCATCAACAGCAAAAAGCTCATCATTCAAAAAAATTTCTTGTACATGATAGCGGTTGACTAAATACTCTAATTCTGCAAAAATGGAGTCAAGCGACCGTTGACGGTACTTTTTTTCTCCGCCTGAGGTTGAACAGAAGGTACACTGGAACGGGCATGACCGGCTGGTTGTCAGAGTAGTTGCCAGTCTTTTATTCCCCGAAAACCGCCGGGCAACCTCAAAATAGTGAAACCCCTCGTAATCCGGCCAAGGGAGGGCATCCAGATCTTCGATGGCTGCTCTAGGCGCGGTCCTGTGCAGCAATGCATCTTCACCCCGATAGATGATGCCTGCCACATGTGCTGGATCGCCACCCGCCTCTAATGTCAGGACCAGTTCACTGTCGGTTTCCTCCCCTTCTCCAATTACGCCGTAATCCGCATTTGGAATCAGCTGCATGGCCTCCTCTGGCGAGTGTGTAACCAGACCGCCGCCAATAATCGTGACAATATGGGGGGACACTCTCTTTGCACAATCCACAATCTCTTTAACTGCCAAATAATTTACTACTAAATCGCCTGTTGCAACAATATCGATTTGTTTCTGACGTATCGTGTGCTCCAGGATCTTCATTGGATCGTCACAAAGGCACAGGTTCAGACAGTGGACAGAGATGCCTTGCTTTTTCATATAGGCAGATACATAAGGAATCCCAATTGGTGGTACTGGCCACTCCTGCCAATCACAAGCATCATTTGGCATCACCAATAAGACTTCTTTTCTTATATTCATTCTTTCTATTCCTTTCAATGCAAAGATTTGTGGTGTAATCACTTGGCAATGGCCCATACTGCTTAAAAACTCCGACAATGCAGGCGGAGCGGTGTCTTTGGAATACAGGATGAGTTTCCTCTGCCCGATCTAATGGCCAGTTAGTTGCGGATCATTCCAACGGGTACCTCCGCCAGTTTCCGGGTCACACCTCCGCACGCTCCAGCCTTCCGGCAGAAATGCGCCTGCGGCTCTCTCTGATCCGGGCAAAATATTCTTTTTCCGCCATAATGATTCTCTATTCCTGCGCCAACCGGCTTTACGAACCAGCAAATATATGTAGCTGCCTCCTGCAGATATCAAAGGGCGCCTCCTGCTGGCAGTTCCGATACCACTCAGCGGTCCACTCCAGCGTTTCCTTCAGGGACAGGCGTGACCACCAGCCCAGGCGTTCCTTCGCCTTTGTGCTGTCCAGGAGCAGGATGGGATCCTCATGGGGCCCCTGCACACTAGACTCGCACACTACCACACCTGCGCCGTAGGCGGAGGTCAGCTTCCGGGTCATCTCTTCCACCGTGGTCATCTGGCTGGGATCCGGGCCAAAATTCCAGCCGCCGGTATATCTCTCCGGCTCTGCCCACAGCTTTTCCGCCAGCATTAAGTACCCGCCCAGGGGCTCCAGCACAAACTGCCAGGGCCGGACCGCTCCTGGGTTGCGCAGCCGCACCGGTTCACCCGCCTCAATAGCCCGGATACAGTCCGGGATCAGGCGGTCCTGGGACCAGTCTCCGCCGCCAATCACGTTGCCGGCCCGAGCGCTGGCCACCGCCAGCCCGCTTTCCCCCATACCACCCCAGCGGCAAAAGGACCGGCGGTATGACGCAATCACCAGCTCCGCACACCCCTTGCTGGAGCTGTACGGGTCATAGCCCCCCATGGGATCGTCCTCCCGGTAGCCTCGGGTAATCCCCTGATTCTCATAGCATTTGTCCGTGGTGATCATCACTGCGCTGCGCACACAGCCCGCTTTTCGAGCGGCCTCCAGCACGTTCAGCGTTCCCATTACATTGGTCTCATAGGTCAGTCTGGGCTCCTGGTAGGACCGCCGCACCAGCGGCTGGGCCGCCAGGTGGAACAAAACCTCCGGCTGGGCCTCCAGAAAGGTTCTCTCCAGCGACGCATAGTCCGAAACATCTCCTCGGACATCCACCAGATGCTCCTTCAAGCCACACAGCGCGTAGTTGTCCCTCTCCGTGTACGGAGGCAGGGCGTAGCCCGTCACCTGTGCTCCCAGCTCCAGCAGCCACAGACACAGCCACGAGCCCTTAAAGCCGGTGTGCCCCGTCACCAGCACGCGCTTACCCTGCCAAAATTTCTTTGTTACGCCTAAGTTCTCCATAGGAAGCTATCTCCGTTCCTCGACAAACTCTTTGATGGTCTCCGCCATGCAGCGGAGCTTTTCTTCCGTCATCCCGGGATACACCCCAATCCAGAAGGAGCGCTCCATCACAACATCCGTGTTGGCCAGATCCCCGATCACCCGATAGCCTGTTCCCTCCGCCCGCAGCTCATCGAAACAGGGGTGGCGCAGCAGATTGCCTGCGAACAGGTTTCTTGTTTGGATGTTTCTCCCCTCCAAGTAACGCGTCAACTCGTCCCGGCGGAACGGCGCACCCTTTCGGACGGTTATCAGGAAGCCGAACCAACTGGGCCGGCTGTCCGGTACCGCCTCCGGCAGAAGCAGCACATCGGAGCAGCTTTCCAGCTTTTTGCGCAGAAAGGCCCAATTTTCCCTCCGCTTTTTTGTAAAGCTCTCCAGCTTTTTCAGCTGAGCACATCCCACCGCCGCCTGCATATCGGTAGCTTTCAGGTTATAGCCCAGGTGGGAATAGACATATTTATGGTCATATCCCTGGGGCAGCGTTCCAAATTGACCGTCAAAGCGGCAACTGCAGGAATTGTCCTTCCCCGGCGGGCACCAGCAGTCCCGCCCCCAGTCCCGGAGGGAGTTCACGACCCGATGCAGCCGGGGGTCATCGGTATACACCGCTCCGCCCTCACCCATGGTGATATGGTGGGGCGGATAGAAACTGGATGTGCCGATGTGGCCGATGGTCCCGGTCTTTTTCCATTCGCCCTGGAAATAGTACTCCGAACCCAGGGCGTCGCAGTTGTCCTCCACCAGCCAAAGGTCATGGTCGTCGCAGAACTGCCGCACCACATCCAACCGGAAAGGGTTGCCCAGGGTGTGGGCAATCATCACGGCTTTGGTCTTTGGCGAGAGCGCCTGCTCCAGCGCGGCCGGGTCGATATTATACTGCGGCAACTCAATATCCACGAAAACAGGGACCGCTCCGAACTGGAGGATGGGCGCCACCGTGGTTGGAAAACCCGCCGCCACCGTGATCACCTCATCGCCCCTGCAAATGCGCCGCTCGCCCAGCGCAGGCGACGTCAACGCCATAAATGCCAGCAAGTTGGCAGAGGATCCGGAATTTACCAGCGAGCAGTATTTTACGCCCAGGTATCCGGCCAGGCCGGTCTCAAATTCTCGGGTGTAATGTCCCGCCGTCAGCCAGAACTCCAGCGACGCGTTCACCAGCTCCCGCAGTTCCTCCCGGTCGAATACCCGGCCTGCATAATCAATGCGGTCCCCGGCCAGGAAGGCTTTTTCCTGTCCGAACTGCGCCTCATAGTACGCCTCTGTCAGGGACAATATCTGTTGTCTCAACTCCTGCGCGTTCTTCATCAAAACCTCACCAATCCTTCCAGGGGGCCTGTCCGCTTTGCCACAGCCCCTCCAGTTTTCCTTTATCCCGCTGGGTGTCCATGCACTGCCAGAAGCCTGTGTGCTTATAGACCCCAAGCCGCCCCTCTCGGGCCAGCGCCTTCATCGGCTCCTGCTCCAGGATGCACTCCTCCTGGTCGCCCAGATAGGAAAACACCTCCGGCTCCATCACCATGAAGCCGCCATTAATCCATCCGCCGTCTTCTTTTGCCTTTTCCCGAAAGCCCCTCACCGTCTCGCCCTCCAGGTCCAGCACACCGAACCGCCCGCCCGGCTGTATGCCGGTAAGGGTCACGATCTTTCCGCTTTTCCGGTGCTGTGCAAGCAGGGACTTCAAATCCACATTGCTCACACCGTCGCCATAAGTGAGCATAAACGACTCGTCCTGAACATACTTCTGGATCCGTTTGACCCGGGCTCCGGTCTGGGCGTTCAGTCCGGTGTCAACCAAGGTCACCCGCCAAGGCTCCGCCACGTTCTGGTGCACCGTCATTTGATTCTCTGCTGAAAAGTCAAAAGTCACATCGGAACGGTGGAGATAATAGTCCGCGAAGTACTCCTTGATTACATGGCCTTTATAACCACAGCAAATAATAAAGTCGTGAAAGCCAAAACCAGAGTAATACTTCATGATGTGCCACAAAATGGGCTGGTCTCCGATCTCGATCATGGGTTTGGGCCGGAGATAGCTTTCCTCGCTGATCCGGGTGCCCAGACCTCCGGCCAGGATCACCACCTTCATTGCAGCAGCCCTCCCGCAACCGGAGGCTCCAGCCCTTCGATAAGGTGGGCCACCTTTTGGTATGCCTCACTCTGCTTCAGCACCGCCACCGCCGGGTCGTCCGGGGCAAATCGTGACAACATGGCCCGGACCTGTTCCGCCAACACGGTCATCTCCGCCGCTGGCTCCTTGGGTTTCACCTCTGGGATGTGCTCCAGCAGAAACTCCGCCACGTCCTTGGCATTCTCACAGGAGGTCAGTCCCTCCCGCAGCAGCCGAAGGTAGCTCACTTGATCCCCTCGCTCCAGGGCCTGGAACGCTTGGGCGCAGTACCAGCCGAAGCGGTGCAGGGGCGGCAGCATGAACAGCGCGTCACGGTTCAAAAGATTGGGCGCATAGCACGCCGGCAGGTACTTTCCTTCTACCTTGGCAAAGGCCTGGGCTACCGCCATGCTCCGTTCGGTGACATTTTCCTCAGGCTCAACCGGCTCATCCAGCGACAGGGTGAGCATTTTCCCTTCCGGGATCTTGCCTGCAGTCCAATCGTTGGTCCGCAGCGCGGCCAGAGCCAGGCTCTTGGCCCAGCACAGGCTTTGAAGTGTCCGAGCGAAATTCCCTTCCAGCGCTTTTAACGCTATGGGGATGAACAGCTCCGCTTCCTGGGCCAGGCGGTTGACCAGGTTGTCCATTTCCTCCACCTGCATCGGCTTGCCGGGCAGTGGGAGTTCCACCCCTTGGGCCATGGCGTGGGCGATCACATGGATGGGCAGATCACCTAGCTTGTCCTGTCGGCACAGCTTTTCCTTCAATATTTGCGGGTCCTTTGTATCCAAAACCGCCGCCGCATTGCCCAAATCATCCCGGCCCTCCAGGGGCAGAAACAGGGTGTAGCTGTACCGAAGGAACTCCTCTTTGGTTTGCTCCTCTTTGCGGTATTGGGGCGTAAAGACGCCGTAGGCTTCCTTCGTAAAAGAATCCAGGTTTTCCTTTGCCTTGAGCTTAACCGATTCCTCCGCGTCCTCCGGAAGTTCCGCCGTCAGCTTCTCCCAAAACGCCGTCATCAGTTTCGGGGTGTCGTATTCCGCCTCTCGGTGCAGGCGCAGCGTCATCAGGGTGAAGAAACGGACTTGCTCCGAATCCAAAGGCTCCTCAGCCAGTTCCTGTAATGCTGCCAGCGCTTTATCATACTGCTTGCAGTTCAAATAGCACTCCGCAAGGGAAACCATGATCCTCCGTTCCCAAAAAGGGGCTACTCGCTCTACCACGCCCCGGACAAGCTCAATATGATCGAACTTATCCGCTTGATAGTCCGCGATCCCCTTCCGGTACAGCTCGCCCCAGTGGATTGCCTTTTCATAGTTGTCCTTCCCAAAATAGTGGGTGTGCGCATCAAAGGACACGTCGATATTGACAAAAATTGAGGTGGAAAATTCTTCTGCCGATGCAATCCACGCTTCCAATTCAGGCAGCTTGTGAATGCTGGCTACGGATACGATGCCGCGATAGACCACGCCGCCGAAGTGCCCCCAACGCTCCGGCGCTTTTCGGAACACCTCCAGCGCCTGTCGGGCATAATCACCGCAATTCTCGTCAAGGCTCTTGGCGGAATCCATGCACTCGATATAGGTTTGCAGATCTTCTGGGTCATCCTCCAGTTTCTTCTTCAGCAGCGCCATATTGCGGTCGTGCTTTTGCATGACCACCTCATTGCTGATGTACGCGTAACCGTCGTGTCCAAGCCAAGTCTTTCCCAGGATGGAGATAAAAACTCCTTCCCCGGTGGACTCCACCCATTTTTCGTGAATACGGCCTGTGTAACGCATTCCCGTGCTCAATTTGGCCATGCGGATGGCAGTGAAATCTACGTAATGCTCGCCCTTCTCCAGCTGCATCGTTTTATAGTTGCGGATCATAAGGCCGCAATAATTTCGAGGCGCTTTTTTCAGCTTGGAGAATTGGATCAGTTCCGAAATGTCCTCCATCAGCCACTCGTCCGCGTCGATGGAGAGATACCACTGGCCCGAGCAGCGGTCCATTACCGCGTTTCGGGCTGCGGAAAAGTCGTCCACCCACTCAAAGTCGAACAGTACATCCGCATATTTCTCCGCAATTTCACGGCTGCCATCAGTGGAGCCCGTGTCCGCCATAACGATCTCACAGGGCACGGCCTCCTTCAGCGGCTGAAGGGACTTCAAGCACCGCTCCAGGCAGCGGATCTCATTTTTGAAGATCATTCCAATGGAATAGAAGGGCTTGCTCATGATAACCGACTCCTTTTCAGTTGCTGGGATGCACGGGAAGGCTGCCGCAAAGCGGCGGCTTTCCCCCACTTCCCAGGGCAGTGAGAACGGGGGCGGGCAACGCCCGCCCCCGTTTGATGCTTTGGGCTGTGTGTCTGAGGGTGCGGGCAGCTTCTTACTGGAGGAGCTGGAGCACGCCCTGAGGCACCTGGTTGGCCTGGGCCAGCATGGCCTGAGCGGACTGGATCAGGATGTTGTTCTTGGTGTAGGCCATCATTTCCTCGGCCACGTCCACGTCGCGGATGGTGGACTCGGCGTCCTGGATGTTCTCGGTCATCACGGACAGGT